>JBBIJC010000099.1:0-6755 GCA_037446165.1 Hydrogenophilales bacterium | reverse complement strand
ACCGAGCCCAGGTTGCACACCGCGATTTCGTTGTCGTTGGTGTGCAGGGTGATCTCGGTGCACAGGTTGGAGCTGTGCACCACGCCGACGTGCTGGTTGGTGTAGCGCACGTTGCAGGCGTCCTTGAAGGTGATCCAGGGATGGCCGGTCTCGAACAGCATCGAGATCATCTTGCGCCACAGGCCGAGGGCCGACACCTTCTTGAATACCTTGATCTCGCCGCGTGCCGCCTTCTCTTCATAGCGGACGTAGGCTTCCTCGAAGGCCTTGCCGAACAGGTCGTGCAGGTCCGGACAATCGGAAGGCGAGAACAGGGTCCACTCGGCGTTTTCCATGACCCGCTTCATGAACAGGTCGGGCACCCAGTTGGAGGTGTTCATGTCGTGGGTGCGGCGGCGGTCGTCGCCGGTGTTCTTGCGCAGTTCGAGGAACTCCTCGATGTCCATGTGCCAGGTTTCCAGGAAGGCGCAGACCGCGCCCTTGCGCTTGCCGCCCTGGTTGACCGCGACGGCGGTATCGTTGGCTACTTTCAGGAAGGGCACCACGCCCTGAGACTTGCCGTTGGTGCCCTTGATGTAGGCGCCCAGCGAACGGACCCGGGTCCAGTCGTTGCCCAGGCCGCCGGCGTATTTCTGGAGCAGGGCGTTTTCCTTGATCGACTGGTAGATGCCGTCCAGGTCGTCCGGCACCGTGGTCAGGTAGCAGGAAGAGAGCTGGCTGTGCCGGGTGCCGGCGTTGAACAGGGTCGGCGTGCTGGACATGTAGTCGAAGCTGGACAGCACGTTGTAGAACTCGATGGCGCGCTCTTCGCGGTTGATCTCGTTGATGCTCAAGCCCATGGCGACGCGCATGAAGAAGGCTTGCGGCAACTCGATGCGGCGTTCGTCGATGTGCAGGAAGTAGCGGTCGTACAGGGTTTGCAGGCCGAGGTACTGGAACTGGTTGTCGCGCTTGGCGTCGAGCACGGCGGCCAGGCGGGCCAGGTCGAACTGGGCCAGACGCTCGTCGAGCAGTTCGGCCTCGATGCCTTCCTTGATGTAGGCCGGGAAGTAGTCGGCGTAGCGGGTGGCCATCTCGGCCTGGGTGACATCCTCGCCCAGCACTTCGCTGCGGATCGAGTTGAGCAGCAGGCGGGCGGTGACCAGGGAATAGTCCGGGTCCTTTTCGATCAGGGAGCGGGCCGACATGACCAGCGATTTGTGCACCTCAGTCTTGGGCACGCCGTCGTACAGGTCGCGCAGGGTGGCCTGGATGATCTGTTGCGGGTGGGTTTCCGGCAGGCCTTCGCAGGCATCGGTGACCAGCCCGGACAGGCGCTCCAGATTTATCGGGGCGCGCTGGCCGTTTTCGTCGGTGCAGTACAGCGTGTGCTGCTCGGCCTGCTCCTGGCGTTGCTTGGCCCGCTCCTCGGCACGCTTTTCCCGATACAGCACGTAGGCGCGGGCGGCTTCATGTTCGCCGGAGCGCATCAGCGCCAGTTCGACCTGGTCCTGGATGTCCTCGATGTGGAAGGTGCCGCCGCTGGGCTGGCGCCGCATCAGGGCCTGGACCACGCCGCTGGTCAGGCCTTCCACCAGTTCCCGGATCCGCGCCGAGGCCGCGGCCTGGCTGCCGTTCACCGCGATGAAGGCCTTGGTCACGGCGACGGCGATCTTGGCCGGCTCGAAAATCACGACCGCGCCGTTGCGGCGGATGATCTGGTAACCGGTGTAGCTCGGGGCGGTGTTGGTGGTCTCTGGCGTGACTCCCGCTGCGGCGGGCCTGGTGGGCTGAAAATCGGTGGAAAGCTGCATCCCTTGGTCTCCTTTGTCGGTCTTTTCAGTATTGATGCGGGTTCGGGCGGATATATTAGGAAACGCTAAATGTAGTGTCTCCTGAATGATCTGGCGCTAATTCTAGTGTCTGAAATATGGCCGTCAACAAATTTTTCTGTTTTGTCGGAAGGCCTTGAAAATAAAGGGGATGCGGTCGAGGTGGCGGTCCGATGACGTAGAATGTCGGGCTTCTCGCAAGCCATACCGACCAAAACCATGCACAACACTGCCTGCCTGCTGGTGTCCTGTCCCGATCGAAAGGGCTTGGTTGCCGCGATCGCCAACTTGCTGTTCTCGCACAATGCCAACATCCTTCATGCCGACCAGCATCAGGACAAGGTGGCGGGGCTGTTCCTGATGCGGGTGGAATGGGATCTGGAGGGGTTCGGACTCGGCCTGGACCAGTTCGAGGCGGCCTTTTCCCCGATCGCCGAGCAGTACCAGATGACCTGGCGGCTGGCTTTGTCGAGCGTGAAGCCCAGGCTGGCCATCTTCGTTTCCAAGTACGACCACTGCCTGGCCGACCTGCTCTATCGGCATCATGCCGGCGAGCTGTATTGCGACATTCCGCTCATCGTCAGCAACCATCCGGACACGCTCTGGCTGGCCGAGGCCTACAACATCCCCTTCCAGCATATTGCTATGACCAAGGACAACAAGGCCGAGGCGGAGCAGCAGCAGCTCGCCCTGATGGCCGCCCACCGGGTCGATTTCATTGTCCTGGCGCGCTACATGCAGGTGCTGTCGCCCGAGTTCATCAAACAGTGGGAAAACCGGGTGATCAACATCCATCATTCCTTCCTGCCCGCCTTCCATGGCGCCAAGCCGTACCAGCGGGCGTTCGAACGCGGGGTGAAGCTGATCGGCGCGACCAGCCACTATGTCACCGAGATACTGGATGACGGGCCGATCATCGAGCAGGACGTGGTCCGGATCAGTCACCGTGATGAGCTTGATGATCTGGTGCAGAAGGGGGCGGATCTGGAAAAGGTGGTGCTGTCACGCGCCGTGCGCTGGCACATCGACAACCGGGTGCTGGTCTACGGCAACAAGACGGTGGTGTTCGACTGAGGCGGACCGGTCTGGCCAGGCCGGTCCGCGATTGATCCGTCAGGCGATCCTGAAGCGGGAGACTGACTCGGCCAGCGTGGCTGAAATGCTGGACAGTTTGCCGGCGTCGGTCCTGGTGGCGTTGGCGGTGGCCGTGGTGGAATGGGTCATGCTCGATATCTCCTCGATATTGCGGGCGATGTCCTGCGCTGCCTGACTCTGTTCGGTCAGGGCGCTGGCGATTTCGGTCACCCTGCTCTGAAGACTGCTGGCGCCATGGCCGATGCTGTCGATGGAATTGCCGGCTTCACTGGCCAGTTCCATGCCGCGCGAGGCCTTGCTCACCGTTGCGGCGATGCCCACCAGTGCGGAATCCTTGCTGCTCTGCATTTCCTGCATGGTGCGCGAAATCTCTCCTGTGGCTTGCGTGGTCCGTTCGGCAAGTTTGCGGACCTCATCGGCCACCACGGCAAAGCCGCGTCCCTGTTCGCCGGCGCGGGCCGCCTCGATGGCCGCATTCAGGGCCAGCAGGTTGGTCTGGTCGGCGATGTCCTTGATCAGGCTGACCACGTTGGCCACGCTGTCGAACTGGCTGCCCAGTCTTTCCATGTCGCTCTGCAGGGTTCCGATCGCCGATGCGATATTCTGGATCTCCGCGATGGCCGATTTCACCACGATTGCCCCCTTGTTCGACGCATTGCCGCTGTGTTCGGCCATCTGCCGGGTTTCCGCGGCACTATCGGAAAGGTGATTGATGGAAACCGTCAGTTGCTCGATGGTCGCGGCGATCCGGCTGGTGGCCTCGCTCTGGATTTCCATCGAACTGTCCACCTGTTGAGCATTGCTGGCCATTTCAGCCGCGGTGAGGGAGACGGAGTCCGATCCTTGCCGTACCTTGGTCATTGTTTCAGTCAGTCGTTCTTGCATCTCTGCAACCCTGGCCAGCAACGGCATGTTGCTGGTCTGACCGCTGGTGATCTTGTTGCTCAGGTCGCCGGCGCCGATGCGTTCGGCCAGCATGGCCACATGTGCGCTTTCCAGGGCCTCGGTGCGCAGGCTGACCGACATGTAGATCAAGACCCCGGCTTCGGCCACGACATAAGCGGCATGGACCAGGATGGTGGGCAGGCTGGGCCCGTTGAGCAGGACGTAGACGCCCAGGTTGGCGGCCTGCATGTAATTGAAGGCCAGGTGATGCACGGCGATAAGCACGGCCGCCGCGACGATGGGGCGCCAGTCGCGGTAGTAAAGCAGAAAGGCGAGCAGGACGAAGATGCCGAAGTGGGCCTCGATCTGGCCTCGCGTCTGCTGGATCAGCAGGGCACAAAAGATCATGAATGCACTGGCAACGGCGAGACGGGTGGGCAGCGAGCCCGGTGCGAGCCGGTACAGTCCGAACGGCACCAGCAGGGCGGGCAGGCCCACAGCCAGGGCGACAGCCCAGGTCTGGTCGATTGCCGCCACTGCCAGCGACACCACGAGGTTGACGGCCAGGGCATACAGCATCAATTTGTCCGCGTGGGCGCGAACGCCATGCAGTACTTGTTCATCGTTCATGGTGCTGTTCTCCTGTGCTTATCGGGCACCGCAGACAAAGGCGGTGATTGATGGATCATGGGCCAGCTGCCAGCCGAGCACGGCCGCGCTGTAAGCCAGCCAGAAAAATAACAGCCCCCACGTCAGTACTTGTCTGGCATGGGGTAGAGGTTTGGCTTGATTCTGAGGTGTGAGGCGGACGAATGACAACGGTGGCTCGGCTTGGTTTGCTTTGCTGCTATTACGGCTGCCGAAGCCAAAACTTGAATGGTTTCTGCCGCCACGGGGGCGGCAGGAGGTCAGCGGTACTGGACCAGATCCGACAGCGGCAGCCGCTGTTTGGCCGGCGCCGATTCGGCGCAGTGGCCCAGGGCCAGGATCAGGGCGATTTCATAGCGGCTGCGATCGATGTCGAGCAATTGCGCCACCTGATCCGGCAGGAAACCGCCGATGGCGCAGGAATCCAGCCCCACCGCCGTGGTCGCGGTCATCATGTTGGCGGCGGCAATATGGCATTGGCTGATGCTCCATGCCTTGACATCGGTATTCGCGTGGAAGCCACGGTAGTTTTCCAGCGCCGGCGCCAGCGCCTCGCCCGGATATTCACGCGCCATCAGGGCCTTGATGTAATCGGTGTCCGGGTGCAGGTCGGCGGTCTTGGCCAGGATCAGGACGACGGCCGAGGCATTGCCGATCTGCGGTTGATTGAAGCAGGCGGCTTGCAGGGCGGTCTTTTCCTCCGGCTTGGTCACCACCACGAATTTCCATTGCTCCAGCCCGAACGAGGAGGGCGATAGCCGGCCGGCTTCGAGAATGATGTCCAGATCGTCGCGGGCGATGGTCCGCTCAGGGAGGAAGGTGTGGCAGGCAAATCGACGGCGGAAAAGATCCAGAATGGCGTTCTTCATGTTGGTGAAATCCTTGCGTGGTCGGGCATTCTATCCCGAGTCGAGCCAGGCCTCGACCCTGATGAGAATGGGTGCATGGGCATTGTATTCAGATGTGACTGGAATTACCCGAGTTATTTACTATGGTAATAACACAGACACTCTCAGGAGGAATCAACATGAACAAACTCCCCGACACCCCAATGCTGGACCAGCTGGAATCCGGTCCGTGGCCATCCTTCGTCACCGGCATCAAGCGGCTGGCTGGAGAAAACCCGATGATGGCCGATCTGCTCGGCCAGCTGGAAACCTCCTACGAAACCCGCAAGGGCTACTGGAAGGGCGGCACGGTCGGCGTGCTGGGCTATGGCGGCGGCATCATTCCGCGTTTCACCGAACTGAAGGATGAAAGCGGCCAGCCCTTATTCCCGGAGGCCGCCGAGTTCCATACCCTAAGGGTGCAGCCGCCGGCCGGCATGCATTATTCGTCAGACCTGCTGCGCAAGCTGTGCGATGCCTGGCTGAATGCTGGAGGATCAGGCTTGATCGCCTTCCATGGTCAGTCCGGCGACATCATGTTCCAGGGCATCAAATCGGACAACGTGCAGCATGCCTTCGACAATCTCAATGCCTTAGGCTTTGACCTGGGTGGAGCCGGTCCTGCGTTGCGCACCTCGATGTCCTGTGTCGGCGCGGCCCGCTGCGAGATGTCCAATTACGACGAGGCCCGCGCCCTGCGCACGGTGATCAACAGCAATCTGGACGACATGCACCGGCCCAGCCTGCCGTACAAGTTCAAGTTCAAGTTTTCCGGTTGTCCGAACGACTGCGTCAATGCCATCCAGCGTTCCGACATGGCCACCATCGGCACCTGGCGCGACAACATCCGGACCAATGAGACCATCGCCAAGGACTGGATGGCAGACCACAGCATGAACGACCTGGTCAACATGGTGGTCAGCCTGTGCCCGACCAAGGCGATCACCCTGCGCGATTTTGGTTCACCAAAGAAGGAGCATGAATCGGTGCTGCGGGTCGGCCTGGAGACCGAGATGGCGATCGACAACCACAACTGCGTGCGCTGCATGCACTGCCTGAACGTCATGCCGGGCGCGCTGCTGCCTGGCCTGGACAAGGGCGTGACCATCCTGGTTGGCGGCAAGGGCGTGCTCAAGATCGGCGCGACCATGGGCACGGTCATCATCCCGTTCATGAAGCTGGATACGGATGAAGACTTCGAGAAACTGAACACCCTGGCCCGCAGCATCCTGGATTTCTTCGCCGAGAATGCCCTGGATCACGAGCGGACCGGCGAGATGATCGAACGCATCGGCCTGGTCAATTTCCTGGAGGGTATCGGCCTCGAAGTCGATCCCAACATGATCGTCCATCCGCGCTCCAACCCGTATTTCCGTTCCGACGACTGGGACGAGGAGGCCGAGAAGTGGTTTGCCCGCAAGGCGGCGGA
>JBBIJC010000098.1:0-9003 GCA_037446165.1 Hydrogenophilales bacterium | reverse complement strand
CTACCAGATAGTATCAACTGATCGTTACCCTACCGACCCTAGGAGCAAGCATGTCCGTAAAACACAATCCTCTACTGATTCTCGGCTCCGGCCCGGCGGGCTATACCGCCGCCATTTATGCCGCCCGCGCCAACCTGAAGCCGGTCATCATCACCGGTCTGCAACAAGGTGGTCAGTTGATGACCACCACAGAAGTCGACAACTGGCCCGCTGATGTCAATGGCGTTCAGGGCCCCGATCTGATGACCCGTTTTCAGCAGCATGCCGAGCGCTTCAATACCGAGATCGTGTTCGATCACATCCATACCGCCAAGTTGACCGAAAGGCCATTTACCCTGATCGGTGACTCCGGCACCTACACCTGTGATGCGCTGATTATCGCCACAGGGGCGTCAGCAATGTATCTGGGCCTGGAATCAGAACAGAAATTCATGGGCCGCGGCGTATCCGGCTGCGCCACTTGCGATGGTTTTTTCTACAAGAATCAGGAAGTTGCCGTGATCGGTGGCGGCAATACAGCGGTTGAAGAAGCCATTTATCTGGCCAATATTGCCAGCAAGGTCACCCTGGTGCACCGCCGCGACAGCTTCAAGGCCGAGAAGATCATGGTCGATCACCTGATGGAAAAGGTTCGTGAAGGCAAAATCGTTCTTGAAACCGATTCGGTGCTGGATGAAGTGCTGGGTGATGCCAGCGGCGTTACCGGAGTGCGGTTGAAGAACGTCAAATCCGAGTCGACCAAGGAAATCAAGCTGACCGGCGTCTTTATCGCTATCGGCCACAAGCCCAACACCAGCCTGTTCGCCGGTCAGCTCGAAATGGATCACGGCTACCTGATTACCCAGGGCGGTCGTACCGGCAATGCCACTCAGACCAGCATACCGGGCGTCTTCGCCGCGGGCGACGTGCAGGACATGATCTACAAGCAGGCGATCACGAGTGCCGCATCGGGCTGCCAGGCCGCGCTGGATGCCGAGCGCTATCTTGATAAGTAAGATTCAAAAGACTTTTTAACACCATGAAAAGAAGCGTTAATAACCAACAACACGCTTCTTTGGAGGAGACCCCTGCTGACTTCGCCGAGGCAATTGGCGAAGTCACTCCCCTTTCACATCATGGGCGCTATCTGCATCCTGTCATTCGTTTGCCTCCGCTTCCTCTAAGTCGGCTCAAAGATGAACGCGAGGTCATTCTGGAGTCGATGGAAGACCCGATTCGCTGGCAGGAAGATGTTGAAATGGGTGACGATGCCTCATTTATCAGGCCTGGCATTGCCAGACAGACTCTGCGTCGCCTGCGCCAGGGCGAGTGGCTGATTCAGGCAGAGCTCGACCTGCACGGCTTGACCAAGGTTGAAGCCAAGATTGAACTGGCTGAGTTTCTGCATGAATGCAGGCGCCAAGGAGTGCGCTGTGTCCGCATCATCCATGGCAAGGGTTTGCGTTCTCCCAACCGCGAACCGATATTGAAGATCCATGTCCGGCACTGGCTGACCCAGCGCGACGAGATCCTGGCCTTTGTCAGCGCACGCCCGGTTGATGGCGGAGGCGGCGCCATGGTGGTATTGCTGAAAGGCCGCTGATCAGGCCTCGATGATTTCGACCGGGGTATAAACCGGCGTCCGATCGAACAGCTCGACCAGATCGGCGTTCCGCATCCGGATGCAGCCATGCGATTGCGGCGCTTGTTCGAACGTTTCGTCAGGCGTCCCGTGGATGTAGATGTAACGGCGCATGCTGTCGCGATCGCCCAGGCGATTGACGCCGGGTTCCTTGCCTGACAACCAGAGGATTCGGGTCAATATCCAGTCCCGTTCTGGCTCCTGCGCTGCCAGTGATGATTGGTAAATCTCGCCCGTTGGTCGCCGACCGACAAACACCGTGTTCAAAGGTTGGTTCTGACCGATCTTGGCTCGGACGATATGCTGGCCGCGCGGAGTCTGACAACTGCCGCACACCTCCCCTGCCCCATTCGCGGCTGACGATATCGGCCACATGCCAACAACCGCACCCTCGTCGTCGAGCAGATCAAGTTGCTGCAGAGCCAGATCAACGCGTATTTTCATGAGCCAGCGTCTTCTTTTTTGATACGGTTTTGTGCGCGCTTCTGTGCGAAGAAACGTGATACCAAGCCAGCGCACTCTTCACTCAACAGGCCGCCTTGAAGGCTTGCATGGTGATTCAGACGCGGTTCGGCAAACAGGTTCACCACACTCCCGGCCGAGCCGGTCTTGTATTCAGCCGCGCCATATACCACACGGTCGATCCGGGCATGAAAGATCGCCCCGGCACACATGGCGCAGGGCTCGATCGTCACGTAAAGGGTGCAGTCCGGCAGGCGGTAGTTGCCGAGTGTGCGCGCTGCATCGCGCAAGGCCATGACTTCCGCATGCGCGGTCGGATCGTGTGCCGCGATGGGATGGTTGAAACCGCGGCCGACGACGTGGCCATCTTTCACGACGACAGCGCCAACGGGGACTTCGCCTAGTTTCCACGCCTCTTCGGCCAGCGACATGGCCTCGCGCATGAAAGATTCGTCTTGTTCTGGGGATGGTGTCAATCTGGAAGCATTCCGGGAACGTCCAGCGAAAAGCTGGGCGTTCCCGGTTTCAGGCCGGAGTTACTTGGCAGGGGCGGCAGCTGAACCGCTCAGGCAGGACTTCATGAAATCCTTGCGCGCGGCACCTTTGAGATTTTGAGTTTTGGCATTGGCATTGCATTCCTTCATCTTGTTTTTCTGGGTTGCCTTGGCCGCAGCGGCAGGGGCGGCAGGCGCCGCCATGGTGGCGGAAGGAGCTGGCTTGGCAGCTGCAGGGGCGGTTGAGGTCATGCCTGAGTCTTTCTTCAGGCACTTGGACATGAATGCACGGTATTGATCTTTCGGGATATTTTGCTCGTGGTACTGCTTGGCGCAACCCTTCATGCGATCTTGCTGTTCGCCGGCCTGGGCGGAAATCGGGGCAAATACGGCAACAGCCAACAGGGTGGCAATCAAACGGGTAAACATTTTCATAAGACCTCCTGAGCGGTATTTCAACTTGGGGTGAGTTCAGTCCGAAGGCTGAAAGCCCATCATACCCGGCTGGTTTTGTATCAACAATACAAACGCTTACATACGTGCATCCGTACTATGCGCCAAGCCACGTCTCGGCAAATTGGAATAAAATGCGCTTATTGCCCTGAGTTTTCGGGCTCCTCCATGCTGAATGCACACCATGAACTTGCTACACGAATTTGGATCGCTTACCGGTCCGATCGAGGATGAGGATGCGCGTGAAAGCATCCAGATGTACATCAACCTGAAGCTTGCTGCTTCCGGGCAACCGCCCTGCCAGGATGGTCGTGACCACGCTTTCCTGGCTGTGGCGGAGGATCTGCTGAAAAGCTATCGGGAGAAATCCCGGCTACTGGCAGGTTATCTCTGCCCGCCTGACCGGCGTATCCAGGACTTTCTGGACGCTTATCTGGCGGATGTCGGTGTACCTGTTCCTCATCTGCCGGACAACACACTGAACCTGGATCGCAGGGGCATGGCGCGTGAGCTGTCCCTGCCGAAAAACAGCAATGTTTTCAGCAATGAATATGTAAGCAGCTATCGTATTCGCAACGGGGTCCTGCACAATCCGGCGAGCGACCGACGGACCACTAAGGGATCATTTCACGTCGTGGAAGGCGGGCTTCCCATTCCAGGCGATAAGAAAGCCGTCCCTGCAGTGGTGTTCGCCAACCTGTTGCGCGAGGCGCTGAATCCTCCAGCGGGCCTACTCAGCATTCCCTTCACTCAAGGTCAACCGCAAGAAGCACAGATGTTTGCCTCACTGCTATTGCGGCCGGTCGTGTGTCCGGAAATTCCCGGACGCGAACCGGAAAAATCCATGGAAATCCGTTTCTTTGCGCCAGGCTCACTGATAAGCAACCTGGATTTTGTCGAAAGCATTTTCGGCAACGGCGGCAATCCTTTCCTGACCTCTCACGATGCCGGTCTGGATGTCGATCACTGGACTGGCCACACCGGTTGCGTGATCCTCGCCCCGCATCTGAATCGCTTCACCAAAAAGGCCTTGGGTCTGCCCCATATCGATGCTGCCAATGAGCGCCAGCGGGAGGAAGGCATGTGCTGGCAGGACGAGGCCGAACTCTACAACGAGGGGGCTGCGTTCAAGATCACGGCGCGCGATGCCAGCGGGGTCATCTTCACCATCATCGCAGACAACTATTACGGTTACTGCAAGAAAGAGGTCAAGACTCAGATCAGCTACTCGGCCAACCTGTTCGGTCTGGCAGAAGAAGAACATGCCGGTGGTGCTCTCGCCTTTCCCCGCCGCAACCACGGCGAGGAATACGGCGTCGACAGTCGCACCCGGCCCGATGGCTACAGCTTTGCCGAAATGGCGGCCAACTACGGCGCGCTGATGGACCTACAGCCCGAGGGCTATGGCATCGACAAGCAGTTTCCGGATGTGGTTTATGTGCCGCAGGCGTTGCGCATGGACCTGCCCAGCCAGACCATCACCTGGGACAAAGGCGGCGTCAGCCAATGCATCAAGCTGCGTCCCGGAAAGATTTACGTCCAGCCCAGCGGTTACAAGATCGAAATGCTCAAGCATCCTGGGGCACCCTCCTGGAGATTGGTAGGCACCGATCCGGAAGGCACCTTCTGCCACAAGCCCTGCACCGTGTCAGGCGGCGGCAAATCCGAGATATCCAAGTCGCTGAACGATGCCGTCATTTACGGCCATCTCTTTGTCCACGACCTGGACAAGGACCTCGACCAGATTCAGACCATCTTCGATCGGGATTACACGGATCGCTTCAAACCCGGCTTCGAGCGCGAGGACCGGGACTCCACCCGCAAGCCCTTGAGCCCCGAACGCAGCCTGGGCTCGATGATCAAACTGCTCACCCCCTCCCCAACCTACACCAATGCTTACAATGCTTGGCTGGACAGCATCCCGAACCGGATTCTGGCGCTGGCCTTCGTCATCAAACGCATGTACCGGCCAGAGTGGGGCGATGACTGGCGTGGCCAGTTGTCGGTTGATTTCATCAATGGACAACCTGGCCATGAACTCAAACTGGGCGACCGCAAGCTGGTTGGTTCCTATTTGCGGGTCGGCTTTGAGGAAAACGGCGCCTGGCGGGTATTCAAGTTGCGTCAGGATTTCATCGCGGCTGAAAAGGTGCAGATGGAAGACGACATCTCCGCCAGCGTGGTGGTGCCGGCAGATTGCCTGGATAACCGCTCGCCGAAGAGTAGCGATCCGTCGGTCAAACTGGTGAAGAACTGCGAAGAACGCCTGTTCCAGCGCCCCGACGATGCGATCATCCCTGGCTATGATGAACAGGCCGAGGCCGACATGGCGCGCCAGGACAATTTCCTGGCCAATTTCGAACCGCTCAGCGATGGGCCTCTGACCGAAATTGTTGAAGACGTGGTGGGCTTCAATCAATACACCGAGCCGATGCGTGCCATGCTGAAGGGCGCCCATGACGAAGGCCACGGCTATGTGGCCTCGTCGGCACACCCCCGTCTGGTCGATGGCAAGCCAAGCAAGAACCCTCGCTACCTCCAGTTGCGGCCTGATCTTGCTGATCCGGTACGGCGTTACGTTGGCGAAATCGGTGCCCGCCTCAGTCGCAAGGTGCCACTTGGCAGTGCGGTCTGCGAACCGGTCAACGCGGTCCTGGTCGGTCGCCGCAACAATCCTCCGGAGCCTGGCATCCGTGCCTTGGCGGTATACGGGCCGATCCATTATCAGGAACTGCCTGAGCTGTTCATGGACTTTATCTGCAGTCTGACCGGCAAATCACCCTCGACGACCGGGGCCGGTTCTGAGGGTGCGCTGACCAAGGGGCCGTTCAATGCACTGAGGCCAACGGCGGATCTGAACAACGCCCTGGTTTCTTTCATCCTGACTGGTTATGCCGGCTATTCCACTGCCGCAGGCTGGATCGGGCCCAAGTTCCGGGTCAATCACGACATCAGCCTGCTGGTGCCGGAAATCTGGTCCCGGTTGACCGCACAGGAGCGTGATCCGCGCTGGTTGATCGAGACCGGATGCCTGGAGAAGATTGCCGATTTCGAGCACGAAGGCCGAATGGTATTGGCCAGCCGACTGGGTTACCGGATCACCGAGCGTTTCGTGCACGGCTTCATGGGCAAGATTTTCGACACCCCGAATGCTGTTCTGCCCGATTACATCCTGCGGCCCGAGAAGCAAGACCTCGGGGTATTCGTCGATGGGGTCGATAACATTGTGGAAGCCCAGCAACGCGTTGCCCAGAGTTATTTCGAGGATGGCAGCATCGATGAAGCCTGCCCGCCGCTGAAAGCCATTCTGCACATCATGGCTCATGGTCAGTACGAGGGTAAGGATGCGCATCACCCTGATATCCGCGCCTTTTTTGACCGGGATGCGCTGATGGCCTCCGATTGGTATCTGCAGCGTTTGCGGACCAAACAAGGCAGGGATATTCGCTTGTGGGAACGCCACGTCGAGTATCTTGAAGCCTATGCGCTGCGGGCAAGCCATCAGGATCTGGTCGCCCGATTTGGTATAGCTGCGCGCCTGAAGCAGGCCAAGTTCCACCTCGACGAGGTTCGTGGAGAAGGCTATCTGGAAAGCCTCCGAGGTACGCTGGGTGCTGATCCCCTGGGAACTTTTATACCTAACTGACCACTCATTGGAAGTGGTTATAATCGTGACCAATCGTTAAATTAACCCAAGAAGGAAAATAAAAGTGGGCTTTCTCGCCGGCAAGAAGATACTCATCACCGGACTCATCAGTAACCGTTCCATCGCCTACGGCGTGGCCCAGGCCTGCAAGCGCGAGGGCGCCGAACTGGCCTTCAGCTATCAGGGCGAGCGGGTCAAGGAGCGGGTCTCGGAAATGGCCGAGAAGGATTTCGGTTCCAAACTGTGTTTCGACTGCGATGTTTCCAGCGATGAACAAATCGAGCAATTGTTCAAGGATCTGGCCCAGCACTGGGACGGCCTCGATGGCATCGTCCACTCCATCGCCTTCGTACCCAAGCAGGCCCTGGCCGGCGATTATCTGGAAAACCTCAATCGGGAATATTTCCGGATTGCACATGACATTTCCAGCTACTCCTTCACCGCTATGGCCAAGGCCGCCCTGCCGATGATGGAAGGCCGCAAGGCCGCCCTGCTGACCATGACCTACCTGGGTGCGGTCCGCTCGGTGCCCCACTACAACGTCATGGGCGTGGCCAAGGCCAGTCTGGAGGCTAGTGTCTATTACCTGGCCGCTGCGCTCGGCCCGAAGGGTATCCGGGTGAATGGCCTTTCGGCTGGTCCAATCAAGACCCTGGCTGCGAGCGGCATCGCCGATTTCAACAAGCTGCTGGCCTGGGGCGAGAAGCATTCGCCGTTGCGCCGCAACGTGACCATCGAGGAAGTCGGCAACGTTGCCGCCTTCATGCTCTCCGACCTGGCTTCGGGCATGACCGGCGAGATCAGCTATGTCGATTCCGGTTTCAACAGTACGGCCGGTCTGGCTGTCGACCCCGAGTAGTCAGAAGCGGGCCGCCCACCACAGGCGGGCACGCATCCCCAATTCGCTGGTATAACCAGTCGACACGGAACGGATGATCCCGTTCCGGTCGATCACCACGAAGGCCGGCACACCTTTCAGCCCATAGTCGGATGCAATCCTGCCAGTGCTATCCACCAGCGTCGACCAGGCAAGCCCTTCCTGCTTGAGATGAGCCTTCACTTGTTCAGCTGTTCCCGATTGCATGGCCACCGAAATCACCGGCCAGTCCTTGGCAACGGAGGTGATGCTGCCCTCCTCCGTTTTGCAGATCGGGCACCATTCCGCCCAGAAATGCAGGGCGACCACCTTGTCAGGGTGATGCTCACGCCAGTCATTCAGGCAGAATGCCTGGCCATCTGCCAGATATCCCCCCGTTTGCGGCGCCTTGCCGCTGGGAATGTCGCGCTGCTGCCAGGCCTGGATTGCCAACAGTACAACAGCAAAGATTGCCGCTTCGATCAGCCAGCGCGGTATTCGGTTGCGCAGGCTACCCTGACGTTCGGTCATTTCCAGCCTCGTGCTTTCTGTTGAAAAGATAAACCGCCGAAGCCAGCTCCGGCGGCAGGACCAAGCGGCTCAATGACAGTCTTTCTTCCAATGCAAACGACTTTTGTGCTTCGTAAACCGGCCAATTTCCGCTCGCATGACGATACTGGCTGACGATGACAATGTAGGTCTCCACGCTTCGGGTCAGGAACACATGCCGCTCGAAATCGTTTCCGGCTGGTGGCCAGGAACAGATGACCACCTCAGGCGAGTAGAGTTCAAGGGCGGCGTGCGCATCCATACGCTGTACCGATTCGGGGTAGTGCACGTCATGCTGCCAACTGTAATCATCCGTCGCCCGGCAATTGACACCGGCTTCCTGCAGAAATCGGGTCAACGTTCCATCGCCCGCCGCGATTTCAAGGCACGAACGGGAGCCAATGAGCTCCGCCAGTTTTTCAATCAGATCGCGTGAAAAGAAACAGTAGATGCCACGTTGCTTGACCAGTGGCATCAGAAAACGTCTTTGCCAGAGCAATGGCCAGAACAGGCGAAACCAGAACATGGAAACCGGCTTGCGCTCGAATTCCCGTCTGAACAACAGGCGCTGGGCGATGAAGCCATTGATCAGATTGAAGCGGACCTTGCCCGTGGATTTGCCTGCAGCGATTGCCAGGCTGCGCCGTTCAATATCCAGCGTCGCCATCCGGCGCCGGATCTCGGCCAGTATGTAGGCCTCCTGACCAGCCTTTCGAAAACCGGCTTTGGGCGCCCCGACCGGCTTTAACAGTCGATGCATCCTGGCCTGGTCATGCTCCTCGACTGCAATGGCAATTTCCTGCTGCACCGCCTTCCACTCATCGGGAAAGGCGGTGCATAACTCCAGCAAGGACGGCCGGGTGTTCAGCCAGGACAAGGTCTGAGCCGACACCCCGCGCGTCATGGGTTATTCCTGGAGCCT
>JBBIJC010000097.1:0-9006 GCA_037446165.1 Hydrogenophilales bacterium | reverse complement strand
AGCACGCCGGCGTGGATGGTGAAGTAGTCGACGCCCTGTTCGGCCTGTTCGATCAGGGTGTCGCGGAACATCTCCCAGGTCAGTTCCTCGGCCTTGCCGTCGACCTTTTCCAGGGCCTGGTAGATCGGCACTGTCCCAATTGGAACAGGCGAGTTGCGGATGATCCACTCGCGCGTTTCGTGGATGTTCTTGCCGGTGGACAGGTCCATCACCGTGTCGCCGCCCCAGCGGATCGCCCAGGTCATCTTGTCGACTTCCTCGTTGATCGAGGAGCCGAGCGCCGAATTGCCGATGTTGGCATTGATCTTCACCAGGAAGTTGCGGCCGATGATCATCGGCTCGGTTTCCGGGTGGTTGATGTTGTTGGGGATGATGGCGCGACCGCGGGCGACTTCGTCGCGCACGAATTCCGGGCTGATTTCGTCCGGGATGCTGGCGCCGAAGTTCTGGCCTGCATGCTGGCGGCCCATCAGCTTGGCCAGCTTCTGTCCTTGCGGGCCACTGTTGCGCAGGGTTTCCAGATAGGCCTTGCGCTGCAGGTTTTCCCGAATCGCGATAAATTCCATCTCCGGGGTGATGATGCCCTGACGGGCATAGTGCATCTGGCTCACATTCCGACCGGCGATGGCGCGACGCGGTTTGCGGTGCAGGCCGGGGAAACGCAGGCGGGACAAGTCGGCCATGTCGGCGCGCTGACGACCGTATTCGGAAGTCAGGCCGGACAGGACTTCGGTGTCGCCGCGCTGCTCGATCCACTGGGCGCGCAGGGCGGGCAGGCCCTGGCGGATATCGATCTTCACCTTCGGATCCGAGTAAGGCCCGGAACAGTCGTAGACGTAGATCGGCGGGTTCTTCTCGCCGCCCATGCCGGTCGGCGTGTCGGCCTGGCTGATCTCGCGCATCGGCACCTGGATATCGACTCTGCTGCCTTCGACGTAGATCTTGCGCGAATTGGGCAGCGGCTGGATGGCGGCTTCGTCGACGTGGGCGCTGTCGGCGAGAAACTCTGGATTGGCATTCATGGTCTTCCTTCCTTTATGCAGATGTAAGGAAGGCGGCGCGGTGGCCTCGCTTCCCTACGCCGGTATGACCCGGATCAGGTTCCAAGGGTGTTTCTCACTCCGGCGCCAGATCGAATGGATGGCGGTGGAGACCCCTAGCGATGGTTAATGGGAAGAGGATACACCGTTTCGATGAGGCTGCGAAAAGCCTGAATCGAGCAGGGATATAGGACATATGTCATTGCAATGGCCTGACGATGGGGCTAAAAATGGCCGGATTGATAGGCGTCTGCCTGCCCTGGCATGGGCGCGGGCAACCAAGTAAAGGATAGACGATGGACAAGAAGCTGATCGTGGTGCCTGTGGTTCTGGTCGCGGTAGGGGTGGCGGCCTTCTGGTGGACCAAACACAACCATGCCGGAGCGGACAATAAACTGGTGCTGCATGGCAACGTCGATATCCGCCAGGTCGAACTGGCCTTCAACGCCAATGGCCGTGTCGATCAGGTGCTGGTCCAGGAAGGCGACCGGGTGCGCAAGGGCCAGTTGCTGGCCAGGCTGGATACCGAGCGGCTCAGGCTGACCCTGGCCCAGGCCGAAGCCCAGTCGAGCGTGCAGCGCAGTACCCTGCTTAAGCTGAAGGCCGGCTCGCGGCCGGACGAAATCAGGCAGGCGGCCGCGCAGCGCGATGCCGCCAAGGCGGCGGTCGAGGATGCACGCCAGATCTACAAACGGCAGCGGGACCTGGTCGAACGCCACTTTGTGTCGCAGCAGCAGGCCGACAGCGCGAAGAACAATCTGGACGCGGCGCAGGAAAGACTGAACGCGGCCGACGCGGCCTATAGCCTGACCGTGCTCGGGCCACGCAAGGAGGACATCTCAGGTGCCCAGGCCGCCCAGATGGCGCAGGATGCCGCGGTGGCCGGACTCAAGCACGATATCGCCGAGGGCGAACTGTACGCGCCCGACAACGGCGTGATCGAGAACCGCATCCTGGAACCGGGCGACATGGCCTCACCGCAGAAATCGGCCTTCACCCTGGCGCTGACCGATCCGGTCTGGGCGCGGGTGTACCTGCCCGAAAGCGCGCTCGGCCGGGTGCCGGTCGGCGCCCTGGCCACGATCACCACCGACAGTCATCCGGACCGCAAATACAAGGCCTGGGTCGGCTACGTCTCGCCGGCGGCAGAATTCACGCCCAAGACCGTGGAGACGGTCGAGTTGCGCACCAGCCTGGTCTATCAGGCGCGCGTGTTCGCCTGCGACGGCAAGGAGGAACTGCGTCAGGGCATGCCGGTGACGGTGACCATCGCCAACGACCAGAAGGCGGCCGGCTCGCCCTGCGGCAACGGCAAGCAATGACCGCAGACCCGATCCTGGTCACCGAGTCGCTCACCCGGTCGTTCCGCACCGGCCGCCAGGTCACGACGGCACTGACCGGGGTCAGCCTGAGCATCCGTCCGGGCCAGGTGACCGGGCTGATCGGCCCGGACGGCGCCGGCAAGACCACCTTCATGCGCCTTGCCGCCGGCCTGCTGGCGCCCAATGCCGGCCGGATCATGGTGCTGGGACTGAACGCGACCCGCGACTCCCTGGCGGTGCAGGCCATGCTCGGCTACATGCCGCAGCGTTTCGGGCTCTACGAAGACCTGACCGTGCAGGAGAACCTCGACCTGTACGCCGATCTGCAGGGCGTGCCGCCCGATGCGCGCGCAGCCCGGTATGCCGAGCTGATGCACATGACCGGGCTGGCACCGTTCACCCGCCGGGCGGCCGGCCGGCTGTCGGGCGGCATGAAGCAGAAGCTGGGCCTGGCCTGCACCCTGGTGCGGGCGCCGCGCCTGCTGCTGCTGGACGAGCCGACGGTGGGCGTGGACCCGGTCTCGCGCCGCGAACTGTGGGCGATCATCGACCGGCTGGTGCGCAGCGAGGGCATGAGCGTGCTGCTGTCCACCGCCTACCTCGACGAGGCCGAGCGCTGTGCCGAGGTCATCCTGCTCCATGAAGGCCATGTGCTGGATCAGGGACAACCGGC
This sequence comes from Hydrogenophilales bacterium, assembly GCA_037446165.1. GTDB lineage: Bacteria > Pseudomonadota > Gammaproteobacteria > Burkholderiales > Thiobacillaceae > Parasulfuritortus. The sequence continues at coordinate 5,971 of JBBIJC010000097.1, read as the reverse complement.
CGAATTCAGCGCGCGGGTCGCAGGCCGGACCTGGGCGGTGACCCAGGCGGGCCGGCGCAATCGCGAGTTGCAGGCGGATCTGGATGGCCAACCCGAAATCGTCGACGCCCTCGTGCAGGGCGCGCATGTCCGGCTGGTCACGGCCAGGCCCGGCGTGCCGGAAGCCGTCGCCCGGCTGCCCGGCATCGAGATCTGCCCGCTGCCGCCGCGCTTCGAGGACGGCTTCATCGACCTGCTGAGGAAGTCGCATCTGGTCGAACATCATGTCGGCGCGATGAACGGTGCGGCGAAACCCGCGGCTGAGCCGGGACAGGGCGTGGTTATCCGGGTGAGCGGGCTCAGGCGCCGGTTCGGCGATTTCTGGGCCGTGGACGGGGTCGATTTCGACATCCGCCGGGGCGAGATATTCGGCCTGCTGGGCGCCAACGGCGCCGGCAAGACCACCACCTTCCGCATGCTGTGCGGGCTGCTGCCGGCCAGCGCGGGCCATCTCGAAGTAGCCGGTCATGACCTGCGCCACGCCGCGTCTGCGGCGCGCGCCCGGCTCGGCTACATGTCGCAGAAATTCTCCCTCTACGGCAATCTCTCGGTGGCCCAGAACCTCGATTTCTTTGCCCGTACCTACGGCCTCGCGGGGTTGGAACGCCGGCAGCGCATCGACTGGGCGATGACCGAATTCGAACTGGCCGGCTACACCGATCAGCTCAGCGCCGACCTGCCGCTCGGTTACAAGCAGCGCCTGGCCATGGCCTGCGCCCTGATGCACCGGCCGGAAATCCTGTTCCTGGACGAGCCGACTTCGGGTGTCGATCCACTCGCCCGGCGTGAGTTCTGGCAACGCATCAACGCCCTCGCCCGGCAGGGCGTGACCGTGCTGGTGACCACCCATTTCATGGAGGAGGCGGAGTACTGCGACCGGCTGGCGATCATGGCCGCCGGGCGCATCCTGGCCCTGGACGAGCCGGCCGCGATCAAGGCCCTTGCGCGCAGCGCGGACAACCCCGAGCCAAGCATGGAAGACGCGTTCATCCGCCTGGTCGAGGAAAACGAGCAGCAGGAGGTGGCGGCATGAGCACCCGCGGCGGCTCGGCCATGCGCCTGCGCGGCCTGGTGCGCAAGGAGTTCCTCCAGATCATCCGCGACCCGAGCAGCATTGCCATCGCCTTCCTGATGCCGATCTTCCTGCTCATCCTGTTCGGCTACGGCGTCTCGCTCGACGCCGACCACGTGCCGCTGGCGGTGGTGGCCGAGGCGCCGTCCCATGACAGCGCCGATTTCACCGCCTCGCTGCAGGGCTCGCACTACTTCGTGCCCAGCGTCATGAGCTCGATGCCGCAGGCCGAGCAGGCGCTGCGCGAGGGCCAGGTGAAGGGCATCCTCCGGCTGCGCTCCGATTTCTCGCGCCACATGCGCCAGGCCGACGGTGCGGCGATCCAGGTCGTGGTCGACGGGGTCGACGCCAACACCGCCCGCCTGGTCGAGGGCTATGTCGAGGGTGCGTGGGGCAGCTGGCTGGCGGCACAGGCGGCGGGCAAGGGCCAGGAGCTGAAGATGCCGGTCGATCTGCAGACCCGGATCTGGTTCAACGGCGAACTGCGCAGCCGCAACTACCTGGTACCGGGCCTGGTCGCCATCATCATGACCCTGATCGGCGCGCTGCTGACCGCGCTGGTCATGGCCCGCGAGTGGGAACGCGGCACCATGGAGGCGCTGATGGTGACGCCGGCCAGCATGACCGAGGTACTGCTCGGCAAGCTGTTCGCCTATTTCACCCTCGGCACCGGCGGCATGCTGCTCACCGTGGGACTGGCGGTCTGGCTGTTCGAGGTACCCCTGCGCGGCTCGTTCTGGGTGCTCTGGTTGTGTTCCAGCCTGTTCCTGCTTGCCGCACTGGGTATGGGCCTGACCATCTCGACCCTGGCCCGCAGCCAGTTCGTCGCCGGCCAGATCGCCATCATCGCCACCTTTCTGCCGGCCTTCCTGCTCTCCGGTTTCATCTTCGACATCGGCAGCATGCCGGCCGGCGTGCAACTCATCACCCACCTGATTGTGGCGCGCTATTTCGTCGCCATCGTGCAGACCCTGTTTCTGGCCGGCGACGTCTGGTCGGTGATCCTGCCCAATGCGCTGGCGCTGGCCCTGATGGCGGCGGTGTTCCTGACCGTCACCTGGAAGAAATCCAGAAAGCGGCTCGACTGACATGTGGCAACGCATCTTCGCCCTCGTGCGGAAAGAGTTCCTGGCCCTGTTCAAGGACCCCAAGAGCCGCCTGGTGCTGATCGTGCCGCCCCTGATCCAGCTGCTGGTGTTCGGCTATGCCGCCACCTACGACCTGAAGCAGGTGCCCTATGCCGTCTACAACGAGGACGGCGGCCAGGCCGCGCGCGATCTGCTCGCCCGCTTCCGCGGCGCGGCCAGCTTCAGCCAGGTGGCCGAGCTGCACTCCGAAAACGAGATCGCTCCCCTGGTCGACGTGCGCAAGGTCCTGGTGGTGATCCACATCGGGCCACGTTTCAGCGCCGACCTGCTGGCCGGCCGGCCGGCGCCGCTGCAGGTCATCATCGACGGGCGCAATTCCAACACCGCCATGATCGGCCTCAACTACGTGCGCAGCGTGGTCGACGCGTTCAACGACGACTGGATCGCCGCGCACGATCTGCAGGGGCCGCCGGCGCGGCTGGTGACCCGGGCCTGGTTCAACCCGAACCTGGAGAGCCGCTGGTTCTTCATCCCCGGCATCATCGGCATGCTGACCCTGGTCGTGACCATGCTGGTGACCGCGCTGACCGTGGCGCGCGAACGCGAGCAGGGCACCTTCGACCAGCTGCTGGTGACGCCGTTGCGGCCGGGCGAGATCCTGCTCGGCAAGACCGTGCCCGGCTTTGTCATCGGCATCGTCCAGGCGACGCTGATCCTGCTGGTGGCGACGCTCTGGTTCAAGGTGCCATTCCTGGGCAGCCTGCCGGCCTTCTATTGCGGACTGGCGCTGTTCCTGCTCTCCGGCGTCGGCGCCGGCCTGCTCATCTCGGCCCTGTCGGCGACCCAGCAGCAGGGCCTGCTCGGCGCCTTCCTGTTCATGGTGCCGGCGGTGATCCTGTCCGGCTTCGCCACGCCGATCGACAACATGCCGGAGCTGGTCCAGACCCTGACCCTGATCGATCCGCTGCGCTACTTCCTGATCATCCTGCGCAAGGTGTTCCTGGAGGGCGCCGGCTTCGACGTGCTCTGGCCGCAGTTCTGGCCCATGGCCCTGATCGGCGCCGGCAGCATGCTGCTGGCCGGCTGGCTGTTCCGGCATCGTATGTACTGAATATGCTAAGCTTCCCGCGCCCCACTCTGACAAGCAGGACTGGCCATGGATTACGAGCAGATACGCTATTTGATGATTGAGCAGCAGATTCGCCCCTGGGAGGTTCTGGACCCGGTGGTGCTCGACCTGCTGACCAAAGTGAAGCGGGAGGATTTCGTGCCCGCGGTTTATCGGTCGCTGGCCTTCGTCGACATGGCGATCCCGCTCGGCAACGGCCAATTCATGTGGGAACCCAAGCTTGAAGCGCGCGTCCTGCAGAGCCTGGCACTGAAGCCCGCCGACCGGGTGCTGGAAGTGGGGACCGGCAGCGGCTATTTCACTGCCCTGCTGGCCAATCTGGCAGCGCAGGTGGTCAGCATCGAGATCGACCCCGAACTGCAGGAAGAGGCCGGGAAGAAACTCAAGGCCCATGGCCTGGCAAATGTCACCGTCAAGCTGGGCGATGCCGCCCGCGACTGGAACATGGACGGCACGTTCGACGCCATCGTCCTGACCGGCTCTTCGCCGGTGCTGCCTGAGGCCTATCTGGACCGGCTCAATCCGGGCGGCCGGCTGTTCGTGCTGGTCGGCGAAGGGGTCATGATGACAGCGGTTCTGGTGACCTGCGTCGCCCCGGGCGCCTGTCAGCGCAGCGAACTGTTCGAGACCCAGGTCAAGGCATTGATCCATGCCCTGGAACCGGAACGGTTCGCCTTCTGAGATGAAACATCTACGCCCCTCTGAATTGAAGGCCTGGCTGGACGATCCCGCCCGCCCGAAGCCTTACCTGCTCGATGTACGCGAGCAGTGGGAATACAACCTGTGCCACCTCGAGGGCGCCCAGCTCATGTCGCTGCAAAGCGTGCCGCTGCGCATGGGCGAGTTGAACCCCAGACAGGAAATCGTGGTCATCTGCCATCACGGCGTACGCAGCCACCACGCCGCGCGCTTCCTGGAGCAGAACGGCTTCACCCATGTCATCAATCTGTCCGGCGGGATAGACGGTTGGGCCAAGGAAGCCGACCCGACCATGCCGACCTATTGAGCATCGCCATGCGCAACCTGTTTCTGCTCGCCGGCCTGGCCATGATCGCCTGGCAGGCCAATGCGGCCGACCTGGCCGACATCTACCGCCTTGCCCAGCAGAACGACGCCGTCTACGCCTCGGCCCAGGCCGCCTACAAAGCCAACCTGGAGGCTTTACCCCAGGCGCGTGCGCTGCAGCTGCCCAGCGTCAACCTGTCCGCCGGTCTGGGTTATTTCTCGACCGATACCAACATCAACCATTCGATCAATTACACCTCGCCCAGCGCCACCCTGAGCCTGACCCTGCCGATCTACCGCAAGCAGAATCTGGAGACGCTGGAGCAGGCCAGACTGCAGGTCCAGGCGGTCGAGGCCCAGCTCCGGCTGGCCCAGCAAGGCTTGATCCTGCGTACCGCCCAGGCCTACTTCGACGTGCTCCAGGCGCAAGACAACCTGGCCACGGTCCAGGCCCAGCAGGCCGCGATCGACCAGCAGCTGGCGCAGGCCAAAAAGAGTTTCGAGGTCGGCTCCGCCACCATAGTCGACAGCCATGAGGCACAGGCCCGGTTCGACGCCACCAAGGCGCTGGAGATCAGCGCCGAAAATGACCTGGAGATCAAGCGCCGCACCCTGGAAAAGCTGATCATGACCGAGGCGCCCAGGCTCGATCCGCTGACCAGGGACGCCAAGGCGGCGCGCCCCCAGCCCGACGACATGAGCGCCTGGGTCAAGCAGGCCGAGACCAGCAGCCTGTCGGTGGCAGTCGGCCAGGCCAATGCCGAAATCGCCCGCCGAGAAGTCGCGAAACAGAATGCGGGCTACCAGCCCACGCTCGATCTGGCCGCCAGTTACAACGCGACCAACAATGGCGTCTACGGCAACGTGGTTGGAGTCAATACCCGCAGCGCAGTGCTCGGCCTGCAGCTAGGCTGGAACCTCTATCAGGGCGGCGCAACCCGTTCTCTGGTGCGCCAGGCCGTGGCCAACCAGGAAAAGGCCCGATTCGACCTGGACAACGCGCGCAGACAGGCAACCCTGGATGCCCGCCAGGCCTTCCTCGGGGTCATTTCGGGCAATGCGCGGGTGACGGCATTGCAACAATCCGTGGCCTCGAGCGAGATCCAGTTGAAATCCACCCGGCTGGGTCAGGAAGTGGGCGTGCGGACGGCGATCGATGTGCTCAATGCCGAGCAGCAGCTGTATGGCGCCGAACGCGACCTGGCGGCGGCCCGCTATGCCGCCCTGATGAGCGGGCTCGATTTGAAGGCTGCCGCGGGCACCCTGACCGAATCAGACTTGATTGCGGTCAACGGGCTGCTGATCAAACAGCCCTGAGCACGAACCGGACGCTTACCACCAGCGTCTGTTCCAGGGTCCACCGCCCCAGCCGTTGTTACCCCAACCGTTGTTCCAGGGACCGCCCCAGCCGTTATTGCCCCAATAGCCTGGACCCCCACCCCAGCCATCGCGGTTCCAGCCCCAGCCATTGCCGTTGAACCAGTCGTCCATCCAGCCGTCCATGTCCATGTTGAAGCCTAAACGGGCATTGCCCCAGCCCCGACCGTAGCCATTTCCGTAGCCATTTCCGTAGCCATTTCCGTAGCCATTTCCGTAGCCGTTGCCATAACCGTTGCCGTAGCCGTTGCCGTAGCCGTT
>JBBIJC010000096.1:0-9160 GCA_037446165.1 Hydrogenophilales bacterium | reverse complement strand
CGGCCTACGCCGCTAAAATCAACCCACTAACCGCCATCCACGCAGCAGGGACAAAAGTCACTTCCCTCCCACCAACCTGACCTTCTCAATCACCACCGTATTCAACGGCACATCCGAGCCAAACGGCCCCGACGCCCCAGTCGGCACCTTGGCGATCTTGGCAACCACGTCCTGCCCCTTGACCACCTTGCCGAACACGCAATAACCGTAGCCCATGACATCGGGCGAGCGGTAATTCAGGAAGGCGTTGGGTTCCACGTTGACGAAGAACTGTGCCGTGGCCGAATGGGGGTCGCCGGTCCTGGCCATGGCCACGGTGTAGATATCGTTCTTCAGGCCGTTGGCGGCCTCGTTATGGATCGGCGCGCCGGTGGTTTTCTGTTTGAAAGACTGATCGAAACCACCGCCCTGGATCATGAAGCCGTCGATCACCCGATGGAAAATGGTGCCGTCGTAAAAACCGGATTTCACATAACCCAGGAAATTCTTGACCGTCTCCGGCGCCTTATCCGGATAAAGTTCCAGGGTCATGGTCCCCATATTGGTCTTGATTTCAACGTTCGGGTTGGCGGCCTGGGCTACGTTACCGACCAGCAGGGCAAGGGCTACAAGCAGCGATTTGATCATGGTGGCATCCAGTCATGGCAAGGGAGGGTAATTATCCCTAGACCGGAGTTTTTGTTGTGAGTTTCCATCCACCTCTGATAGCATCGAAGCCATGATGTGTACCCAAACCCACACTTTTCGATTTTATTTCTTCCCCACGCCCATGGCGGTCGGGACAGTGTGACGCGGGCAGGCAACGCGAATTCCCCGAAAAACCGCCAGGCCCCTGGCGGTTTTTTCATTCAGGGGCCGTAATTGAGACAGGAGCAAATCATGGTGGGCTACCGCACCGACGACACCCGGATCGAGCAGAGCGACGAGTTGCTCGCACCGATGCAGATCATGCGCGAACTGAAGGCCAGCGAAGCGGCAATCAAGACGACATTCGTCGCGCGCAGCCAGATCCACGACGTGCTGCGCGGCGCCGACGACCGCCTGGTGGTGGTGGTCGGGCCGTGTTCCATCCACGACCCGGCTGCCGCGCTCGACTACGCCCGCCGGCTCAGGCCACTGGCCGACGAGCTGGATCAGGACCTGGTGATCGTGATGCGGGTCTATTTCGAGAAGCCGCGCACCACCGTCGGCTGGAAGGGCCTGATCAACGACCCGCATCTGAACGAAAGCTTCGACATCAACGAAGGCCTGCGCCTGGCGCGCAAGCTCCTGCTGGAAATCAATGAACTTGGGCTGCCCTGCGGCACCGAGTTCCTCGACCTGATTTCTCCCCAGTACATCGCCGACCTGGTGTCGTGGGGCGCGATCGGCGCCCGCACCACCGAATCGCAGTCGCACCGGCAGCTGGCTTCCGGCCTATCCTGCCCGGTCGGATTCAAGAACGGTACCGACGGCAACCTGCGCATCGCCGTGGACGCGATCAAGGCCGCCGCTTCCCACCATCATTTCGTCTCGATCACCAAGTCCGGTCATGTCGCCGTCTTCAAGACCGCCGGCAACGCGGACTGCCATGTCATCCTGCGCGGCGGCAAGCAGACCAACTATGATGCCGTCAGCGTCGAGGCGGCTTGCCAGGAACTGGCCGGGGCCGGCCTGCGTCCGCAGGTCATGGTCGATTTCTCGCATGCCAATTCGAGCAAGCAGTACCAGCGCCAGATCGATGTCGGCCACGACGTGGCCGGACAGATCGCCGGCGGCGAGAACCGGATCATGGGCGTGATGATCGAAAGCCATATCAACCCCGGTCGCCAGGACCTCTGCCCGGATCAGGCCCCGGCCTATGGCATCTCGATCACCGACGCCTGCCTGGGCTGGGACGACACCGAGCCGCTGTTGCGCGAACTGGCCCAGGCCGTGCAAAGCCGCCGCCGCGCTGCCCCTGCCGACGAACAGTAACCAGATACCGGCTTCTGGGATAGAATATGCCGTGGCGGGTCTCCCCGCATGGCTAGCCCGTGAACCTGGTCAGGTCCGGAAGGAAGCAGCCACAGCGGATGATGCCAGTGCCGGGGTTCAGGCTCGCCACCCCTTATTTCAAGTGGAGGATTGGAGTGAGACCAGCAGCACTTGTCTTTCTGATCACCAGCCTGTTTACGGCCCTACCCAGTCAGGCCGTCGATGGTTACTTCATCGACATCGGCGGCAACAGCGGCATTCAGTCGGCCAGGATCGGCATGATCCGGCAGTGGCATAAGCAATGGCTGCAACGCAGCAACTGGCACATGACCGGATACTGGGAGACCGCCCTGGCCTACTTGAAGAGCGAGGAACCGGGCGGTGTCAATCTGCTGGATGCCAGCGCGACCCCGGTCTTTCGTTTGCGTCCGGACGCATCGGGCGGGGTCCAGCCCTACCTGGATGCCGCCATCGGCCTGCATGTCATGTCCAGGAAACAGCTCGACGACAACCACGGTTTCAGTAACAACATCCAGTTGGGCCCGCTACTCGGCCTTGGCGTCACCTTCGGCGAAAAGAGCCAGTACGACCTGGGTTACCGTTTTCAGCACCTCTCCAGCGCCAACATCAACCAGCCCAGTGACGGCGTCAACCTGAACGAAATCCGGCTGACCTACCTCTATTAAGGCCCGGCCGCCGGGCACGCCTCTGTTAAAATCCGGCCATGAGTTATCAAGTTCTGGCCCGCAAGTGGCGGCCAAAATCCTTTGCCGAACTGGTCGGTCAGGAGCATGTGGTCCGCGCCCTGTCGAATGCCCTGGAACAGGGTCGGTTGCATCATGCCTACCTGTTCACCGGCACCCGCGGCGTGGGCAAGACCACCCTGGCCCGCATCCTGGCCCGTTGCCTCAACTGCGACACCGGCGTCACCGCCACCCCCTGCGGCGTCTGCCCGACCTGCCAACAGATCGAGGCCGGCCGCTTCGTCGACCTGATCGAGATCGACGCCGCGTCCTACACCGGCGTCGACAACATGCGCGAGATCCTGGAGAACGCCCAGTACGCGCCCACCTCCGGCCGGTACAAGGTCTACATCATCGACGAAGTGCACATGCTGTCGAAGAACGCCTTCAACGCGATGCTGAAGACGCTGGAGGAACCGCCCGCGCACGTGGTCTTCATCCTGGCCACCACCGATCCGCAGAAGGTGCCGGTCACCGTGCTGTCGCGCTGCCTGCAGTTCAACCTCAAGCAGATGCCGCCCGGCCACGTCGCCGGCCACCTGCGCACGGTGCTCGACCGCGAAGGCATCCCGTTCGAACCAGGCGCGCTCAACCTGCTCGCCCGCGCCGCCGCCGGCAGCATGCGCGATGCCCTGTCCCTGACCGACCAGGCCATTGCCTACGGCAGCGGCGCAGTGCACGAGCAGCAGACCCGCGACATGCTCGGCACGGTGGACCAGGCCTACCTGTTCCCCCTGCTCGAAGCCCTGACCGAGGCCGACGGCCCGCACCTGATGCATGAGGCTGAGGCCATCGCCGAGCGCAGCCTGTCCTTTGACGCCGCCTTGCAGGACCTCGCCTTGCTGCTACAACAGATTGCGCTGGCCCAGGCGGTACCCGAGGCGGTCGCCGAAGACGTGCCGGAACGGGCCCGGCTGTTTGCGCTGGCCGACCGCATCGATCCGGAAACCGTGCAGCTTTACTACCAGATCGCCACCCTGGGCCGGCGCGACCTGGAACTGGCGCCCGATGAATACGCCGGATTCAGCATGACACTGCTGCGGATGCTGGCGTTTGCACCGGGCAAGGAACTCGCTCAGGCAAGACAAATCAGCCCCCCCCCTCCCGCGCTGCCGCGCACCGCTCCTCCGCAAGCGGGGGAAAAGCCGGGGGAGAGGGCAGCCACCCCACTTTCATCAAAGCAGCCCCATTCGGCCAAGCCCGTTGAACTTACCGCCGCGCCCACCCGGCCCGCGGCCTTCGACGGCGACTGGTTCGCCTTGAGCCGCCGCCTATCGGGAGGCGTCAAGCAACTGGCCGCGCTGTGCGAGCTGGCCGATCACAGCGCCGATTTCCTCAAGCTGCGCCTGCCCGGCGACAAGAAAAGCCTGCTCGACAGCCTGGGCGAAAAACTCAGGGTGGCGCTGCGCGAGCTGCTCGGGTCGGGCGCGCGGATCGAATTCGAGCTGGGCGCCACCTCCGGCGCGGCGCCGGCAGAGATCGTCGCCCAGAAAAAGGCGGTACGCCAGGCCGAGGCCGAGGCCGCGGTCATGGATGATCCCTTCGTGCAGACCCTGGTGCGCGATTTCGACGCCACCGTCACCAACATCAAACCCATTGGAGAACAGACACCATGATCAAAGGCGGAATCGGCAACCTCATGAAGCAGGCCCAGCTGATGCAGGAAAACCTGAAAAAGGCCCAGGAAAAGATCGCCGAAATGGAAGTGGAGGGCGTCTCCGGCGCCGGCCTGGTCAAGGTCACCATGAACGGCAAGCACGACGTGCGCCGGGTCAGCATCGACACCTCGCTGATGACCGACGACAAGGAAATGCTCGAAGATCTGATCGCCGCCGCCGTCAACGACGCCGTGCGCAAGGTCGAAACCGTCACCCAGGAAAAGATGTCCTCGGTCACCGCCGGCATGCCGCTGCCACCCGGGATGAAGCTGCCGTTCTGAACGCGTGACCCCTGCTTCCCTCGCCAATCTGATCGAATCGCTGCGCGTTCTGCCCGGCGTCGGCCCCAAGTCGGCAGCGCGCATGGCCTATCACCTGCTGCAGCGTGATCGCCTGGGCGCAGCCAGACTGGCGGCCGGTTTGACCGCCGCCCTGGAGCGACTGAAGCCCTGCGCCCGCTGCAACAACTACAGCGAAGTCGAGGTCTGCGACAGCTGCACCGATCCGCGTCGCGACCCGCGCCAGCTGTGCGTGGTGGAAATGCCGGTGGACCTGAACCGGATGGAGGAAACCCATGCCTACAAGGGCCTGTATTTCGTCCTGATGGGCCGGCTCTCGCCGCTCGATGGCGTCGGTCCGCGCGAGATCGGCCTCGACCGCCTGATCAAGCGCGCCCAGGACGGCGTCACCGAGGAAGTGATCCTGGCCACCAATTTCACCGTCGAGGGCGAGGCCACCGCGCACTACCTGGGCGAACTACTCAAAGCCAAAGGCCTCAAGGTCAGCCGCATGGCGCGCGGCCTGCCGGCCGGCGGTGAACTGGAGCATGTCGACGCCATGACCGTGGCCCAGGCCCTGCTGGACAGGAAAGCGATATGACCGACGCCGTGGCAGCCGATCAGGAAGAAGTCGCCACCGCCCAGCAACTGCTGGCCGACCTTTCCAGGGCGCGCGACTTTCCGGCCCTGTCGCAGGTCATCTCCAAGGTCAACCACATCGCCAACTCGGAAAACAGCCGGACCGACGAGCTGACCGAATCGATCCTGAAAGATGTCTCGCTGACCAACAAGCTGCTCCGGGTAGTCAACTCCGTTCATTACAAGCAACTCGGCTCGGGGCCGGTCAACACGGTCTCGCGCGCGATCGTCATCCTCGGCTACGACACGGTGCGCGATGTCGCCCTGTCGCTGATGCTGTTCGACCACCTGGCCAACCACGCCCAGGCGGCCGAACTCAAGGGCGAGGCGGTGGAAAGCTTCTATTGCGGCGTCCTCGGCCGGGCCATGGCCAATCGCACCGGCCTGCGTAACGGCGAGGAAGTGCTGATCTGCTCGCTGTTCCGCAACCTGGGCCGGATGATGTGCCGGCTCCATTTCTTCGACAAATCGAAGGAAGTCGAACAGCTCGTCGCCGACCAGGGCCTGACCGAGGAGATCGCCTCGCGCCGCATTTTCGGCATCTCCTATGACGACTTCGGCCTCGCCCTCGGCCGCCACTGGCACCTGCCGAACAGCCTGCTGCAAGGCATGGCACCGTTGCCGGCCAGTTCGACCAAAATCGTCGGCAGCGACGTGCCCAGGCTGCAGGTCATGGCCAACATGGCCCACGACCTCTATCTCGCCACCCGCGACAGTGAGCCGGAAGGGGCGAAGGAGGCCTATGCCAACCTGCTCAAACGCTATGGCGAAGTCGTCCATCTGCAGACCGACGACCTGGAAGAACTGGTCTATCAGGCCAGTGCGGTCATGGAGAAGGAATCCGCCACCTTGCAGGTCGATGTGCGGTCGAGCCCGATGCTCTCCCGCCTGCTCAGCCGTGACCAGAACAAGGGCGATGAAGAGGCCGCTGACGCTGCCCGGACTGAACCCGGCGCCGACCTCGAAGACAGCGCCATACTCCGGACGCCGCCCGAAGAACCCACTGTGCCATCGCACGACCCCACCGCCATCCTGATCACCGGCATGCAGGATCTGACCACCCTGCTCCTGGAAAACGCCAAGCCAGCCGACGTGCTGCACGTTGCGGCGGAACTGCTGTACCGCGCCCGCTGCTTCGACAACGTGCTGATCTGCACCATCGACGCCCATGGCAAGGAGCTGGTCGGCCGGATCGGACTGGGTCCCAACGCCGAACGCAACAAGGCCAGCTTCCGGATCCCGCTGGCCTTTGCCCCGGATGTCTTTCATGTCGCCATCTCGAAAAATGCCGACCTGCTGATCGCCGATACCCTGGCTGACAGCATCCGGGAGCGCATCCCCGCCTGGTACACGGACAGGATCGGCGCCCGTTCTTTCCTGCTCTTGCCGATCACCCTGAACAACCATACCGTCGCCGTGCTTTATGCCGACAAGCACGACGGTGCGCTGCAACTCGCCCAGCAAACCCTCGGTCTGATCAAGGCCCTGCGCAACCAGATCACCCTGGCCCTGCGCCAGAAATAACGAAGGAACCGCCATGGAACTGACCACCCTCACCGCTCTCTCCCCTCTGGATGGCCGCTACCGCCGCACCGGCGCCAGGCTGGCCCCCTACTTCAGCGAATTCGGCCTGATCAGATACCGCGTGCTGGTCGAGATCGAATGGCTCAAGGCCCTGGCCCATGAAAAGGGCATCAAGGAAGTGCCTGCCTTTTCCGCGAAAACCGTGGCCGAGCTGGATGCGATCGTGGCCCACTTCTCGCTGGCCGATGCCGAAGCGGTGAAGAATCACGAAAAGGTCACCAACCACGACGTCAAGGCGGTCGAGTACTTCCTGAAAGACAAGACGGCCGGCAACGCCGAAGTGGCCAAAGTTTCCGAGTTCATCCATTTCGCCTGCACCTCCGAGGACATCAACAACCTGGCGCACGCCCTGATGCTGCGCGACGCGCGGGCGAAGGTGATTCAGCCGACCCTGCAGCTGATCGAGCGCAAGCTGACCCAACTGGCGGGCGAACTGGCTGAACTGCCCATGCTGTCCCGCACCCATGGCCAACCCGCCACACCGACCACCCTGGGCAAGGAGATCGCCAATGTGGCCTACCGTCTGCGCCGCGCCATGAAGCGCCTGACCGCAGTGGAATACCTGGGCAAGATCAATGGCGCAGTGGGCAACTACAACGCCCATATGGCCGCCTACCCCAAGCTCGACTGGGAAAAGTTCGCCGAACATTTCGTGGTCAATCTCGGCCTGACCTTCAACCCCTACACCATCCAGATCGAGCCGCACGACTACATGGCCGAGCTGTACGACGCCTGCGCCCGGATCAACACCATCCTGATCGATCTCGACCGTGATGTCTGGACCTACATCTCGCTCGGCTATTTCAAGCAGAAGACCAAGGAAGGCGAGGTCGGCTCCTCGACCATGCCACACAAGGTCAACCCCATCGATTTCGAAAACTCCGAAGGCAACCTGGGCCTGGCCAACGCCCTGCTCCGCCACCTGTCCGAGAAGCTGCCGATCTCACGCATGCAGCGCGACCTGACCGACTCCACGGTGCTGCGCAACATGGGCAGTGCACTCGGTTACGCCCTGCTCGGCTATGAAAGCCTGTTGCGCGGCCTGGGCAAGCTGGAAGCCAACCCGGCCCGCCTGGCCGAAGACCTGGAGGCCAACTGGGAAGTCCTGGCCGAGCCGATCCAGACCGTGATGCGCCGCTACGGACTGGAGAAGCCCTACGAGCAGTTGAAACAGCTGACCCGCGGCAAGCGCATTACCGCCGCGCGCATGGCCAAGTTCATCGACGGTCTGGCGATCCCGGCGGGGGCCAAGAAGGATCTGCTCGAACTGACCCCGGCCAGCTACACCGGCCAGGCCGCCAAGCTGGCCAAACGAATCGCGAAGGGTTGACCATGGGACAGTTCGCTTACGACGTCGATGCCAATAATTTCCAGCAGATCGTCATGGAGGGCTCGCACACGGCGCCCGTGGTGATCGATTTCTGGGCGCCGTGGTGCGGCCCCTGCAAGGTGCTCAAACCGATCCTGGAAAAACTGGCCGAGGAATATCAGGGCAAGTTCATCCTGGCCAAGATCGACTCCGACCAGAACCAGGAACTGGCCTCGCAATTCGGCGTGCGCGGCATCCCGGCAGTCAAGGCCGTCATCAACGGCCAGATCGTCGACGAGTTCTCCGGCGCCCTGCCCGAAAGCGCAGTCCGCGAATTCCTAGACCGGCTGATCCCCTCGCCTGCGGACGAACTGCTCGCCCAGGCCATCACCCAACATGAAGCAGGTGATCTGGATGGCGCCCTGGCGACCCTCGGTCAGGCCTCGCAGCTCGACCCCGGAAACGAAACGGTGCGCCTGCTCGCCGCCGAGATCCTGGCCGAGCACGGCCAGCTGGACGAAGCCCGCCAGTTGCTGAACTCACTGTCGGCAGAAGCCAAAACCGCAGAGCGCGCAGTCCGGCTGGCCGCCAAACTGAACTTCGCCAAGGCCGGCAGCGCCGCCGACGAAGAGGCCCTGCGGCAGAAGATCGCCGCCAGCCCGGACGACATGGATAGCCGGCTGCAACTGGCCAATCTGCTGATCGGCGCAGGCCGTTACGCAGAGGGGATGGACGAATTGCTGGAGATGATCGGCCTGAATCGGACCTGGAACGAGGACGCCGCGCGCAAGACCCTGCTCTCGGTGTTCAACCTGCTGGCAGGCGATCCGCTGGTTGCTCAATATCGGCGCAAACTGGCCTCCGCGCTCAATTGATGGCCAGTACTGCCGGTGGGCGCCTAGGCAGAATGATCTTGCTTCAATGTCCAAAACCAAACTTGCCATGTTGAGCTCAAGCGCAGATTATTGATTCGGCCTGAAATTGAGCGGATGA
>JBBIJC010000095.1:0-9231 GCA_037446165.1 Hydrogenophilales bacterium | reverse complement strand
TTTTTGTCTGGTGGGCGGTGTGGGATTCGAACCCACGACAAACGGATTAAAAGTCCGCTGCTCTACCAACTGAGCTAACCACCCGCTAAAGGGCGCGAATTATCCGAACTTCACGCCGGACAGTCAACCTCGATGGCCCGGAGACTCCGATTGATACGAGGTTGGGTCGACCACGTCGGCTTCGATGAACCCCTGTCGACGGAAGCGGCAGGAATCGCATTCGCCGCAGGCTCGGCCGTGTTCATCGGCCTGGTAGCAGGAAACGGTCAGACCATAATCCACGCCTAACCCGCTGCCCAGCCGGATGATCTCCGCCTTGCTCAGGTGCATGAGCGGGGTTTCGATGGTAATGGGCTGGCCTTCCACGGCGCGCTTGGTGGCCAGATTGGCCAGATTCTGGAAGGCCGCGATGAATTCAGGCCGGCAGTCCGGGTAACCGGAGTAGTCGACGGCATTGACGCCGATGTAGATGGCATCGGCGTTCAGCACTTCGGCCCAGCCCAGGGCCAGCGACAGCATGACAGTGTTGCGCGCAGGCACGTAGGTGATGGGAATGCCTTCGGTCGGCGAGGTCGGCACGACCATGTCCTTGTCGGTCAGCGCCGAGCCGCCGAACTGACCCATGTCCAGGTGGGCGACGCGGTATTCGGCCACCCCTAAGTGATCAGCGACCGCACGCGCGGCATTCAGTTCGGAGGCGTGGCGCTGGCCGTAATCGACGCTCAGGGCATAGCATTCATAGCCCTCGTTCCTGGCCACTGCCAATGCCGTGGCGGAATCCAGGCCACCGGACAGCAATACGACTGCTCGCCGCTTGTTCATCGACCTTTTTCCTCGCCCCACAAAAATTTGTGCAACTGTATCTGCATGCGGACCGGCAGGCCATCGCGCAGTATCCATTCGGCCAGGTCACGGGGCTGGAGCTGGCCATGCGCGGAGGAGAACAGGACCGTGCAACGCTCAGCGAGCCCGTGTCGGCTCACGATGTCCACCGCCCAGCGGTAATCGGCCTCGTCCACCAGCACGATCTTGACCTCGTCACGTTCGGTCAACACGTCGAGATTGGCCCACAGGTTGCGTTCCACCTCGCCCGAGCCGGGGGTTTTGATATCGACGATGCGGCCCACTCGAGGATCGACCGCTTCGATGGGCAACGCGCCGCTGGTTTCGAGGGAGACGTCATAACCGGCATCGCACAGGGCAGTCATCAGATCCAGGCTGGCCTTCTGGGCCAGCGGTTCACCGCCGGTGACGGTGACATGGCGGGTGGGATGCGCAGCGACGGCGGCAAGAATCTCGCCGATCTCCATCCATTGGCCGCCCTGAAAGGCGTAGGTGGTATCGCAATAGCCGCAGCGCAACGGGCAGCCGGTCAGGCGCACGAACACCGTGGGCAACCCCATGCGTAAGCCTTCCCCTTGCAGCGAAAAGAATATCTCGCTGATGCGCAAATGACGCTCGTTCAAGTTCAGGTCACTTCAACAGCGATTGCATCTTCTGGGCCGTCTCGGCCGAAGAGGTTCCCGGATACTTGGCCACCACCTGATCGAGCAGCTGACTGGCCTTGTCCACCTCGCCCAACTGGATGTCGGCACGCGCCAGACCGATCATGGCATCGGGCGCTTTGGCATGCTGCGGGTAATCCTTCAGCAGGCGCTGATAGGCAACCTGGGCATTCTTGTAATCGCCCTGGGCATAATGGGAAAAGCCCAGCCAATAGGCAGCATTGCCGGCCAGCGCCGCATTGGGATACTGCTTGAGGAACCCGCTCAGGGCCGGGACGGCGCCCTTGTAGTCCTTGGCCTTGACCAGATTAAGTGCCGCTTCATACGTTTTTGCTTCCGCTTCCGGATCGGATGAAGCCGCGGATGGTGCAGCAACGGACGGGGCGGACGTCACTGCCAGACCCGCTTGGGCATTTGCTGGCCGAACAGCCAGATCGGAGACATCCTTGAGCCGCTGATCGAAATCGGCCATCACATCCTTTTGCCGCTTTTCGGCAAGCTGCTGCTGATGCGCCAGTTCATCCTGGGCGCCGCGCAGCCTGGCCAGTTCCGCCTCCATCGACTCCAGCTGATTGAGCAGGCTCAGAACGCCCTGACTGCTGGCCTGGTCCTCCAGCCGCGACATGCGCTTGGACAGGTCATCCAGGCGACCTTGCAGGGCCTGGAAACACTGATCGTCGGCACTGGACTGCACCGGGGGAGTGGAACTGTCGGCCACCGCCGTTCCGGCAGACAGGAACAGCGGTGAGATGAGCAGAAGAGATAAGCCGATACGCCGCATCGCGATTATTCGCCCTTGTAGTGAATCTCGGTACGTCGGTTTTGTTGCCATGCTGCCTCGTCATGTCCATCCGCGACCGGCTTTTCCTCGCCGAAACTGATGGTTTCGATTTGATCATCCTTCACGCCCAGAACCGCCATCGCCTGCTTGACGCTGTCGGCACGACGCTGGCCTAGGGCCATATTGTATTCCCGGCTGCCGCGTTCATCGGTATTGCCTTGCAGTACGACCTTGGCCTGGCCATGTTCCTTCAGGAACTGGGCATGGGCCTCGATCAGGGGACGGGCCTCAGGCTTGATCGCCGACTTGTCGAAATCGAAATAGACGATCCGCTTGGACAACAGGCTGTTCGGGTCCTTGAGCTTCGCGGCATCGGCCGCACTCACGCCCTCGATACCGGAACCATTGGCCTCCAGAGGCTGGCTCTGGTCGGTCGCACCGGCAGCCAGACCATGGGTCTCGACTTGCGGACCGGCGGGAGCCGCAGGTTTGGCTGTCTCCGTCGCCACGCTCCGGTCTACCACTGGGGCCTTAGTCTCGGTGGTACCACAGGCGCTCAGCATGACGCCGGCAATCAACAGGCTAACCAAAGATAGATGTTTCATCTGACTGCTCCTGAATTTAAGTGATTAAAAATACCGTCTGGATACTGCCAACTGCAAAAAAGGTACTTCACACATCCAAGGCCGAAATCATGGCGCCCAGCCTGGTTCCCGCAGGTCGCCCGAAAGCGTAAGCCGTTGCTTGATCCGGCCATCCACGCTCACGGTCGCCAAAACCTCCCGGCCGCCGACATGGGTAGCATAGAGGATGCTCCGGCTGTTCGGCGAAAAATGAGGCGACTCGTCCTGTGGGGTGTCAGTCAGCACCTGGGTCTGGCCTGAGGCCAGTTCCAGTACCGCAACGTGGAAGCCACCGCCATCCTGGTGAATAAAGCTCATGTAGCGCCCGTCCGGGGACAGACTGGGCGATACATTGTAAGTTCCATCGAAGGTGACCCGGCTGGCGGCCCCGCCGCTCGAACGCATGCGGTAGATCTGAGGGCTGCCGCCCCGGTCCGAGGTGAAATAGATCCAGCTGCCATCCGGGCTGAAGGCCGGCTCGGTATCCAGCGCATTGCTCCGGGTCAGCCGCTCGGGCGTGCCGCCCCCGGCATTGATCAGATAGATCTGCGAGGAGGCATCCTTGGACAGGGCCACTGCCAGCTTCTTGCCATCGGGCGACCAGGCTGGCGCCGAGTTCGAGCCTTTGAAATTGGCCACCGCCTTGCGCTGGCCGCTGGCCAGATCCTGGACGAACACCACTGGCTTCTTCCGTTCGAACGAGACATAGGCCACCCGGTTGCCGTCCGGCGACCAGACCGGAGAGATGACCGGTTCCGGCGATCGCATGATCGAGACGTTGTTGAAACCATCGGCATCGGCGACCTGCAGTTCGTACCGCCCCTTGTGTTTCAGGACGTAGGCGATGCGGCCGCCAAAGTTGCCCGGCACGCCGATCAGCTTTTCATAGACGATGTCCGCAATCTTGTGGGCCATCGCGCGGGCCTTCGCCGGAGGCACCACATAGCTGAAGCCGGCCAGCTGGCTCTGGCGCACCACGTCATAGAGCCGGAAACGAATCTCCACCCGGCCATCCTGCAGCGTACTGATCTGGCCGATTACCAGGGCATCGGCCTTGCGGCTGCGCCATTGAGGAAAGGCAACCGCTTGCGCCTCGCCCGGCACCCCGAGGCCCGTGGTATCGACCAGCTTGAACAGGCCACTGTGCTCCAGGTCTGCACGCACTACCGCGGATGGGTCGTTGCTTGACGCACCGGGAGCGGCAAAGGGCGCAATCGCGATAGGGATCTGACTGGCCGCGCCGCCGACAATCTCGATGCTCATCCCGGCCCGGGCAAAGCCAGGCAAGAATGAAACAAGAAGCAGGCCCAGGACTGCACCCAGTCGAAGCAAACCAGCCATCGAAGAATCCCCTGTTATCGAAGTCGACATCCTATTACAACCTTTCGTTTAACCGTAACCGCCCGAAATTTAGCGGTCATGAGGCTTGAAATGCAGTTCCAGACCGCTCCGGAAGGACGAGGCGAGATCCCGGTCCGGCGGCAGCGGCAAGGGGCTGGCCTTTCTGATCGCCCGCTCCACTTCCTGGTCGTAGGCCGGCTGCCGGCTGGACTGCACCAGGGTCAGGCGGATCAGTTCGCCGTTGGGCAACAGGTCGACCCGGTACACCACCTCGGGATTGCCTTGCAGATTGACCGGCAAACGCAATTCGCCCCGAATCTTTTGCTGTATCCGGCTGACATAGTCGGCAATCTGCCTGGCCCGCGCCGAAGACGTGGCTTGCTGTTTTATGGCCTGGCTTTCCTGGTTAAGTTCCTGAGAAGACTGTTCGGCCAGCAGGGCGTCCATGTTTTTCCGGGCCTTGTCCTGCGCCAGTTTTTTCTGCTCGGCGGCCTGGCGTTCCTGATTCTGGCGCAGCTGAAGCTGCTTCACTTCCTGTGCCAGGCGAGCCTGCTCCTGCTGCTTGAGTTCATCTGCCAGCTGACGGCGCTTGTCGGCTTCCTGGCGTTTTTCCGTCTCTTCCAGCTTGAGTTCGGCCTCGTGCTTGCGCTTGGCAGCCCTGGCCTTCAGGGCAATATCCACCTTGGCCGGCTCAGGTTCGGGGGCAGGCTTCGCTGCCCTGGGCGGCGGTTCCGGCGCCGCCACCTTCTTCACTGAGGGCGCCGCTACCGGTTCGGACGAGGGCAAATTGCGCCACATGTCGGCATAGACCGGCACATCCGGCAGGCGTTTCCAGGACACGCCGAACACCAGTATGGCGAAAAACAGCAGGTGGACCAGAAATGCCAGTCCGCCGGACAGATATCTGTTGCTGGGAATGACCTGACTCACGTCTGCGCAGGTTTGACCAACAAACCGATACGGGGCACGCCCAGTCGTTGCAGGCGATCCATCACCTGCATCACCTTTTCATAGCGCACCGATTTGTCGGCCGAGATGACCACCGCCTGGCCTGGATTGTCCTGCTGCCGCTGCTGAACGGCCTCTGCCAGCCGTACCTCGGAAACGCGCTCGCTCGCGCCGGTGCTTCCCCGGTCGCGCAACTGCAACGAACCATCGGCGCGGATCATCACCTCCAGCGGAG
This sequence comes from Hydrogenophilales bacterium, assembly GCA_037446165.1. Lineage (GTDB taxonomy): Bacteria > Pseudomonadota > Gammaproteobacteria > Burkholderiales > Thiobacillaceae > Parasulfuritortus. The sequence continues at coordinate 3,798 of JBBIJC010000095.1, read as the reverse complement.
CAGCCGGCGCCTGGCTACTCTTGCCGATGCTGGGCAGTTCCACCTGGGACGGGTTGATGAAGGGCGCGGTCACCATGAAGATGACCAGCAGCACCAGCATCACGTCGATGTAGGGCACCACGTTGATCTGATTCATGGCCCTTCGGGGCCGCTTCCGGATCATGACTTGTAGGCTTCCCGCTGCAGCAGATTGGAGAACTCTTCCATGAACACGTCGTAGCGATTGGCCAGACGGTCCAGTTCATGGGTGAAGTTGTTGTAGGCGATGACCGCCGGGATGGCGGCGAACAGGCCGATGGCGGTAGCGATCAGGGCCTCGGCGATGCCCGGCGCCACCTGGGCCAGCGTGGTCTGGGCCACGTTGGACAGGCCGCGGAAGGCATTCATGATGCCCCAGACCGTACCGAACAGGCCAACGTAGGGCGACACCGAGCCGACCGTAGCCAGAAAAGGCAGCTTGGCCTCCAGGGTATCCATTTCCCGCTGATAGGTGGCGCGCATGGCGCGGCGCACGCTTTCCACCATGCTGTCCGGAGCCACGCCGGCCTGACGCTTGAGCTTGGTCAGCTCCCGGTAGCCGGCCCGGAACACCTCCTCCATGCCGCAGCCGCGATTCACGCTGTTGACCCGTTTCACGATCTCCTGGAAACCGCCGCTCCAGAACTCCTTCTCGAAGGCCTCGGCGTCGCGTCGTTCCTTGCGCAGGGCGAACATCTTGTCGAAGATCGCCCACCAGGACATGAACGATGCTCCCAGCAGCAGCAGCAGGATGATCTTGACCACCCAGCTTGCATGGTGAATGAGTTCGATGAAGGACAGGTCTTGGCTCAGTTCCATTTAGTTCGTGAATCTTTCCAGAATAGGGTCGGGGATTTTAGCCGGCCGGAATGACTGAACGCCGACGCAGGCGACTTTGACGCGCGCGGTCAGCAGGGTCTCGTCAGCGCGCAGGATGGCCTGTTCCATGACCAGACTGGCACGACCGACCTCGCGCAACCAGCAGTTCACCATCAGGGCATCGTCGAACCGGGCCGGGCGCAGGTAATCCGCCTCCACCCGGCGCACCACGAAGATGACCTCATCGCGCCCGGCAAGTTCCGTCTGGTGGATGTCCAGGGCGCGCAGCCACTCAGTGCGCGCCCGTTCGAGGAACTTGAGATAGTTGGCGTAATAGACCACGCCGCCGGCATCAGTGTCTTCCCAGTACACCCGCACCGGCCAGACGAAACCCGCGGCGTCTGTCTCAGGGGGAAACTTACTGTTCGGCATGGTCATGCGGGATGCAGCGCAAGGCGCAGCGAGGAGACAGTGGCCGTCCACGGCGACGAGCTGTAACGCAACGATGCGCCCACATGGACACGCCCCACAGGGTTGCGACAGCAACGGACGGTGAGTTTCTCCCTGAGACAGGCGCTCTATTCATCGAACAGCTCCGTGTTTTGCAAACGAGTCGGCGTGCTCAAACCGAAGTGCCGGTAGGCCAGCGGCTGCGCGGCCCGGCCGCGCGGCGTGCGGGCCAGAAAGCCTTGCTGGATGAGGTAAGGTTCCAGCACATCCTCGATGGTGTCCGCCGCTTCGCCGATCGCAGCCGCCAGATTTTCCAGGCCGACCGGGCCGCCCGAGAATTTCTCCAGCAGAGCCTGCAGCAGCTTGCGGTCCATGACATCGAGACCGGCCGAATCCACTTCCAGCATTCTTAGCGCGGCATCGGCCACCGCGTTATCGACCCGGCCGTCCGCCTTGACCTCGGCGTAGTCGCGCACCCGGCGCAGCAGGCGGTTGGCAATGCGCGGCGTGCCCCGCGAACGGCGGGCGACTTCAAGCGCCCCCTCGGGCGAGATTTCGATCTTGAGCAGCTGCGCCGAGCGCTTGACGATATGGGTCAGTTCCTCGGCGTTGTAGAACTCCAGCCGGGCGACGATGCCGAAGCGGTCTCGCAGCGGGTTGGTCAGCATCCCGGCCCGGGTGGTCGCGCCGACCAGGGTAAACGGAGGCAGGTCGAGCTTGACCGAACGTGCCGCAGGGCCCTCACCGATCATGATGTCGAGCTGGAAATCCTCCAGCGCCGGGTAGAGTATTTCCTCGACCACCGGGCTCAGGCGATGGATCTCGTCGATGAACAGCACATCGCGCGGCTCCAGGTTGGTCAGCAGCGCGGCCAGATCACCGGCCCGCTCCAGCACCGGGCCGGAGGTGGTGCGCAGATTGACGCCCATTTCCTTGGCGACGATATGCGCCAGCGTGGTCTTGCCCAGCCCGGGCGGGCCGAACAGCAGCACATGGTCGAGCGCCTCGCCCCGATTGCGGGCCGCGGTGATGAAGATTTCCAGTTGCTCTCGCGCCCGTGCCTGGCCGACATAGTCGCGCAGGAATTGTGGGCGCAAGGCGCGCTCGAGAACCTCCTCTTCCTTGGAAACGGGGGTGGCGGCTATCAGTCGGTCAGGTTCGAGCATGATCAATCACTATAAAAGCTGGCTAACTTTAGCACGACCGCCCAGCCGGCCCGGAACAGGAATGACTGGCTGCCCAAGGTTACACGGATACCTAGACCACCCTGATCGTGATCCCCTATAATCCGCTGCCCTGCTTCCGGCGACGCCAGCGGCGTGATGCAAGTTTCTGTAAACCTTGCCATTACCGCCTCGAGCTTACGCAGAAGTTATGGACCGCTTGCCAGCAAAGAAGGCAAGCCCCGTGAATAACCACCACCGACCAACGGTAAATTACTGCTCCGCGTGACCACCAACCCACTGACCGATCTCCTGAACGATGACATGTCCGAAGTGGACCAGGTCATTCGCGAGCAACTGCATTCCGAGGTGGTGCTGGTCAACCAGGTAGCGGAATACATCATCGCCGGCGGCGGCAAACGGATGCGCCCAGCCATGGTAGTGCTCTGCGCCAAGGCACTGGGCTATCAGGGCAGTCATCACCACGAGCTCGCTGCCGTAGTTGAATTCATCCATACCGCCACCCTGCTGCATGACGATGTGGTCGACGCCTCCGCATTGCGCCGGGGCCGCGATACCGCCAACGCCGTGTTCGGCAACGCCGCCAGCGTACTGGTCGGCGATTTCCTCTATTCCCGCGCCTTCCAGATGATGGTCGGAATCAAGAACATGCGCATCATGGAAGTGCTGGCCGATGCCACCAACACCATTGCAGAAGGCGAAGTCCTGCAATTGATGAACTGTAACGACCCCAACATCACTATTGACGCCTATCTCCAGGTCATCCACTACAAGACGGCCAAACTGTTCGAAGCGTCCGGCCGTCTGGGCGCCATCGTCAGCGGCGCCGACCAGGCTGTCGAGGCCGCCCTTGGGCGTTACGGCATGCACCTCGGCACGGCCTTCCAGCTGGTGGACGATGTGCTCGATTACTCCGGCAACGCTGAGGTCACCGGCAAGAATGTCGGCGACGACCTGGCGGAAGGCAAACCCACCCTGCCCCTGCTCCACGTCATGAACGTCGGCACGCCGGAACAAGCCGCCTGCGTGCGCAATGCCATCGAACAAGGCAATGCCAATGAATTCGACTTGATTCTGCAAGCCATTCAGGCCACCGGTGCGCTGGAATACACCATAGAATGCGCTCGCCGGGAAGCCGCTCAGGCCAGTGCAGAATTAACCTGTCTGCCCGATAGCGTTTACCGGAAGGCTTTGCTAGAATTGCCGACCTTTGCGGTCAACCGAGACCACTGAAGCAAAATTCGGGGTGTAGCTTAGCCTGGTAGAGCGCCACGTTCGGGACGTGGAGGCCGGAGGTTCGAATCCTCTCACCCCGACCAGTATTTTC
>JBBIJC010000094.1:0-9579 GCA_037446165.1 Hydrogenophilales bacterium | reverse complement strand
AGAAACTGGATGCCCGCCTACGCGAGCATGACAAATTAATCAACGCACCTCTAAGTCTGTCAGGTTGGCAAGATCAGGCTGAAGACGCTCCCTTTGCCCGGCCTGGAATCAACCGACAGACCACCACCATGGGATCGGGCTATGGCCTGCGCCAGGCTCAAGCCCAGGCCGTTTCCGGTCTGATGCCGGCTTTCATCGCAGCGGTAGAATCGTTCGAAGATGCGTGGCAGATCCTTTGCTTCAATACCGATTCCGGTATCGCTCACCTCGACGCAGACCCGACCCGGTTCGTTCCTCAGATCGACCCGCACCTTCCCACCAGGCTGTGTGTACTTGATGGCGTTGTCGATGAGGTTGGCAATCACCCGTTGCAGCTTGCGCCGGTCGCCCTGAACGACATGAACCGCGTCCTGGCGCTCAACCGTGAGGGCAATACCCTTGTCCTCAGCAACCCCGGAGAAAAGTTCGCCGGCCTGATCGATCAGTTCGTCCATATTGACCTGGTCACGACGCAAGCGCCCCACACCCGTCTCCGCCTCGGAGATATCCAGCATGGTGTTGATCGTCTGCATCAACCGATCGCATTCCTCGACGATGTCGCCCGCCAAGACAGATCCTTCGGCGTGAGATTGGCAATTTACCGCCGCGTTCTCGGCCAGACCGCGAATGCGGGTCAAAGGGCTGCGCAAGTCGTGCGCGATGTTGTCATTCACCTGGCGCATTTCACCCATTACTGTCTGCACCCGCTCCACCATCAGGTTGAAGGAATGCACCAGATCGTCGATCTCGCGTCCATGTCCGGAGACATCGACCCGCTCCGAGAAATGGCCCGCCGCGACGCTGCACGAGGCGCGCGTCACGGCCTCGACCCCCTCCATCGCCTTGCGCGCCAGGACCCAGCCGATCAGGGCGCCCAGGCTCAGCATGGTAGCCAGAATCAACACGCCATAACGACGGAAATGCTCGAACAGGGATTCGCTTTCCGCCAGCGATACACCGAGCTGCAAAAAACCCTGGCCGGGGATCGACACCGACAGGAGGCGCGCCTTGTGCCGGTCATCCGGCAAGTCAACCGTCGAGAACAACCCGCCCGAACCAGTGTGCCTGACCAGCAGTTGCCCAGGCAGGGGCATCCTCGGCCACATCGACATATCCGAGGTCAGGCGCACCCCACCCCGGTCATCGGTCAACCGGGCAAAGCAGTCGGTCTTGCCGCATGATTCTTCGTAGGTGGCGAACTCGCCCGCCAGAGCCGTCAGTTTCCCGCCCTGCGTGACAACCCGGACGAACTCCTCCTTCTGTCTGGAGATATCATCGTCCAGTTCATCCAGGACGTGTACCTGGACCAGTTTGAACAGCACTACACCGCCGGCCAAAGCCAGCATTCCGAAGAAAATCGCGTAAAACAGGGTGAGTTTGAGTGCGATGGAACGGTTGTGCGTGGGCCGTTCATGCACCGAAGGCATAACCCACCCCACGCACCGTGCGAATCAGGTCGACACCTCCGTCCGCGCCTTCCTGCAGCTTGGTACGCAAACGGCTTACCGTGGTTTCGACCACACTGGTCTGCGGGTCGAAACTGTAGTCCCAGACATGCTCGATCAGGCTGAGCTTGGACACCACGCCGCCCTTATGCCGGAGCAGATATTCGAGCAGCGTGAATTCCCGCGGCTGGAGCTGGATTTCCCGTCCGGCACGAGTCACCCTGCGCCGCACCAGATCCATCTCCAGATCGCCCGCCACCAGCCTGACCGGTTCCGCCACGCCGCTGGCCCGCCGGATCAGCGCCTGGATGCGCGCATGCAGTTCGGTGAAGGCAAAGGGCTTGACCAGATAATCGTCGCCCCCGGCCTGCAAGCCCCGGATCCGGTCGTCCAGTTCGCGCTTGGCGGACAGAAAGATGATCGGTGTGCTGACGCCGGTCTGGCGGGCCGACTGGACCAGGGTCAGGCCGTCGATGAAGGGCAGCATGATATCGACCACCGCCGCATCCCAGCCCGGCTCGCGCAGGCGGTCGAGGCCGGTCTTTCCGTCGGCCGCGCGCTCCACCTCATAGCCAGCCTGGCGCAACCCCTTGACCACCAGCTCGGCAATCTTGCCGTCGTCTTCAATCACCAGTATTCGCATTGCCACTCGCTCCGTCAGGTCTGGCCGACATTGTGCGCGCCAGCTTCGATTATGAAAAACGGCCGCACAGGGCGGCCGCTTCGGGTCAGACTGAAAATCACAAATGCGGTTCGATGATGCGCCGGTACCACTCATGGAAGTGCACCATGCCGTCCTCGGTCGGCGACTGGTACGGGCCTTCCTGACTGATGCCCTGCTCATACAAGGCCTTGCGGCCATTGTGCATGCCGTAGCAGATGTCGTCGTCCTCGACCGCCGTCTCGCGGTAGGCGGCCTGTTCGGCCTCGACATATTCGCGCTCGAACAGGGCGATCTCTTCCGGGTAGTAGTACTCGACCACATTGAGGCAGGACTCGACCCCGGTCGGGATGATGGTGCTGACGCACAGGGTGTGCGGATACCACTCGACCATGATGTTGGGGTAATAGGTCAGCCAGATGGCGCCGTGTTCGGGCGGCTTGCCATCGCGGTAGCGCAGCACCTGCTCGCTCCAGCGCTGGTAGATCTCGCTGCCGGGCCGGGACAGGGCATGATTGACGCCGACGGTCTGCACCGACCACCAGTCGCCGTATTCCCAGTTCAGCTCGTCGCAATTGACGAAATGGCCGAGGCCGGGATGGTAGGGCACGACATGGTAGTCCTCCAGATAGACCTCGATGAAGGTCTTCCAGTTGAACCTGTAATCGGTGATCACGGTTTTGTCGTAGACGTAGCCGGAGAAATCGAGGTCCTTGGCCGCGGCCATCTTCGACAGATCGGCGACGACATCGCGCTTGCCCTCGAACAGCAGGCCGTTCCAGCCTTGCAGGGCCTTCTTGCCCAGATGAAGACAGGGGTTGTCAGGGAATTGCGGCGCGCCCATCAACTGGCCGTCAAGGTCATAGGTCCAGCGATGGAACGGGCAGACGATGTTCCTGGCCGTGCCTCGGCCTTTCAGCATCTGAGCCTGGCGGTGCCGGCAGACGTTGGACATCAGTTCCACGCCGCCTTCGTTGCGCACCAGCATCTTGCCACCGCCGTGCAGCCAATCCAGCACGTGATAATCGCCCGTGGCGGGCACCATCAGTTCGTGTCCCACGTACCCCGGTCCGTTTTCGAACAGGAGTTTCTGCTCCAGTGCGTAAAGCTTCGGGTCGAAGTACCAGTCCACCGGCAGGGCCGGGCTGGTCTTAGTGAGAACAGAAGCGCCTGTCAGGTCGGACATGGCCCATTCCCCCAAGAAGAAAATTTGGTTACAAAAAAAGGACAGCGATTATCCCCCCCGACTCTTGACCGGGGCAAGACGATTTTTGTGACACTCGCCAACGTATCAGGGGTATTGGGGCTTGACCTCATAGCCCGCTGCCGACAAGCCGCCCAGGTCGAGATCCAGCTGGAACTCCAGCTCGCTCATGGGCGCCATGCCGGCGCGCTCCGGCTTGGTTTTCGGCAAATAATCCTTGGGCCAGAAGACCCGCTGGGCCAAGGGCGAGTTTTTCAGATCGCTCAGGCGCAGCACGAAACACGGCCAGGCCTGGACCGAACGCGAGCGGTTGCTGAAATTGACCTTCAGCTTGGCGCGCGTCGGTTGCTCCGGGTCGGTTTCCAGAGAGGACGATTCGACCTTGAGCAGTTCCAGTTGCTGGTTCAGTGGGACCGTGCAGCCCAGCATCTGGCAGGCCTGTTCCAGCACCGGCCGGGACTCGGGCAGCCATTCTGCAAGCGGGCCGCGCAGGAAATAGGTCAGTTGACCAAGCAATGCCACGATCAGCAGAAAACTCAGGACACCGAACAGCACGCGCATCCCGATCCCCGTCTCCGCCTCGTTCCGGACACGGGTCGGCAGATCGGACAGGAGGATGGTGTCGGCGTTTTCGATCGAGTGCGGGACAGACGAGTCAGGCGTCGGCTTTTCCTCCTGACCAAGGCGGTTCACCTGCTGATACATGTCCAGCCGGGGAACCTCGCCTCCAACCGCGAGGAACGGATCTTCGGCTGGCGCTGGCTCTTCATGCCATGGCATGACAACCGGCTCCGGCTCAGGCCCTTCATGCCATGGCATGACAACCGGTTCAGCCTGCATCGGGCTGGGCGCTGGCTCACTGGTCCTTGCTGGCGGCGGTTCTACCGGGTGAACCGACAACGGGATGGCATTGGCCTCTGCCCGCGACGGCGCCTCGAACTCGGGCAACAGCGTGTCGTAGGCATTGAACACCGCCCGGCAATAACCGCAACGCACCAGACCGCGCCGGATTTCCAGCTGGTCGTGGGCAATGCGGAAGGTGGTCCGGCACTCTGGACAGGTGGTCAGCATGGCTTGACGGGGCGTTCGCTCATGATCCGGAATGGCCCTTACTTCCGGGTGCCGGTCAACAGTGCCCAGCCTTCATCAACGGCAACGTGATGCATTTTGAAGGCCGCTGAATAGATCGCCATCACCTCCTCCGCCTGGGCCTCCAGGATGCCGGACAGGATGATGCGGCCACCCGGACGCGCACGTGCCGCCAGCAGGGGCATGAGTGCCTTGAGCGGATTGGTCAGGATATTGGCGACCACCACGTCGTACTCACCTTCGGGCAGGTCGCCGGACAGGCGGAAATCAGCCTGAACGGCATTGCGTCCGGCGTTATCCTGAGCCGCCTCCACCGCCTGCGGGTCGATGTCAACGCCGACCACCCGGCCGGCACCGAGCTTGACGGCGGCGATGGCCAGGATGCCCGAGCCGCAGCCGTAATCGAGCACTGTCTCGCCCGGCCGCAGGTTTGCCTCCAGCCATTGCAGGCACAACCGGGTAGTGGGGTGACTGCCGGTACCGAAAGCCAGACCGGGATCGAGCACGATGGTGATGGCATCGGGATCCGGCGATTCGTGCCAGGAGGGCACGATCCACAACCGGCCGGAGATGGGAATGGGGTCGAACTGGGACTGGGTCAGCCGGACCCAATCCTGTTCGGCGACCGTTTCAACCTGATATTCGATGTCCTGAGGAAGCTCCAGGCTGGCCAATAACGCCGGCACATCGGCACCGCTGTCGAGCAGCGCGACCACCCAGTTGTGTCTCCAGGATTTTGGATCGGCCAGCCCCGGCTCGCCGAATTGAGCTTCCTCGACCTCGGTACCGGCGTCGCGATCCTCGGTCGAGACCGACAGCGCGCCCGCCGCCATCAGCGCATCGGACAGGGCATCGGCCTGATCACCGTCCACCGCCAGTTTGAGGGACAGCCAGGCCATCTTGGAACCTATCCCTTTTGCGCGGCTAGCTTTTGTTCCAGGTAATGGATGCTCATCCCGCCCTGCAACACGGCGGCATCGTTGAGCAACTCCTGGTGCAGCGGGATGTTGGTCTTGATGCCCTGCACGATCATCTCGGACAGCGCCACCCGCATCCGGGCGATGGCCTGGTCGCGAGTCGCGCCGTAGGAAATCAGCTTGCCGATCATCGAGTCGTAATGCGGCGGCACGTAGTAATTCTGGTAGACATGCGAGTCGACCCGGATACCCGGCCCGCCGGCCGCGTGGTAGAGCGTGATGCGGCCGGGCGAAGGCACGAAGGTGAACGGGTCTTCGGCATTGATCCGGCATTCGACCGCATGGCCGCGGAAGTGGATGTCCTTCTGCTTGACCGAGAGCGTTTCACCCGCCGCGATACGGATCGTTTCCTGCACGATGTCGATTCCGGTGATGAATTCGGTGACCGGGTGCTCGACCTGGACCCGGGTATTCATCTCGATGAAGTAGAACTCGCCGTTCTCATACAGGAATTCGAAGGTGCCGGCGCCCCGGTAGCCGAACTTCCGGCAGGCCTCGGCGCAACGCTCGCCGATCTTGTTGCGCAGCTTGGTATCGAGTCCGGGCGCAGGTGCCTCTTCCAGCACCTTCTGATGGCGGCGCTGCATGGAGCAGTCGCGTTCGCCCAGGTGAACCGCGTTGCCGTGCTCGTCGGCGAGCACCTGAAACTCGATGTGGCGGGGGTTCTGGAGGTATTTCTCCATGTACACGACGGGATTGTTGAACGCCGCGCCGGCCTCGTTCTGGGTCATCTGCACCGACTGGATCAGGGCCGCGTCGGTATGCACCACGCGCATGCCTCGTCCACCGCCGCCGCCGGCCGCCTTGATGATGATCGGATAGCCGATGTCGTTGGCCATCCGCATCCACTCATCGGTATCCTCGCCCAGCGCCCCGTCGGAACCGGGCACGCAGGGCACACCCGCTTCCTTCATGGCATCCTTGGCGGAGACCTTGTCGCCCATCAGGCGGATGGTTTCCGGACGCGGACCAATGAAGACAAAACCGGACTGCTCGACCCGCTCGGCGAAGTCGGCATTCTCGGACAGGAAACCATATCCGGGGTGGATCGCCTCGGCGTCGGTCACCTCGGCCGCAGCGATGATGGCGGGCACGTGCAGGTAACTTTTGGCCGATGGAGCCGGGCCGATGCAGACCGACTCGTCGGCCAGGCGGACGTATTTGGCTTCGGCATCGGCTTCGGAGTGCACCGCCACGGTCTTGATGCCCATCTCGCGACAGGCACGCTGGATTCGCAAGGCTATCTCGCCCCGATTGGCGATCAGAATTTTTTCGAACATTGAGAGGCCTCCAGGGGCTTAGCCGATGATGAACAGCGGCTCGCCATACTCGACCGGCTGACTGGTTTCAACCAGGATCGCCTTGACCACACCGCTGACATCCGCCTCGATCTCGTTCATCAGCTTCATGGCCTCGATGATGCACAGGGTGTCGCCGGCGTTGACCTGCTGGCCCACTTCGACGAACGCCTTGGCGCCCGGCGACGGGGAACGGTAGAACGTGCCCACCATCGGCGACTTGACCGTATGGCCTTCCGGCTCGGCCGGAAGTTCGGCTACAGGAGCAACCGGGGCCGCGGCAGCGGGCGCAGCCTGGGCCATCATGGGCATCCCGCCGCCCATCGGCATGGAATAGTAATTGCTGCCACCGGCCACCGTGCTGGTGATCCGGACCTTTTCCTCACCTTCGGTGATTTCCAGTTCCGCGATGCCGGATTCCTGCACCAGGTCGATGAGTTTTTTCAGCTTGCGTAGATCCATTTAGTCTTCCTCCAAAGCGTGAAGCGCATAGTCCAAGGCGAACCCATAGCCCTTGCCCCCCAGTCCGCTGATCACGCCCACCGCCAGATCGGACAGGTAGGAATGCTGGCGGAAGGCCTCGCGGGCGTTGACATTGGACAGATGCACCTCGATGAACGGGATTTTCACTGCGGCCAGTGCATCGCGCAGGGCGATGCTGGTATGGGTAAAGGCAGCCGGATTGATGATGATGAAACCGATCCGCTGGTCTCGGGCGCTGTGAATACGCTCGATCAACGCGTGTTCGGCGTTGCTTTGAAAACAGTCAACCGCCACGCCAGCGGCCTTGGCCTGTTCGTTCAGGGCCTGGTTGATGTCTGCCAGGGTCTGGCTGCCGTAGTGCTCAGGCTCACGGCTGCCCAGCAAATTCAGATTGGGGCCGTGCAAAACCAGTATCGTGCGGGCGTCCGCATGAGGGGTTTGTGTTTCCGGTCGGGAAGTGCGCTTTCTGGGCATCGGATTGAGCCGCATGGGCGAGTTGAGGCCGGCGAATTTTGACGTAAAGTGCGACGATCTGTCCAGGTATATGACGTTAACAGTCGAATTTGAGACAGTTGACATCTTTCGCGATCTGCTGCCTCAAACCGACCGGGCAAGCTGCCTATGCAAGCTTTCGATCACCTTGTCCGGCATCAAATCATCCGGCCTGGACAGGTTTTCGATGGTTGCCCCCCCCGGTTCTGACCAGGCTCCGAACCGGGCCGGGGACGTCGCCGGATAAAGCCCGACGCCGGGCTTGCGGAAGGCCGCCGCCAGGTGCATCAATCCGGTATCCACCCCGATCACGCCGGTCGCCCGTCCCAGAATGGCTGAAATATCGGCCAAGCCCAACCTGGGCAGAACCCTGGCCCCCGGACAGGCGGCCGCCAGGCGTTGCGCGCGCTCACGTTCCCGTTCATTGCCCCAGGGTAGCAGCACCGTCAGTCCTGCTGCACCCACCCGACCGATCAACTCCTGCCAGTGGGTTTCCGGGTACTCTTTTTCAGGCCGAGCCGTGCCATGCAAGGCAACGACGAACGGGTCCGGCAAGTCCAGGTTGCCGACTGACGGCGGCATCACCCCGTAACTGAACACGTCTTCCGGGCCCATGGCATAACCCAGCGCCTGGGCCATCAGCGCGCGGTTGCGGGTGATTGCATGCCATTCTGGCGGAACCGGGTAGCGGTATCGATAAACAAGGCTCGCCAAGGGCTCCCTTGCACTGGCAAAATCCAGCCCTGCCCGGGGGCCATGCGCCAATGCCGCCAGCAATGCGCTTTTCAGCAGGCCCTGGCTATCCAGAACCAGATCGTAGCTTTCCGAACGCAAGGATGTGATGAACCCGCCCCATTCCCGACGCACCTCGCCCGACAGCGGCCTTTTCCGCCAGCGGCGCAGGGCGACCGGAATCACCCGATCGACCACCGGATGCAAGGTCGGTACCGTCGCGAAGCCCTCCTCGGCCACCCAGTCGGCACTCAGGCCGGGCACCGCGGCAGCGGCCTCGGTCAGGGCAGGCAGCATATGGACCAGGTCGCCCAGCGAGGTTGTCTTGACGACCAGAATGCGCATGGGGACGGGTTATTTCGGACAATCGGAAGGCATGGCCTTCATTCTCCCACAGGTACGCCATGCTCAGCATCATCACCGCCATCCATAACCAGCTGCCGGTCAACCGGCTGTTCTGGGAACATCTGAAGCGTTACACGGCCACGCCATTCGAACTGATCATCATCGACAACGCCTCCACCGACGGCAGCGCCGAATTCTTCGAGAGCGTCGGCGCACGGGTCATCCGCAACAGCGCGAATTATTCCTACCCGGTCACCCAGAATCAGGGCATCGCCATCGCCCAGGGTGACTGGCTCGGCTTCCTCAATAACGACATCATCGTCAGCCCGGGCTGGGACCGGCACCTGATGGACAACATGACCGCCAATGGCCTGGAAGTCGCCACCTGCTGCGGCCTGGAGCAACTCGAAACCCAGGAAGCGACCCAGACGATCAAGCGGCGCTGGAAGCGAATCAAGGGCGTCTGCTCCCTGATTGGCGTCACAGACTTCAGCCTGCGCCTGATGCACCGCTGGATGTACCGTGGCGATTGGGAAGGTTTCTGCACCGGGCGTTACGCACGCTTCAAACTGCAGGCCGCCGAAGGCTTCGTCGGCAACACCGTGATGATGACCCGGTCCGCGCTGGACAAGCTCGGGCCCTGGGATGAAACCATGCAGGGCGCCGACTTCGACCTCTATCTGCGCAGCAAGAAACGGGCCCTGGAACAGGGCGACATCCGGCCCATGCATATCGCGCTGGACACCTTCAACCACCACTTCATCCGGCTGACCGTGAAGGCCAGGCCGCCGCAGTTCGCTGACGCCGACAAGCT
>JBBIJC010000093.1:1731-9669 GCA_037446165.1 Hydrogenophilales bacterium | reverse complement strand
AGTGGTGGGCCCGCACGGACTTGAACCGTGGACCAAAGGATTATGAGTCCTCTGCTCTAACCAACTGAGCTACAGGCCCGGCGGGGCGGTTGCCCGCCCCGGGTAATCGTCAATCGAGGAAGCTGCGCAGCCGCTCGGATCGGGAAGGATGACGCAGCTTGCGCAGCGCCTTGGCTTCGATCTGGCGAATCCGCTCGCGGGTGACGTCGAACTGCTTGCCGACTTCTTCCAGCGTGTGATCGGTGTTCATCTCGATGCCGAAGCGCATGCGCAGAACCTTGGCCTCACGCGGGGTGAGCGAGTCCAGCACGTCCTGGGTGGCGTTCTGCAGGCTGGAGTACAGCGCGGCTTCGACCGGGGCCAGGGTGGACTGGTCTTCGATGAAGTCGCCCAGATGCGAGTCCTCGTCGTCGCCGATCGGGGTTTCCATGGAGATGGGTTCCTTGGAAATCTTCATGATCTTGCGAATCTTGTCCTCGGGCATTTCCATCTTCAGGGCCAGGGTGGCCGGATCGGGTTCCTGGCCGGTTTCCTGCAGGATCTGGCGGCTGATCCGGTTCATCTTGTTGATGGTCTCGATCATGTGCACCGGGATGCGAATGGTGCGCGCCTGGTCGGCAATCGAGCGGGTGATGGCCTGCCGGATCCACCAGGTGGCGTAGGTCGAGAACTTGTAGCCGCGGCGGTACTCGAACTTGTCGACCGCCTTCATCAGGCCGATGTTGCCTTCCTGGATCAGGTCGAGGAACTGCAGGCCGCGGTTGGTGTATTTCTTGGCGATGGAGATCACCAGACGCAGGTTGGCCTCGATCATCTCGCGCTTGGCGCGGCGGGCCTTGGCCTCACCGGTGGACATCTGCTTGTTGATGTCCTTCAGGTCCTTCACCGGCAAGCCCGACTGGTCCTGCAAATCGCGCAGTTTTTCCTGGTGCTCGTTGATGTCGTACTGAAGGCGCTCCAGCATTTCGCTGTTGGACTTCTTGCTGGCGATTTCAGCGACCACCCATTCATCATTGCCTTCATTGCCGGGGAAGGTCTTGATGAAATGCGGGCGTGGCATGGCGCATTTGTTGACGGCGATATCCATGATCGCACGTTCGTGCGAGCGTACCGCTTCAACCATGTTGCGCACACCGTCACAGAGGCTTTCAACCTGCCGCGCCGAGAAGCGGAAGCCCATCAGATGGCTACTCAGTTCTTCCTGGAGTTTTTCATGTTGCTTGCTGCTGCGGCCGTACTTGGTCACCGCGGCGCGCATCTTGTCATTGCACTTGCGGATGGCGACGAAGCGTTCCAGCGCATCGACCCTCAACTGGGCCAGATTGGCGGCGGAAATGGCGGCACCGCCGTCATCGTCCTCTTCGTCATCGTCATCCGAAGGCTCCACCTCTTCTGCCTGCATCTGCATGGCGATGTCTTCGCCGGCACTATCGACCAGACCATCGACCAGTTCGTCGATGCGCATTTCCTCGGTCTCGACCTTGGCGGCCATGTCGAGGATCTGGTTGATCGAGAAGGGACAGGCAGAAATGGCCTGCACCATGTGCTTGAGGCCCTCCTCGATACGCTTGGCAATCTCGATTTCGCCTTCCCGGGTCAGGAGGTCGACCGTACCCATCTCGCGCATGTACATGCGCACGGGGTCGGTCGTGCGACCGAACTCGGCATCGACGGTGGACAGAGCCGCTTCGGCTTCTTCCACGGCGTCTTCATCGGCCACCGGAGCGGGCGCCTCGGACATGAGCAGGTCTTCGGCGGCAGGCGCCTCGTCGTAGACCTGGATACCCATGTCATTGATCATGCTGATGATGCCTTCGATCTGCTCGGCATCGAGCATGTCGTCAGGCAGATGATCGTTGATCTCGGCGTAGGTAAGGTAACTCCGCTCCTTGCCGAGCAGAATGAGGCTCTTCAGGCGGGTCCGCCGATCCTCATTGGAATTGGCAGCATCCTGCGCGTTCGCCACTTGGGCGAGCGCCGCGGCCTGCTTGGCTTGTTTGGCTGTTTGCCGGGGTTGCTTGGCGGTGCCTTGCCGCGCTGGTTTTTTGTCAGTCACCATCGCCTGTTGATCTCCAAACTTGGATTTAGCGCAAAAGTCCGGCATTTTACACGAAGTCGCCGAATCGCCCTACTCTTCAGATTTGACCTGACTTAATTGGTCAAGTTTCTTCTCCTTCAGAGCGGCCATGTAACGGGCGCGCTCCTCGGCTGAAATCTCACTCAGTTTCTTGCCCTTGAACCCGCTCATCTGCTGCTGCGCAGCTTGTCCCATCAAGGTTGCCCAAGCGCCGCGCAGGTCCGACTCGGACTCGTAATCATCACCCCATTCCAGCAGGCCCGCCGCCGCCGCCTGAACCAACGTTTCTTCGGGCTGGCCTCGAAAATACTCCAGCAAGCCCCTGACATCGGCCAGTTCAGGATGCTCCTGCATGACCGCGAGCATGGTTTCCAGCTGCCGGGACGCCTGCCCCTCCGAGACCGGCAGTTCGGGCAGGGTTTTTAGTCGCTCCGGCCGATGCAACAGGGCCTGCAGAACGATGCGGTGAGCAGTTGGGGGCACAGGCCTGTTGCTGCCGCCAGCAGGCTTGCGGATAACTGGTTGCCCACGCCTTTCCGTCGTCGCCACGCCCGAGACTGCTGCCAGCCGCTGACGCAGGGACCGCGCCAGAAGAGGGGCCTTGGCCATCTGTTTCAGGTAAGGTTCGACCAGGGTAAAAAGTCTCACTTTGCCCTCTTCAGAGGCGGTATCGGTCTTGGCTGAAAGCTCGTCAAACAGAAAGTCAGACAGCGGCTTGGCACGGTCGCACATCTGCTCGAAGGACTCCCGACCAGCGCTTTGCACATAGCTGTCGGGGTCCTCTCCCTCCGGCAGAAACAGAAAAGTAGCCCGCTTGCCATCGGGAATTTGCGGCAACGAGTTTTCCAGCGCCCGCCACGCCGCCTTGCGGCCGGCGGCATCGCCATCGAAGGCGAACACCACGTCATCGACCAGCTTGAATATCTTGGCGACATGCTCAGGCGTGACGGCGGTACCCAGAGTTGCGAGCGCGTTCTCGACACCGTACTGGCCAAGCATCACCACATCCATATAACCCTCAACCACCACCGCCCGACCAGCCTGCTGGATGCCGCGCCGGTTTTCGAACAGGCCGTAGAGTTCGCGCCCCTTGTGGAACAGCGGCGTTTCCGGCGAATTGAGGTATTTGGGCTCGCCCTGGCCGATGACCCGACCGCCGAAGGCGATGACCTTGCCCCGCTCGCTGCGGATCGGGAACATCACCCGGTCGCGAAAGCGGTCGTAGCGCTTGCCTTCACCGACGATCACCATGCCCGCGGTTTCCAGATCCTGGCTTTGATAGTCGGCCACGGTCTTTTCCAGACCCTGCCATTCGTCCGGTGCGTAGCCGAGGCCGAAACGGGCCGCGGTCTTGCCTTCCAGTCCGCGACCCTTGAGATAATTCACCGCCTTCTCGCTGGCCTTGAGCTGGTCCTTGTAAAACTGGGCGGCCGCTTCCATCAGCGCATACAGTCGATCGCGGTTGTCATTTTCCGGATGCACGACCTGGCCATCGTCCGGGACCGTCATCCCGACCCGATTGGCCAGCTCTTTGACCGCCTCGATGAAGCCCATGCCCGCATGTTCCATCAGGAATGAAATGGCCGTGCCATGGGCGCCGCAGCCAAAACAGTGGTAGAACTGCTTGGTCGGACTGACCGTGAAGGACGGTGTCTTTTCGCCGTGAAACGGGCAGCAGGCCTGATAGTTCGCGCCCTTTTTCTTGAGCGGAACGTAATGATCGATCACCTCGACAACGTCGACGCGATCCAGTAACTGATGAATGAAATCCTGGGGAATCATGATGGCGTTCCCGGATTGTAGGAAACCTGGCGATTAAGCCAAGAAGGTTTTGATCTTGGCGGAGACGGCGGCCATGTCGGCGCGACCGGCCAGACGGGGTTTGATCCAGGCCATGACCTTGCCCATGTCCTTGGCAGAAGCCGCACCGGTCTCGGCCAGAGCGGCCTTGATCAGCTCGGCGACTTCGGCTTCGGAAAAGGGCTGGGGCATGTATGCGGTCAGGACGTCGATTTCGAACTGTTCCTGATCGGCGAGATCCTGACGATTCGCGGCCTGAAACTGGGCCACCGAATCCTTGCGTTGCTTGATGAGTTTTTCGACCACGCCGGTAATGCCGGCATCGTCCAGATCGACTCGCTCGTCGATCTCCTTCTGCCGGAAGGCGGCGATCAGCAGCCGCAAGGCAGACAGTCGCGCCGTTTCCCTGGCGCGCAAGGCCCCCTTCATGTCCTCGGTGATTTGCTCTTTGAGGGACATGCTCGGGACCTGCAGGTGATCAGTACAGCTTGGGGGGCAGCTTCTGGCCGCGCAGACGCTTGTGCTGGCGCTTGACGGCGGCAGCCAGCTTGCGCTTGCGTTCCTGGGTCGGCTTCTCGTAGAACTCGCGGGCGCGCAGTTCAGTCAGCAGACCGGTTTTTTCGATGGTGCGCTTGAAACGCCGCATGGCGACTTCAAACGGCTCGTTTTCCTTGAGGCGTACACTAGGCATGGAACTATCCAGCAACAAAAAGAGGCGGAATTATATCAAGGTCCACAGGACTGACAAGTTAAAATCTCCAATCCCTGTTTATTACCCATTCTCGACCATGCGCGTTCTGGGCATCGAATCCTCCTGCGACGAAACCGGCATCGCCATCTACGATACCGAGCGCGGCCTGCTGGCCCATGCACTGCACTCCCAGATCGCCATGCACGCAGAATACGGCGGAGTGGTACCGGAACTTGCTTCGCGCGATCACATCCGGCGCATGCTGCCGCTGACTCGCAAGGTACTGACCGACGCAGGCCTAACGCTATCTGACATAGACGGCATCGCCTTCACCCAGGGGCCCGGACTGGCCGGCGCCCTGCTGGTCGGCGCCAGCATCGCCAACGCCCTGGCCGTGGCGCTGAAGATACCCGTGGTCGGCGTGCACCACCTGGAAGGCCACCTGCTCTCGCCCCGACTGGCCGACCCGAGGCCGGAGTTCCCCTTCATCGCCCTGCTGGTCTCGGGCGGACATACCCAGCTCATGCGGGTCGATGGCGTCGGCCGCTATCAACTGCTGGGCGAAACCCTGGACGATGCCGCCGGCGAGGCCTTCGACAAGACCGCGCAACTGCTCGGCCTCGGCTACCCGGGCGGGCCAGCCATTTCCAGACTGGCTGAGACCGGCGACGCCTATAAGTACAAGTTGCCGCGCCCGATGCTCAACTCGGGCGACCTCGACTTCAGCTTTGCCGGCCTCAAGACTGCCGTGCTGACGCTGGTGAAACGGGAAGGTCGGGACAATTCGGCCGACATCGCCGCCGCCTTCCAGGTCGCGGCAGTCGAAGTGCTGGCGGCCAAGTCGATCGACGCATTGAAGCAGACCGGATTGAAACGGCTGGTAGTAGCGGGCGGCGTTGGCGCCAACCGGCAGTTGCGGGCTCGCCTAGATGCCGAGGCCGCGCGGAAGCGGCTTCAAGTGTATTACCCACCATTCGATCTGTGCACTGACAACGGCGCGATGATCGCCTATGCCGGCGCCCTGCGCATCCTGTCGGGCCAGGTAGCCAACGGCCGCTTCTCGGTGCGGCCGAGGTGGGCGCTGGCCGAACTCGCCATCCCCACTGACTGACCCGGCCAGCACTCAGCTCACATCAAATCGTACCGCAACGTTCCATCGGAGAGGAAAGAATGGCATCCACGGTTTTCTGAGGCAGATGCTGCGCCTCGTAAACCACCCCGGCCGCTTCCAGATTGCGAACGAACGCGCGCAAATGGTTGCGCGATCCGCATTGCAGGTTGGCATAGGCCTTCTGCAGATCGGCATGTGTGGTCGCGGCAGTGGCATTCACCAAGTCTTCGATTTCCACCTAGGGTGAACAGACTTATCTGAAACCGGCCAGCAACTGATCCAGATGCAGCAACTGGATCGTTTCCTGCGGGAACAGCATCACCACCGCGAACAGCAGCATCACCACCAGCACGATGAGGGTGAGGAACAGGCTGCCGGGCCGCAGCCAGCCCCAGTAGCGCGCGGCCAGGAACAGGGCATCCTTGCGATGCTCGGACATGGCCAGCCAGCGGTTCAGCATGGAGGAGCCGAGATAGACCACATAGCCGCCGGCCAGCGAGGCCAGCACGATGCGGAACACCGTCATCATGTCCACCGGACCGCTGCCCAGGCCGCGGTAGAACAGCGACACACCGCCCACCGTGAGCGAAGCGACGAAGGCCAGCACGATGTTCATCACCAGCCTGCGGCGCTCGATGGCCAGATCGCGCTGACGCTGGATGAAGAAGTCATCGACCTGGACCTTGAAGTATTCGGTCTTTTCCTCGACCAGCGCGGAAATCTCCTGCTTCATGACCTTGATTCGGTCATCCAGCACATAGGAGAGACGCTCGGCGGCATAGTCCACCAGTTCCTTGACATCGTCCTTGGTGAACTGGCGCTGGTTGTGCAATTCAGTGGAAATCTTGTCCAGCTTGTGGTCGATCTCAGTGCTGGCACCGGCCACGACATCCTTCAACGCCTCGGTGAGCCGTTCGCCAGCCTTGTTGATGGCCGAATCGGAGGCAGCAGCCAGGCTCTCCTTGGCATAGTCGATTTCCTTCTGGAACCAGGCCATTAAGATTTACCTCGCGTAGCGAACCATTGCCACCCTCCCTCGCAAGCGGGAGAGGGCTGGGGAGAGGGAGACGATCATGTCGATCAGCATGACCGTCAGGCGCGCTTCCTGAAGGCGGATTCCTCGCCCGAGAGTAGCCGGGCGATATTGGCCTTGTGCCGCCAGAAGATCAGGACCGCCAGCAGGCCGATCGCGACTGTATCGACCACCTTGCCCTCAAGAAACCAGGCGAAGATCGGCGCCATGCCAGTCGCGACCAGTGCCGACAGCGAGGAAACCCGGGTTACGCCGAACACCACCAGCCAGGTCGCCGCGCAGGCCAGACCCAGCCAGGGATTCAGGGCCAGCAACACGCCCAGCGCTGTGGCCACGCCCTTGCCGCCCTTGAAACCGAAGAACACCGGCCACAGGTGGCCGACAAAGGCGGCCAGGCCGGCCAGTGCGGGGAGGTAATCGGGCAAACCGTATACAACCGTCACCCAGCGCGCCAGCAGCACGGCGACGGCGCCCTTGACCGCATCGCCGAACAGGGTCAGCGCCGCCACGGCCTTGCGCCCGCTGCGCAGGACGTTGGTCGCGCCAGGGTTGCCGGAACCATAGCTGCGCGGATCAGGCATGCCAAAAACGCGGGACAGAATGACCGCGAACGACAGGGAACCGATCAGGTAGGCAGTCAAAACGACAAGTAGCAGTGCAATCATGGGTAGAATGGCGGCCTTTTCTTCGTGGTCCGCATCATGGACGTATTGTTTCTAAAAGACTTCAAGCTCGAAACCATTATCGGCCTATACGAATGGGAGCGCAAAGCGCCGCAGCCCATCCTGATCGATCTGGAGATCGGCCTCTACGACCACAAGGCCGGACACAGCGACGACATCGCCGATACCATCGACTACGGCAAGGTCGCCAACCGGATCAAGGAATTCGCGACCGCCAACGATTTCCACCTGGTCGAGGCGCTGGGCGAGCATATCGCCAACATCGTGCGCAACGAATTCGGCGCGCCCTGGGTGCGCATCACCCTGCGCAAGCTGGCCATCATGCGCGGCGTCAAGGAACTCGGCATCATCATCGAGCGCGGCAGCAAGCTGTAATGAAAACCCTAACAGCCCTGCCAGGCCGTCATTCCCGCGCAGGCGGGAATCCAGTTTTTTCAAATCATTCTGGATGCCCGCCTACGCGGGCATGACGATTTCCATGGAGTACACCTATATCGGCGGCGTGCTGCTGGTCGCCTATTTCATCCGCGGCATTTCCGGCTT
>JBBIJC010000093.1:0-1631 GCA_037446165.1 Hydrogenophilales bacterium | reverse complement strand
CCTATATCGGCGGCGTGCTGCTGGTCGCCTATTTCATCCGCGGCATTTCCGGCTTCGGATCGGGCCTGGTGGCGGTGCCGCTGCTGGCCTTGAAGCTGCCGCTGACCTTCGTCGTTCCCCTCATCCTGCTGACTGATTTCACCTCATCGCTGGTGCTTGGCGGCCTCAATTTCAAGCAGGTCGCCTGGCCCGAAATACGGCGTCTGCTCCCAACTGGCCTGATCGGGGTGGTGACCGGCACGTTCCTGCTGGTTTCCCTGCCCAAAAACCCTGTGCTGATCGGGCTGGGCAGCTTCGTGATCCTGTTCGCCCTGCGCGGCCTGCTGCTCTCGGGTCGGGATCCGAAACCGGTTTCAACCCGGTGGGCCTGGCCAGCCGGACTGACCGGCGGCATGGTCGGCGCCCTGTTCGGCACTGGCGGTCCGCCCTATGTGATCTACCTGTCCCACCGGCTGTTCGACAAGGGCCAGCTGCGCGCCACCTTCTCGGGCTTGTTCATTCTGGACGGCCTGAGCCGGATCATCAGTTTCACGGTCTCCGGCCTGCTGCTGGATACGCGATTGTTGTGGGCCTATCTCGGCGCCATGCCGGTCGCCCTGCTCGCCCTCTGGCTGGGCAGCCATGTCCATACCCGGCTGACCCAGGCGCAGATGATGAAGGTCATCAGCCTGATCTTGCTGGGCAGCGGGCTTTCACTCTATTTCAAGGCGATGCACTGAGCAGTTCCTGCTCCAGTTCATCCAGTTCCGGACTGATGTGACGGAACAACGCGTCGGCATGCGGTTTCCAGGTGGTTTCCCATTCGCTGTCATCGGCGCCGGAACGCCGCGCCAGCAGATGGCAGGCGAACTGGACCAGCACGCACAGGGCGCGCACGGATTCGGGTAGGGCCTCGGGACGACGATCGTGATGCTGCCGGACGGTCTGGGCCACGTCCGGGGGCAATTGCCAGTTACGCGCCACCATCAACCCGACCACGGCATGACTGGTGTTATGGGCGGCATCCAGCGCGGCCAGATCGGGCCAGGCGCCTGCTGCGCCAAACGCATGGGCGTAGTCCGGATCGCGCCGGCAGAGCACGGCCACGCCGCAGTCGTGGAAGATTCCGGCCTGGAACGCCAGGTCTTCGCGCACACCGCGCAGGCGGGCCTTCCGGACGGTGGCCAGGACCAGATCGGCCACTGCATTCATCCGCTGCCACAGGGTATTCATCACGCTTTCCAGGGCCGGGTCATGCAATGCACCGCGCAGGCCTTCGCTGCGCACCACGGCGACGGTGGTCCGCAAGCCGAGCACGGTAATCGCCTGTTCCAGGCTCTGCGGCTTGCTGCGCAAGCCCATCACCGGCGAGCCGGCCACCCTGAACACCGATCCGGCCAGGGCAGGATCGCGTGCGATCACGGCGGCATATTCGCGCGCTCCGGCATCGTCGTACCGCTCCAGCTGCAGCACGTCGAGCAGCGCCGCCGGCATGGGCGGAATCTTCACCCCCGAGGCAAGGATGGCATCGATCAGTTTGTTGTCGTCCGCTTCGCTCAATCTGGTTCCTTCACTGTTTTGCGGATAATAACTTAGCCGCGCGGGTGATGCTGATGGTGCAGTTGCTTCAGCCGCTCCCGCGCCACATGCGT
>JBBIJC010000092.1:0-9891 GCA_037446165.1 Hydrogenophilales bacterium | reverse complement strand
GGTTCAAAATCGAAATAGTTGCCCGTCGCGGATTTCATGTCGGACAGGGTCAGATGGTGCTGGTTCGGAGATGGAATCGAAATCTGGTTGCTCTCGCAGCGCAGGCTGCGCACCCGGTGGTCCGAGTCGGATTTCAGGCGGAACTCGGTCACGTAGTAGATCTGGCTCGGACCGCCGTCTTCTCCAAGCGCACCCGTGACACTGATGGGGGGCATGACCGGCATGCCGGAAAAGTCCTGTATGCGGCGCTGGATCGAAGTGACGACGTAGCTGCCGGGCTCGACCGGCTGGGGCGAATCGCGCACCGTCTCCAGCTCGAAGATGCAGTAAGGGTCGACATCCTGCACGGCGTTCATGGCTACGGTGTGGCCGTACTGTAGGCGGACGGTGGCGGAGTCGGCCGGGATGGTCAGCGGCTGCTTGAGCCGGATGACGAATTGGCCGTGATCGGCGTCATCGGCCTGGCTACCTGTGACGAGACCGAATGCGAGCAGAACGAGGGCGATAGCGCGGAAGGTCATGATGGATTCCTGATCGTCATGGCGAGTGAGACAATAGGTTATCCGAACCGTTCCTGCCTGAACTTGACATTCCACCATGGACCGCCTCCGTATCGACAAATGGCTCTGGGCCGCGCGCTTCTTCAAGACCCGCAGTCTGGCCAGCCAAGCGGTCGATGGCGGGCGGGTGAAGCTGAACGGCGAACGCGCCAAACCCAGCAAAGAGGTGAAACCGGGCGACCGGCTCGCGATCCATATCGGCGAATACCAGTGGGACGTGACCGTGCTCCTGTTGTCCGAGCGGCGCGGCCCGGCGGAAACGGCGCGGACGCTGTATGAAGAGAGTGAGATGAGCCAGTTGCGGCGCCAGGAACAGGCCGCTACGCACCGGTTGCAGGCCGAACCCGCTGACCCGATCAAGGGTCGACCGACCAAGCGCGACCGCCGCCTGATCCACCGATTCACCCATAACGATTGACAGGACGAACATGTACGACCAGATCATCATCGGCGGCGGCGTCAGCGGCGTCACCGCCGCCGCAAGCGCGGCGCGGGCCGGCCGCAACGTGCTGCTGCTCGAAGCCGGCGACCGCCTGGGCGGCTGCGTCCACACCTGGCAGCCGACTGACGATTTCTGGCTGGAACTGGGTGCGCACACGGCCTACAACTCCTATGGCGCCATGCTGGCCCTGAACGGCGACCCTGAATTCGGCAACCTGATTCCGCGTGCCAAGGTCGGTTATCACTTTCTGGCCGATGGCCGGGTGCAGTCACCGTTCGCCAGGCTGTCCTTCCTTGATGCGGCCCTGCACCTGCCCTTTGGCCTGGGCGTAAAAAAGACCGGGCTCGACGTGCAGACCTATTTCACCCGCCTGCTCGGGCCGGGCAACTGGCGGCAACTGCTGGCCCCGGCCTTCGCCGCCGTGCTGTCGCAACCGGCCGGCCCGTACCCGGCGGAATGGCTGTTCAAGCGCAAGCAGCGTATCAAGGCCGCGCCGCGTAAATTCACCCATGCCGCCGGCCTGCAGGGCTGGATGGCCGAACTGGCCGCGACGAACGGGGTGCCGGTTCAATGTGGCCGCGCGGTCGAGCGGCTGAGCCTGGAAACGGACGGCGCCCATGTGCACCTGGCCGATGGCGGACTGACCGCCCGCCAGATCGTGATCGCCACGCCGCTCGACGTCGCTGCCCGCCTGCTTGCCGGCATCGACGCCGGGCTGGCGGAGCAACTCGGCCAGACTCCGATGGCCAACATCGAGACCCATGCCGTCGTGGTCAATGCCGGCAAGGTTAGGCTGCCGCCGGTGGCCGGCCTGATCGGCGGCGACGACGTTTTTTTCTCCGCCGTCAGCCGCGATTACCTGCCGCATCCTCGCTGGCGCGGCTTCGCCTTCCACTTCAAGCCTGGCCGGCTGGACGAGGCTGGCAAGCGTGCCAAGGTGGCCGAAGTGCTGGGCTGCGCCGAGGCCGATTTTGCATACCAGACGGCCAAGATCAATCGCATGCCCGCCCTGACCCCGGCCTCCATTCAACTGGCGACCGAGCTGGAGGCAAAACTGGCCGCAACGCCGGTGCGCCTGGTGGGCAATTACCTGAACGGCCTGTCACTGGGCGATGCTGCCCAATATGCGGCCGACCACAGTCAATAAGGAGCCCACCATGACCCGCGTACTCGTTCCCCTGGCCCCCGGTTTCGAAGACCTGGAAGCCGTCACCATCGTCGATCTGCTGCGCCGGGCCGGCATCGAGGCCGTTACCGCCGGCCTGCAAGCCGGTCTGGTCACCGGCGCGCGCGGCATGCGCATGCAGCCCGACGCCTTGCTTGACGATGTGCTGGAACAGGATTTCGCCATGATCGCCCTGCCCGGCGGCATGCCCGGCGCGGAGAATCTGCGCAACGACGCCCGCATCCAGAAGCTGCTCAAAAAGATGGCCGGCGCCGGCAAATACACCGCCGCCATCTGTGCCGCACCCATCGCCCTGGCCCAGGCCGGTCTGCTCGACGGCAAGCGGGCCACCAGCTACCCCGGCTTCATCGAGAAGATGGCCATCCCCGGCGCGCACTGCACGACCGATGCGGTGGTCGTCGACGGCAAGGTGGTGACCTCGCGCGGCCCGGGCACGGCCATGGATTTCGCCCTCGAACTGGTGCAGCTGCTGGCCGGACGCGAGGCGCGGGACCAGGTCGAGGCCGGATTGGTGCGGGGCTGAGTTGGCCGTTGCGGCCGGTTTGAGTATGCGCAAGCCACCGTTTTGAAAGCGGCCAGGCCGGGACTCAGCCATCTGCGCACTCCCTTTGCCAGGGCTCAATGGCCATGCATGCCGTGGCCATGCCCGTGCTCATCATCATCGTCGGGCGGAGCGGCCGCCACCAGCGCCTTGTAATCTGCTGCCGACATGCCTTTCAGCTTGACCAGAAAGGCCACCATATCCCATATCTGATCGTCGGTATGGCTCGGGCCCCAGGCCGGCATGGCGGTCGATTTCACGCCGTGCTTGATGGTCCAGAAGGCGACGGCCGGATCGTCCTCCCCTTCGACCGGGAATGCTGGCGGTTTTGGATACAGACCCTGCCGCATCTCGGTGCTGTCGATCGATGGCGTCAAGTGGCAATTCGTGCACATTTCGTCGTACAGACCGGCCCCGGCGCTGATCCGTTCCCGGCGGCCGAGGTCTTTCGGGATCGCGATGTCCTGCGCATGCACAGTCATCGATCGGTCCCTGAGTGTTTCCAGCAGCTGCTCGGTCACCGGCCAGTGCGGCACATCCGCCGCCACGTTATAGAGCCCGAACCAGATCGCCAGGCCGGCCAGCACCGGCAAGAGAGCCGCCAGCGTCACCCAGACCCGAATGCATTTATTTGATTGGTCAGCCATTTGAGGTCTCTCCACGAAAGTTTGTACAAGGCAATGCTGGTCGCTGGTTCACGATTTCAGGCGGCGCCGCTTGACCAGCGCATAAAGCGCCGGAATCACGCCCAGGGTGAGCACGGTCGACGAGATCATGCCGCCCACCATCGGCGCCGCGATCCGGCTCATGACCTCGGAGCCGGTGCCGTGGCCCCACATGATCGGCAGCAGGCCGGCCATGATCGCCACCACGGTCATCATCTTGGGCCGGACCCGTTCCACCGCCCCTTCGACGATGGCGTGATAGAGATCGGCGGCGGTCGGTTCGCGGCCCTCGGCCTCGCGTTCGGCGCGGATCCGGGTCCAGGCCTGATCGAGATAGATCAGCATCACCACGCCGGTCTCCGCCGCCACGCCGGCCAGGGCGATGAAGCCGACCGCCACGGCCACGCTCATGTTGTAGCCCAGCCACCACATCAGCCAGATGCCGCCGACCAGCGCGAACGGCACCGACAGCATCACGATCACGGTCTCGGCGATCCGGCCGAAGTTCAGGTAGAGCAGGACGAAGATGATCGCCAGGGTGGCCGGGATGACCAGCGTCAGCTTGGCCTTGGCCCGTTCCATGTATTCGAACTGGCCCGACCAGGTGGCGTAGTAGCCGGGCGGAAACCTGACCTGCTTCGCCACCGCGCGGCGGGCGTCGTCGACATAGGAACCGACATCGCGACCTTCGATGTCGACATAGACGTAGGCCGCCAACAGCCCGTTCTCGGTCTTGATTGCGGGCGGTCCGCCGTGGACCTTGATGTCGGCGACCTGGCCGAGCGGAACCATGCCCGTGGCGGTCGGCACGTAGACCTCGCTGGCGATGCGGTAGGGATCGTCGCGCAATTCGCGCGGATAGCGCACCGAGACCGGATAACGTTCCAGCCCCTCGACCGCCGTGGTCACCGTGTCGCCGCCCAGCGCCGCCGAGACCACGCGCTGGAACTCGCCGACCGTGACGCCGTAGCGCGCCAGCTGGTCGCGCCGGGGCGCGATGTCCAGGTAATAGCCGCCGTTGACCCGCTCGGCATAGGCGCTGCGGGTGCCCGGCACCTTTTTCACCACGGCCTCGATCTGACCGGCCAGGGTCTCGATGGTGGCCAGATCCTTGCCGAACACCTTGACTCCGACCGGGGTGCGGATGCCGGTCGACAGCATGTCGATGCGGGCCTTGATCGGCATGGTCCAGGAGTTGGCCACGCCCGGGAACTTGAGCGCCGCGTCCATCTCGGCGACCAGCTTGTCCACGGTCATGCCCGCAGGCCACTGCGACTCAGGCTTGAGGTTGATCACCGTCTCGAACATCTCCAGCGGCGCCGGGTCGGTGGCCGTCTCGGCATGGCCGGACTTGCCGAACACCGACTCCACCTCGGGAAAGGTCTTGATGATGCGGTCGGTGGTCTGCAGCAGCCGGGCTGCCTCGGTCACCGACATGCCGGGCAGCGCCGCCGGCATGTAGAAGATCGCGCCTTCGTTCAGGGTCGGCATGAACTCGGAACCCAGTTGCCGGGCGGGCAGGATGGTCAATGCAATGGCCGCCAGCGCCAGCGCAATGGTCAGCACCGGATGGGCCAGCACCTGACCGATGATCGGCCGGTAGGCCTTCACCAGGAAACGGTTCACCGGGTTCTTCGCCTCGGGCAGGATGCGGCCCTTGATGAATAGCGTCATCAGCACCGGTACCAGGGTCACCGACAGGATCGCGGCGCCAGCCATGGCGAAGGTCTTGGTCAGGGCCAGCGGCGCAAACAGGCGGCCTTCCTGGCCTTCCAGGGTCAGCACCGGCAGGAACGAGACGGTGATCACCAGCAGCGAGAAGAACAGCGCCGGCCCGACCTCCTTGCAGGCGGCGATGATGACGGCGGCCCGCTCGCTGTTTCGCCTTGTCGTCACCCCCGCGAAGGCGGGGGTCCAGTTGTTTTCGGTTTCTGGATTCCCGCTTTCGCGGGAATGACGATGTTCGGCCTGCGCCTCCCTGGTTTCCCATTGTTCCAGCCGCTTGTGCGCGTTCTCGATCATGACGATGGCGGCGTCGACCATGGCGCCGATGGCGATGGCGATGCCGCCCAGGCTCATGATGTTGGAGCCCAGGCCCAGGGCGCGCATGGCGATGAAGGCGAACAGCACTCCTAATGGCAGCGTGACGATGGCGACCAGGGCGCTGCGCACGTGCAACAGGAACAGCACGCAGACCAGGGCCACGATCAGGCTTTCCTCGACCAGCGTGTCCTTCAGGTTGGCGATGGCGCGTTCGATCAGGCGGGAACGGTCGTAGACCGACACGATCTCGGTGCCCGACGGCAGCCCGGCGGCGATCTCCTTGATCTTGGCCTTGACGTTGGCGATCACGTCCAGCGCGTTCTGGCCGAAGCGGGCCTCGACGATGCCGGCGGCGACCTCGCCGGTGCCGTTCAGTTCGGCGATCCCGCGCCGCTCGGCCGGCACGATCTCGACCCGGGCCACGTCGCGCACCAGCACCGGCGTGCCGCCCTCGGCCTTGACCACGAGACTGCCGATGTCGTCGACGCCATGCAGGTAGCCCAGGCCGCGCACCATGTATTCCTGTTCCGACATCTCCACCACCCGGCCGCCGACATCGGTATTCGATTCGCGGATGACGTCGATCAGCCGGTCGAGCGAGATGCCATAGCTGGCCAGCCGGTGCGGATCGACCGTGATCTGGTATTCCTTGACGAAGCCGCCGACGCTGGCCACTTCGGCCACGCCGCCGGCCTTGGTCAGCTGGTAACGCACATACCAGTCCTGCAGGCTGCGCAGATCGGCCAGCGACTGGTTCTTGCCTTGCAGCGCGTACTGGTAGACCCAGCCCACCCCGGTCGCATCCGGCCCGATCTGCGGTGTGACCCCGGCCGGCAGCCGGCCCTGGACACTGCTCAGGTATTCCAGCACGCGGGACCGGGCCCAGTAGATGTCGGTACCATCCTCGAAGATGACGTAGACGTAGGAGGTGCCGAACATCGACAGGCCGCGCACCACCCTGGCCCTGGGCACCGCCGCCAGGGCTGTGGTCAGCGGATAGGTGACCTGATCCTCGACCACCTGCGGCGCCTGGCCGGCATAGGGCGTGTAGACGATCACCTGCACGTCGGACAGGTCGGGCAGCGCGTCGAGCGGGGTACGCATGATGGCGAACAGGCCGCCCGCGATCAGCGCCAGCGTGGCCAGACCGACGAACAGCCGGTTGCGGACGGAGAGTTCGATCAGTTTGCCGAGCATGTCAGTGATTGGCTCGCTCGATCCGGGTGATGGCGTATTCGCCCGGCCCGCGCGCCTCGAACTCGAACCGGATCGGGTCATGCGGCGCCAGTCCCTTGGCCAGATCAGGCTTGTCCAGGTCGAAGTCCATGGTCATGCCGGGCCACTTCAGTTCCGGGATCGGCTGGTGGGTGATGGTCACCATTCCGGCGCTGACATCGATCGAATCCAGCGTGCCCTGGCCGTGGTAGACCGGGTGCCCGGGCTGACTGGCGAAACCGGACAGGGCCGATTTCAGGTTGCTCTCCGAATCGATCAGGAAGTTGGCCGAGGTCACCACCCTGTCGCCCGCGTTCAGGCCATCGAGAATTTCCACGTCGTCCGTGCCGCGCTGACCCAGCTTCACCGCCTTCGGCTTGAACCGGCCATCGCCCAGGTCGAGCAGGACAACCTGCCGGCTGCCGTCGTCGATCACGGCGCTGGCCGGCACCGTCAGGCGCGGCGTACCGCCACCGGTGGTCACGTCGACGTGGGCGAACATGCCCGGCCGCAGCAGGCCGCCGGGATTGGCCAGCGTCACGCGGATCGGCGTGGTGCGGGTGGCGCTGTCGAGGCTCGGGTAGATGAAGGCGACCCGGGCTTCGAAGGTCTTGTCGGGAAAGGCATCGATGGTGACGTGCACCGGCTGGCCAACCCGGATGCGGGCGATGTCCTGCTCGTAGACATCGGCCATGACCCAGACCGTGGACAGGTCGGCGATGCGGTAGAGCGGCGTGCCGGCCTCAAAGCGCATGCCTTCGACCGCCTTCTTTTCCAGGACGACGCCAGTGACCGGCGCGCTGTAGGTGACCCGCGCCGAAGCGCCATGGCTGCCGCCCATGTTCCAGTTTTTCAACCGTTCACTGGCCGCCGCCGACAACCGGCCGGCCTCGTTGCGCGCCTCGGGATCTGCGGCCGCGGTGGCCTGCTCCAGTTCCCTGGCGATCGACTGTTCCTTGTAGGCCGACACCAGTTCCGGACTGTAGACGGTGAACAGCGCCTGGCCCTTCTTCACCGGGTCGCCGGTGGCGCTGACGTAGAGCCGTTCGATCCAGCCATTGAAGCGTGGCGCGACATCGCGGATGGCACGCTCGTCGATGTCCACCTTGCCTACCGCGCGCACCGTGGTGTCGAGACCCTTCATGGTCGCAGCGGCGGACTTCACGCCCAGGGTCTGCATCCGGTCCGGGCTGACCTTGACCACACCCGAATCGTCAGGCTGGTCGCCGGCGTAGACCGGGATGTAATCCATGCCCATCGGGTCCTTCTTGGGCACCGGCGAGGTGTCCGGCAGGCCCATCGGGTTGCGGTAGTAGAGCAGCGTGCGGGCGGGTTTCGCCGCCGCCTCGGGCACGCTGGCGGACGGCTTGCGGCTGCCGGCCCAGTAGCCGGTTCCCAGCGCGGCCGCCACGGCCAGCAGGATGAGGAATGCGTATTTCATAGCGGGCTACCGGTCAGTTGTTCGAGTTCGGACAGGCGGATGGCGGTCTCCGTCTCGGCGTTGAGCAGGTCGAGGCGGGTCTTGATGATCTGCCGCTCGGCCTGGATCAGGGTCGTGAAGTCGACCTGGCCGGTTTCATAGCCGGACTGGGCCGCCTTGAGGTTGGCGCGCGACTGCGGCAGCAGGGTGTTGCGCAGCAGGGCGGACTGGTCACGGCTGCCTTCGTAGCCAGCCAGGGCCTGGCCCAGGCGACCCGTCAGCCGGGCGCGGGTCGCTGTCTTGGCGGCCAGGGCGGCCTCCGCCTGGTAGCCGGATTCCGCCTCGCGGCTGCGTCGCGCCGACTGCTGCAGCGGGAGGGTCATGGTCAGCATCACGTCCCAGCTCTGAATGCCGTCCTTGGGCCGGGTGTCGCGCAGCCCCAGGGAGAAATCGGGATAGCGGTCGCGCAGGGTCAGCGCCTGTGTGGTACTGGCGGTCTCGATGGCGGCCTGATCGCGGGCCAGTTCGGGCGAACGCTCCAGCAACGCTGTGCGCAGGCCCTCAAGCGTCGGCGCGCCATGCGCCGCGGGCAGGCTTTGCGGCACGGCCAGCGGCGCATCGGCCTCACGCGCCAGCAGGGCGTTCAGCGCGGCCGTCGCTTCGTGCTGCTGGCGCAGGGCCTCGATCAGGTCGACCTGGGTGGAGGTGATCTCGCTCTGGATCTGGATGGCATCCTGCTGCGGCACCAGACCGACCCCGTAGCGGGTCAGCACCACCTGTTCCAGCGCCTGATAAAGCTGCCGCGTCTCGGACAGGATGCGGGCCTGCCCGGCGGCCCGGTAATAGCGCGCATAGGCCGCCTTGATGCCGGCCTCGATCTCCAGTCGCGCCACCTCGCGCGCGGCATCGGACTGGACCGCCTTGCCCTCGGCCGCCCGGCCGCGCAGAGCGCGCTTGCCATAGAACGGCAGCGGCTGCTCGATCAGGTAGCGGGTGGTGCCGACCTGTCCCGGCAGCAACGAGGCCGACCCGCCGGTGGCGGCATTGCCGACATCCATCAGTTCGACCTGGAAACTGGGGTCGGGCAGGGCCGAGGCGGCGGGGACCGCGGCATGTGCGGCGGACGCCTCCAGCGCGCGCTGGTGCAGTTCGGGATTGTGCTCGCGGGCGTAGGCCAGCAGCCCGTCCAGATCGGTGCCAAGCTCGGCCGCGCCCGCAACCTGGGCCGACAGCGCAAGACAGGCCAGGAGCAGGGACAGGCGGCGCATGCTCGTTTCCGCTCAGCGCAGGTGCGACATCTGGCTGACCGTGAGGCCGCCGTCGGCCGACTGATCGGCCCGGAACCGTACCTTGTCGCCGACCTTGTAGCCCTTGAGCATGGACTTGTCCCTGGCGGAGAAAGTCATGGTCATGGCCGGCATGCCCAGGTTGGCCAGTTCGCCGTGACGGAGGGTGACCTTGCCGGCGGCGGCGTCGATCTTGCGGATCACGCCTTCGCTCAGCGGCATGTTCTGCATGCTGCCCTGGCTTGGCTTCATGGCGTGCATGTCCATGCCAGCCATGTCGGCCCAGACGGGGACCGTGGCGCCGGCCAGCAGTAAGGCCGCCAATATCTTTCGTGCGTTCATCGTGTTTCTCCTTCGGGTTTCCGGATGTACCGCCATTATGGCGAGGCGACGGCGACGGCAACCTGACGAGCAGATGACAAGTTTGTAATCCTGCTAAGGCGGCGCTGATTTATTCGTCATACCCGCGGAAGCGGGTATCCAGTTCCAAGTTTTCTGGCCTAAAACGGCTTGCAAAAGCCAATGGCTTTGCA
>JBBIJC010000091.1:1927-10021 GCA_037446165.1 Hydrogenophilales bacterium | reverse complement strand
GCTGCAGCTGAAACCGCGCTATGGCCAAACCCGCAGTACCAAATGGGAAACCGTGTGCCGCACCTTTAACAGCCCTTGGTCGGGTCGCAATTGGCGCCCAGCAGGGTCTGCCTGAGCTGACCCGCCAAGCTCAACATTCTGGCGCTTGCGTCGAGCTGCTGGATGTGATTTTCGATTAGGTCGATATCGGCCTGGTAGCGTTCGCTGCGAACTGAGATGAGGTCGGGCAGCGACCGGCGCCCGGACTCGAATTGCAGGTCGTAGGCCTGGACCACCTTGTTGCTTGCCGCCAGCCGCTCGATCAGTCGGGGGGCCATGTCGCGCGCCTGACTCCATGTTTCCCAGCGCTGCCCAAGTTCGGTACGTACCCGTAACAAGGTCGTATCCACCGTCGCCAGGGCGGCTTGCTGGCGTTGCACGGCCTCGCGTTTACGGCTGATGTTGCCTCCCCCCAGGGGGATCTGGTAGCTGAGCTGCAACTGGTTGTTGCTTCGGGTATCGGTGACCGACACCGGGTTGATTTTTGATTGGAGGCGGTGGGTTATCTCCATGTCCAAGCTGGGATACAAGGCCGCACTCGCCACTTCGATCTCTTCGCCACGGGCTTTTGCCCGTTCCCGATCCGCCCGCACGCGACCGTTGCCGGTTAACAAATCGTCCATCAGGGCTGCCAGCGATGTGCCTTCCGGCACCTTGGCCAGGGCGGGCTCGGTGAGTTCCACGGGATCGGTCTCGGCCAGAAGCCGGTAGCGCTGTTCCGCCGCGCGTAACTGGCTGTTCATGAGTGACTGCTGGCGCTCGGCCTGGATCAGGCTGACCAGCGCCTGCTCGACATCCGACATCGGCACGCGGCCGGCCCGGGCGCGCTTATGGATCTCATCGCCCAAGCGCTTCTGGTCGGCGATATAGTCCTCGCCCACGGCGATCATTTGGCGCAGGCGCAACACATCCAGATAGGCCTCGGTGAGATCCAGCGCGACATTTTCCTGGGTCTCGGCCAGATCGGCGTCTGACGCATTGCGAGTGTCTTCTGCCGCGCGTACTGCATGCCTGTCAGCCAGACCGTGAAAAAGATTCCAGCGCAAAAAGCCGTCTGTAGTCCGGCTGGTTTGGCTCAGGGGGACGCCGAACTGCTCCACGATACCGTTGCTCGCCAGGCTGGTAATCCCGATGGTGGGGTAGTAAGTGGAGCGCTGCACGGCCACCTCTTCCTCGGCGGCTTTGAGCAGCGCCTGGCTGGAGCGGATGTCCGGGTGGCGCTGGAGTACCTGGCGCAATACATCGGGCAAGGGCGCCGCGGGTGAAGGGAGCGAGTTGAACACGCTTGCGGCAAGCAGCAGTCCGACGAGATTGGTCGTCCCCGCACGGCCAGACTGCCGTTCCCTTTTCCGGCCAGGAAAACCTGCAACAATCCGGAACACATGCGTAAATCTGGGGCGGATAAACCGTCTGGGCATCATCGCTCCCGCAAGGCCTTGTCGAAGGTTTTCACCACCGGCTTGAGCATGTATTCCATCAGGGTACGCTTGCCGGTGTTGATGCTCGCATCCGCCGCCATACCGGGCGAGATGGTCAGGCGTTCTTCCGGTTTGCCCAGATAGTTTCGATCGGTTTCCAGCCAGATCTCGAAATAGGATTGTTCCTTGCGTTCGTCCAGTATTGCATCGGCGCCTACGCGTTGGACCTTGGCCTGCATTTTTCCGAAGATGGAGGAGTCATAGGCGGTGATGCTCACGCTGGCGACCTGGCCGGCGTGGATGAAGGCGATGTCCGAGGGCTTGACCCGGGCCGAAATGAGCAGCGTATCCTGTACCGGCACCAGTTCCATGATGGTCTCGCCTGGCTTGGCGACTCCACCCACGGTGTTGATCAGAAGACGGTTGACCACGCCGTCCATGGGCGAGCGCAGTTCGTGACGTGTCACCCGGTCCTGGCTCGATGCGATCCGTTCCCCCAGCGCCGCAGCCTTCGCCTCTACGTCGCTGCGTTCCCGGCTGGCTTCGGATCGATAGCGCGAGACGACCTCGGCGGCGTGCGAATTGCCCTCCTGGATGGCGGCCTGAATGCGTGGCACCGCGATACGCGCGGCATCCATGTCGCCCTGCAGTCGGCTG
The DNA here is from genome assembly GCA_037446165.1 of Hydrogenophilales bacterium. Lineage (GTDB taxonomy): Bacteria > Pseudomonadota > Gammaproteobacteria > Burkholderiales > Thiobacillaceae > Parasulfuritortus. The sequence goes on along the minus strand of JBBIJC010000091.1, from coordinate 7,907 downwards.
ACTTCCTGCTGCGCGTGCAGAAAGTCGGTGCGCGCACCAGCGCCCTGGGCCAGGAGTTTTTCCTCTATGGCCAGGTTCTCACGCGCACTGGCCATCATGCTGGTCATCGATTCGATGCGCGTCTTCGCCTCGGCCAGTTCTTCCTTGCGCTGTGCAACCTGGCGCCGTGCCGTTTCCACGGCGTCGTCGCGTTCCTGCAGGCGGGTCGACCACAAGCTGCGTTGCTTGGCCACCAGGTCAGGCGCCTTGGCACTCAAGTTGGCGGAAAAAACCGGCGCACGTCCAGCCAACTCGGCATCCAGGCGGGCCATCGCCGCTTCCAGGGCAAACTGGTTCTGCTGCCCCTCGCCCAGGTCCGCGTCGTATTGCCGATTTTCGACATAGGCCAGGAGTTGGCCCCGCTTCACCAGTTGGCCCTCATGCACGTCAAGCTGGCGCACGATGCCGCCCTCCAGGCTCTGGATAAGCTGTATCCGGCTGGAAGGAATGACCTGGCCCACCGCATGTACTGAAATGTCCAGCTTGGAAAAGCTCATCCAGGCCAGGGCGAGGAACACGAAGCCGGCAAGGCTGGCGACCAGGATGAGAGAAGCCCGGCGTGGTCCCCGGTCCAGATCAGGATGCAACGCGTCTTGGCTCATACTGCCCCCTCTTGACTCACTTGTGCCTGGCTGGTGCCCTGGAGACGGCGCAGCACCTCATCCCGTGGGCCATTAAGCACGATCCTGCCCTGATCCATCACCACCAGCCTGTCGACCAGGGGTAGCATGGCGGTGCGATGGGTGACCAGCAGCAAGGTCACATCATTGAGACTGCGCAGATTCTGGATCAGCAGATGCTCGGTGGCCGGATCCATCATGCTGCTGGGCTCATCCAGCAGCAGTAGGCGCGGGCTGTGCACCAGGGCGCGGGCGATGGCCACAGCCTGGCGCTGGCCGCCGGACAGACGCTCGCCGCGCTCGCCCACCTGCGTCGCGAGACCAGCCGGCAACTGCGCCAGGGTCTCCTCCAGACAGGCCTGGCGCACCGCCTCGAGCAGGCGGGCATCACTGATGTTGCTGGCCCCGAGCAGGATGTTTTCCTTGATGTCGCCATGGAACAAGGTCACATCCTGGGGTACGTAGCCGATCTGCCGGCGCAGGCTGAGGGGGTCCATCTGTCCTACCGACAGACCGTCCACCAACACCGCGCCCTTGTCCGCAGCGTAGATATTGAGCAGCAGGCGCAGCAGCGTGCTCTTGCCGGAGCCGATGCGGCCGATGAAACCGACTTTCTCGCCGGCGCGGATATGCAGGTTGAGGCCGTTGAGGAGCGGCGGCGTATTCGGGTAGGCGAAGTGCACGTCACGCAGTTCCACCTCGCCGCGCAGGCCGGGTATGTGCAGGCCGCCCGCGCCGCCGTCGGTGGGCGATTCCATGATCTTGTCCAGGGCGTGCAGGGCTACCTTGGTTTGTTCCCAGCGAATCAGCAGGCCGGCAAGCTGAGCTACCGGCGCGATGGCTCGCGAGGAGAGCATTGACACGGCAATCAGCTGGCCCAGGCTCATGTCGTGGGCCGCCACCATGATCGCGCCGAACATGATGATCAGCACCGTGTTCAGTCCGATGAGGGTCGCAACAGTGGTGTTGCCGAAGGTGCTGATTTCGCGCATGTGCAGGTTGTTGTCCGCGATCTGCAGGGTCAGTCCCTCCCATTTGCGCCGAGCCCAGGCCTCTGCGCCCAGCGCTTTCACCGTATCCAGGCCGTTCATGACCTCGAACAGGTGCGCGGTGCGCGCTGCGCTCTCCTGCATGTTCGAGTTGACCGTGCGCCCCAGGGGCCCGCGCAGGGACCAGGCCACGCCCAGAGCCAGGGGGATGATGAGCAACGGCACCAGGGCCAGCCAGCCGCCCACGAAGGCAATGACCACCAGGAAAAACAGCATGAATGGCAGATCGCCAAGCAGGGTCAGGGTGGTGGAGGTGAAGAAATCGCGTACCGTTTCGAAGTCACGCACCACGTTGGCCAGCACCCCGCCCGAGGCCGGCCGGCTGGCGGCGCGCAGGCGCAGGCTGTGGGCGAAGATATGGCTGGACAGTGCCACGTCCGCCTTGCGTGCCGCCGCTTCAAGCAGATAGCTGCGCAGCAGCTTGTTGAGCAGATCGAACAGGGTCACCGCCACCGCTGCCGTGGTCAACACCCAGAGACTGTCCAGGGCGCTGTTGGGCACCACCCGGTCGTACACCGCCATGGTGTAGAAGGGGATGACAATGGCAATCAGGTTGATGACCACAGTCGCCAACAAGGCCCACTGGTAGATGTTCCGGTTGGCCTTGAACACATCCCAGAACCAGCGTCGCGGTTGCGGCAGGTGGTAGAGCAGGCTGCGCACGTCGAAATGGAACACCGGACGCAGGAAGTACCAGTGGCCCGGATGATCGGCCAGCAACCGGGCCAGTTCCAGCCAATGGCTGCCTTCCACGCCGGGCAGGGCACATTCGAAACGGGTCCCGTCGCGATGCAGCACCGCGACCGCATCGCCGTCGTCGCCGACGATCAAGGCCGGCAGCATGGAGGCGCGTATCTGGTCGGGGGACGCTTGTGCGGGGGTCAGCGCGAGGCCGGCACGGCCGGCACACTCGGCCAGTTCGGCTGCGCTTACCCGGCCCTCCGGCAGAGGCACGCCGGCGGTCAGTTGCGCGGGATCGACGCTGCGCCCGTGATATCGCGCCAAAAAGACCAGGCGGTCCAGGACGGCGTCGGAAATGTGCTCCGCAGAGCGTTGATCTGGCGTTGGATTGAGTTCTGGCATAAGTCGATCTTACCGTGGCCTGACATGTGGGCGGGATATTCGGTGTGCTTCGCCCATTACATCAGCTTCTCAGGGCGGAAACGAAAAATGGGGGGCAACTATGCCCCCCAGTGTTTGCCCCCCGAGAGGGGCTGTTCACTCAGCTATCAAGCGCAGACTGCCACCTGATGATCATACAAATGGGCTAGCTGCTTCATGGCATCCATGGAGCTGGTGTCGACCATTGCAGGGCTGGCTGTCGTGGCGCTGACCGTTGCGGCAGTACCTTGAGCCACTCCGGCCAGCAAGCCGTCCAGGCTGCTGCTGTTGGACAGCAGGCTGGACAAGGAAGGCAACTGGATGCCGGCGGCATTGGCGTCAGCGGCGGAGATGCCGAAGTACACGTCGGTCATATCCGTCGTCGTGCCGTTCGCCAGGGTCGCACTGCCGCGCTCCAGGTGCAGGTTGCCGTTGCCGTCCATCAGCGGCAGGGCCAGATTGGCCAGGCTGAGGCTGCTCACGCCAGCATCGGCCAGGCTCATCAGTTCGCCAGCATCGGTCTGATGGTTGCCGTTGACATCCTTCCAGATCAGCAGGTCGGCAAAGTTCGCGTCACGCGCATCGACCACGCCATCACCGTTGCTGTCGAAGCTGGCCAGCTTGGCGTAGCCATCACCCTTGTTGACGCCACCGAACAGCTCATTGATGTTGTCGATCTTGCCATTGTGGTTGCTGTCTACCGCCAGGAAGCCATCCTGACCGGACAACCAGCCGGACTGAATGGCGTGGCCATTGCCCAGTAGGTCGAAAGTGCCTGTGGAATTGGCGCGGGAAACGGTCTGGATGCCGTCGCCGTTCAGGTCGATCACGATGGGAGTGATGCCTGCATCCCAGCTCATGTCATTTTGGCCAGAGACCAGATGGATAGTGCCGGTCTGGGTGACATTGGTGGTCGAGACACCGTTACCCGCCACATCGGAATCGATGCTGTCGTTGCTGCCGACATTCTGCGGCGCCCACTTCCAGTTGTTCATGTTGTACCAGGCGCCATAGTTGTAATGCATGACGTTGGTCTTGTCGAACACCTCGTAGTAGTCGCCCGGGTTCAGATTGCTGAACAGGTAGTGCCCGGTGGAATCCGTAGTCGTGCTCGCCACCAAGGTGCCGGTCGAGGTATAGAGACAGACCTTGACGCCGGAGACTCCTGGCTCGTTGGCGTCCTGAACCGAGTTGTGGTTCATGTCGTCCCACACGAAATCTCCCAGGCTGGCCTTCTTGTACAGGCCTGCGTCGACAGTCAGGTTGCTCTGGCCGGTGGTGACGGTATAAAGCCCGGTGACGCCCGAACTGATATCGGAGTCGATACTGTCATTGCTGCCCTGATTCGCCTTGGTCTCGTAGTAGCCGCTGGGAGTCACCACCTGCACCTTGTAGCTACCGGCTGCGACGTCGAAGCCATAGTTGCCGTTGGCATCGGTATAGGTGGTTTGCAGCACCGTACCCGTTGAACTCAGTAGTTTGACCTGAACGTTGGCGATGCCCGCTTCGCCGGCATCCTGTATCCCGTTGCAGTTCATGTCTTCCCATACCTTGTCGCCGATGTGAGCCTTCTGAACATACAGACCGGCGTCGATAGTCAGATTCTGTTCGCCGGTAGCTAGGTTGATGACCTGGGTTTTGCCACTGCTGTCGATATTGGAATCGACAGCGTTGTTGCTGCCCTGGTTCTGCGCGGTGACCGTGAAGCCGGATGGTACCGCCACGCTGACCTGGTACTTGCCGGCATCCAGGTTGTTGAACTGGTAGTTGCCGTTTGTGCCGGTGGTGGTGGTGGCAGTGATGTCATCCTTGGTGCCGAACACACCATCCGCGCCCGCCCCCAGGAGAGTGACGGCAACCCCAGCCAGGCCGGTTTCGCCCGTGTCCTGAATGCCGTTGTGGTTGGCGTCATTCCAGACTAAGTCACCCAGCGAGGCCTTGTCGGTACCACCGATACCCGTGTAGTTGGCTGGATCGGAAGCAGTCACCTTGGCTACGTTACCCACTGAATCAATCGCGGTTACCGTGCCGATGTTGGTGATCAGCCCGGCCTGGGCGATTTCGGAGGCCTTGTAGGTCCATGTTTCGCTGACGTCCAACAGGCCGTTGTGGTTTGTGTCGCCGCTCACATAGGTGACTTGCGAGATGCGGTCATCCACCAGGGTCACGTTCTTCAGCGCGGTGTTGCCAGTGTTCGTCACGATGTAGGTGAAATCGACTGTGCTGCCAACCTTGACCTGCAGACCGGGTGGTGTGTCGGCGTCGTTCAGAACCGTCTGAACATTGCACTGGTACGAGCCTTTATCCGTGGTCCAGTCGCAGCCCTTGGCGTTTTCCTGGCTGAACTGGTTGCAGGTGGTGGTGTAGTCGCCACATGAGACGGCGTGCTGTACTTGGTCGCAGACCTGGGTCTTGTCGTAGGCGTAGTCGACCTTGCCGTTGCAAGCGTTCAGATACGCAGCAATGCTCTCGCGCATCATCGCGTCGGTGCCGCCGTCAGTGGTGCACAGGATGTTGTACAGAGACTGGTCCCCTCCGGTGACTTTGACGCCGAATACCGTGTTGAAGGTATCGGTGGCCTTGCAGTCGGTTACGCCATCCCAGCCGTGTGGCGTGCTTGTGGTCTGTGTTGTCCAGCCGGTTTTCCAGGACCAGGTTTTGCTGGTCGTGGTGTCCATAGTGCAGTGAGTTTTCCAGTATGACGTGGAAGCCCCCTCGGTCCCACAACCGGTATGTGTGGTATTGCATTCGACCGTGGAAACATACTTCTGCACGTCAACGCCAACCTTGTACAAGCCGGCGTCGACGGTGTTGTTGGTCTCGCCCGAGGCCAGGGTGTAGCAGCCGGTGATGCCGGCGCTGTTGGCATCGGAGTCGGCCGCGTCGGAGGCGAGGGTGTTGCCGCCGACATCCTGGGCGGTCAGGACGTAGCCGCTGCCGCTGGGGGCGGTGAAGTGGACGTCATAGGTGCCGGGGGCCAGGTTGGTGAAGTGGTAGGCGCCGGTGGCATCGGTGGTGATGGCGGCGACCGGGTTGCCGTTCAGGTCCACAGCCGGCTGGCCGGTGACGCAGTTGTACAGGGTGACGGTGACCCCGGCCAGGCCGGTCTCGCCGGCGTCCTGCTTGCCGTTGCCGTTGCTGTCCTGCCAGACCAGGTCGCCGATGGTGGCG
>JBBIJC010000091.1:0-1827 GCA_037446165.1 Hydrogenophilales bacterium | reverse complement strand
GTCCTGCTTGCCGTTGCCGTTGCTGTCCTGCCAGACCAGGTCGCCGATGGTGGCGCCCTTGACATAGCCGAAGTCCAGGGTCGGATCGGCCTGGCCCGAGGCCAGGGTGGCGGGGGTGGTGCCGCTCGGGCTGGCGTTGCTGTCGGTGGCGGTCGTGCCGGCGCCGGTGACGGTCGGGGTGGCGCCGAACAGGGCACCGCCGGCGGCGAAGTTGCTGGCATCGACGCTGACCGAATAGGTGCCGGGCAGCTCGGTGAAAGCGTACTTGCCGTTGGCGTCGGTGGTGGCGTGATCGGTGACCGGGTTGCCCAGGCCGTCGGTGCCGGTCAGGGTCAGGGTGACGCCGGCAATGCCGGCCTCGCCGCTGTCCTGGACGCCGTTGTGGTTGCTGTCGGTCCAGACGAAGTCACCGACGGTGACCGGCTTGACGAAGCCGGCGTCGACGGTGTTGTTGGTCTCGCCCGAGGCCAGGGTGTAGCAGCCGGTGATGCCGGCGCTGTTGGCATCGGAGTCGGCCGCGTCGGAGGCGAGGGTGTTGCCGCCGACATCCTGGGCGGTCAGGACGTAGCCGCTGCCGCTGGGGGCGGTGAAGTGGACGTCATAGGTGCCGGGGGCCAGGTTGGTGAAGTGGTAGGCGCCGGTGGCATCGGTGGTGATGGCGGCGACCGGGTTGCCGTTCAGGTCCACAGCCGGCTGGCCGGTGACGCAGTTGTACAGGGTGACGGTGACCCCGGCCAGGCCGGTCTCGCCGGCGTCCTGCTTGCCGTTGCCGTTGCTGTCCTGCCAGACCAGGTCGCCGATGGTGGCGGGCTGTTGAGCTACAAGGCCGGCATCGACGGTCTGATTCGATTCGCCCGCGGCAAGGGTAACGAGCTGGCTGAGACCCGTTGTGGCATTTGCGTCACTGTCGTTGGCATCGGTGGCGCCCACAGCTGGTGAGTCCTGGAGGGTAAAAGCCTCTCCCGCAGGGGCGATGAACTTGACCTGATAGGTGCCGGGCTGGAGGCCGGTGAACTGGTAGAAACCTTGTTCCACCGTTGCGGTGCTGTAGTCATCCCCGGTGATGGTCGTGGCGATGACCGTACCGCTGCTATTGAGCAACTCCACGGTCACGCCATTGACGCCGGTTTCGCCTGCGTCCTGCACGCCGTTGGCGTTGCTGTCCTGCCAGACAAAGTCGCCGAGTTTGGCGCTCTGCAGTTGGATGATCAGCGGCTGCACAGTGCCCGCCGGATCGATGACCTCAGAGAAATAGGCATTCGTGGGCACCACGCCATTGCCGCTGGCTACGGCTGCCTGCGCATCAGCGACAATCGTGCTGGCATCTGTGGTACTGACAACATTGCGGCCGTTGTCGGTCAGGAAAGGATTTATGTCCGGTGCAATCTGTGCATCGGTATATCCGGCAATCTTCCAGATGGCCAGCTGCACTTCACCGTAGTTGAATTGACCGTTGAACTTGGGATCCGAGGTGAAGTTTTGTGCCAGCACCCAGTTGAGTTCATTCACTTGTGTCTGCGTCAGCGAACCCAGACCGATCGGGGTGTATGACATCGTTGTATTGCCCGCCGACTCCGTTGCCGAGTAACTATTGACTGGTGCGAGACCGATATCGACCGAGGGGTTGAGGCAGTAGGCGTCGTAGACCCCGTTGGGCAGGAGCGGATCGGTGCTGTTTGTGACATACAAATCCAAATAGCTGGGCGCCCCGAGATCCGGCTGCTGACCATAGGCCGTGCCGGCCTCATTGGTGGCTGAAGACCTGACACTGATCGTGAATGTACTCATGAAAATACCCCTCGGAAGTTATGCGACATAATCACTTAG
>JBBIJC010000090.1:0-10090 GCA_037446165.1 Hydrogenophilales bacterium | reverse complement strand
TGGCTGACAATGATGGGCGTCAGCCCTTGCGAACCTGCCAGTAGCGAGTCCGCAAGCCCTGAGATTGGTCGATTTTAGGCGGCCAGTGGCTGTTGAGTCGTGGTTGCTTGGGTATTCAGCAGGTCGTGGATGCGGGCCGTGGCTTGATCCAGTTCTGCCAGTTGACGCTTGGCTTCGGCCTCCATCTGGACCAACTCGTTGATCCGGTCTTCCAGCGTGTCGGCGGCCTTGTGGATGCGCTTGACGCTTTCCAGCCGACGCCGCAATTGCATCTGGTGTTCCCGGACCTGGCTTTCCATTGGCGACATGACGGCGCGCAACCAGGCCTCGGCTTCGCGGTTGGCGATCTCGAACACCCGGATGACCCGGCTGGCCACGGTCTCGAAGAAGCGGCTGGTGAGCAGGTACTGCTCGGTTGTCAGCAGGGTGAACAGGTTGTTGATCTGCTGGTCGTAAGCGTCCTTCAGCCGGGTCAGTTCCTTGCTGTAGCGCAGCATGGAAAAGGGCGGAACGGTGTAGCGGGCCATGCCGTGCTCGGTACTGAGCTTGCGGTACATGGCCTCCATCATGCGGTTGATTTCATCCACCTGGCCGATGGCCTTGTCCATGTTCTGGTCGAGGTCGGCAAAGAACTGGTTCATGGCTTCGCGGATGCCCTTGGTGAAGCGGCTCTGCACCATCGAGGCGCGGACCCGGTCGATCTCGGTCTTCATGGCGTCGGTGCCGATCATCTGGAACAGCTTCACGCTCTGTTGCGAGAACACACTGCGCAGGGCCTGGAAATGCTGCAGCCCGCGTTCGAAGGCATCCTTGTCCTGGGCGATCTTGACCATGATGTGTTCGACCACATCCTGGTTCTTGCCCTGCAATCCGCGCAGTTCGGCGAGTTGTTCGCCGATGTTGTCGTTGCGGCTCTGCAGCAGGGCGCGGCTGGAGTTCAGCATGTCGGACAATTCAGCCTCGGTCTGGTCGCGCACCAGTTCCTGCTTCGAACCGATCAGCTCTTCGCTGAGCGCCTTTTCCAGCAGGTCCAGCCGGCTGCGCCGGAGCAGGGTCTCGTCGCCCTGGATCTTGGCCAGGAGGCCTTTCTGGGCCGAAACCGGGAAGATGTTGCGGGCGTCGATGCCGAGCAGGCTGGCACTGCTTTTGACCTGATTGTCGATCTCGGCGTTGATCTGGTCTTCGGTCTTGAGCTCGTCCCAGAGGCCATCGATCTTGTTGAGCGCCACCAGGCGGCCCTTTTCGGTGCCGCGCAGATTGATGTGGTCGCGCCAGACCTGGATGTCCGACTTGGTCACGCCGGCGTCGGCAGACAGCACGAACAGTACGGCATGGGCATTGGGTAGCAGGCTGAAGGTCAGTTCCGGCTCGACTCCGATGGCGTTCAGGCCCGGTGTGTCGTAGACCACCAGGCCCTTTTCCAGGAGCGGATGCGGGTAGTTGATGATGGCGTGGCGCCAGGCCGGGATGGAGACCGTGCCATCCTCGTTGAGCGGGGCCGAAATTTCCGGCGAGCCTGGGTCATACAGGCCGAAGCGTACGGCATCCTCCACGCTGACCGACTTGACCCGGCAGACTTCCAGCATGGCCATGCGCACGCTGTCCGGGTCGCTGATGTCCATGATGGCCCGATCCCATTCTTCCGGATAGCTGCGGTACTCGGACACGGTGGCATTGGTGGAGCGGGTATCGATGGGCAGGAGTTCGACCTGAGGGGGCTTGCTCGGGTCGTACAGCAGTTCGGTCGGGCACATCGTGGTCCGGCCGGCGGTGGAGGGCAGCAGGCGCTGCTTCAGGTCGGACAGGAAGATGGCATTGATCAGCTCCGACTTGCCGCGCGAGAACTCGGCGATGAAGGCGACGTGCAGCTTGTCTTCGGAGAGTCGGTCGAGCAGTTGCTGCAGGCGCAGGTCGCGCTGGGAGTCGTTCAGGTCCTCCCGATTGAGCCATTGCCGGTAGTCCGAAACATGGTCGGACAGGTTGGTGCGCCATTGGCTATAGGCTTCGAAATCGGAGGTAAGCGACGGGCTGCTCATGACATGCTCCTGAGTTTTTTTGCGAATCTAGCACAAAATGCTTATGCAAGAAGGAGTTGCGTCACTTTTTCTGGCATTTTGGACAGAAGCTTGTGGCGCGGTTGTTCACGCGGATGAGCCGGATGGGGTTGCCGCAGACCCGGCACGGCTGGCCCACCCGGCCATAGACAAAATAAGTTTGCTGGAAATAGCCGGGCTCGCCATGGCTGTCGACGAAGTCGCGCAGCGTGCTGCCGCCCGCCTCGATGGCCCGCTCAAGGGTATCCCGGACCGCGTCAGCCAGGCGTCGGCAACGGGGGCGGCTGAGTTTTCCTGCCTCGGTCAAGGGATGAATGCCGGCATGAAACAGCGCCTCGTTGGCGTAGATGTTGCCGACTCCGACCACACGATGGCTGTCCATCAGCCAGCTTTTTATGGCGCTACGGTGGCCCCGGCTGGTGGCATAAAGCCAGTCGCCATCGAAGTCGGGTTCCAGCGGTTCGATGCCCAGATGCGCCAACAAGGGGTGGGCTTCGGGCGCATCACTCCAGAGCACGGCGCCAAAGCGGCGGGGATCGCGGTAGCGCAACAGGGTTCCGTTCTCCAGGGTCAGGTCGAGATGGTCATGGCGGGCAGGCGGGGTCGCAGAAGACACCAGCCGCAGGCTGCCGGACATGCCCAAGTGCAGGATCAGATTGCCGGAGCCGAGGCGCAGGATGAGATATTTGCCGCGCCGGTCCAACCGGTCGATGCGCTGGCCCGCGAGTCGGCTGCTCAAATCGGCCGGGACTGGCCAGCGCAGCCGGGTTTCGCGCAGGAGGGCGCCGGAAAATCGCTGATCAATCAGGTGCGGGGCAAGTCCTCGGCGGACGGTTTCGACTTCGGGCAATTCAGGCATGGTGCGAATGCGTGCTTCTCAGGGGCAGGGGGGTTCTGCATAATGCATCAATCATGCCCGGCTCACATCTCATGAACGCCAAACTCGCTCTCCTCGCCCTGTCGATCATTTCTCTCGGGGCACATGCCCAGTCGCCGGCCGATAAGGCACCGGCGAATACTGTGCCCCCCGTGGTGGCGGCCCCGGACAAGGCGGTGCCCGAATCCGGTCTGACCGGGCCGGTGCTGTATCAATTTCTGCTGGGCGAAATTGCCAGCCAGCGCGGCGATCTCAAGCTCGCCACCGATGCGTATACCGATCTGGCTTACAAGACGCGGGATGTGCGGGTGGCCCGGCGGGCGGCTGAAATGGCGATCTATGCGCGGGACATGGCCAAGGCATCCGATATGGCCAGGCTTTGGACCGAATTGGAGCCCAAATCGGCCCAGGCCCGACAGCTATTGATCACCAGCCTGATCAGTCTTGATCGACTGGATGAGGCCAGGCCTCACATGGAGGCGTTGCTGCATCTCGAAGACCGGCCGGTAGGCGAGTCCTTCCTGCAACTTCATGGTCTATTGGCGCGTAGCAAGAACAAGCAGGCCGCACTCGATTTGATCAAGGGGCTGGCTGCTGGTTACCCCGCTGTTCCCGAGGCGCATCTTGCAGTGGCTCAGAGCGCCGCTGGCGCAGGCCGGAACGACCTGGCCCTGGCTGAACTGGACGAGGTCCTGCGCCTGAGTCCGGGTTCGGAAGTGGCGGCCCTGCTCAAGGGCCAGGTGTTGCTGGGCCAGGGTGATGCACCGTCTCTAGCGTTCTGGCGGTCTTATCTGATTGGCCATCCCGAGGCGGCCCGGGTCCGTCTGGCCTATGCCAGGGGGCTGACCAAGGCCGGTCAGTTTACCGAGGCCAGAACCGAGTTCGAAACCTTGCTCAAGAGCGCCCCGGACAGCCCGGAATTGCATCTTGCGGTGGGCCTGCTGGCGATGCAGACCAATGATCTGGATGCCGCGGACGCGCATTTTTCCCGGGCGCTGGCACTGGGCTATCCGGATGAAAGCCTGGTCGAGATGTACCTCGGCCAGGTCAGCGAGTTGCGCCAGGACTACGCCAAGGCCATTGAGCAGTATCGCAAGGTGACCACGGGCAGCAATGTGCTTCAGGCCCGGCTCAAGGTGGCCTTGATCCTGGCCAAGCAGAAAAAGGTGGATGAGGCGGTGGCTTCACTCAAGGACGGTACGGGCGACGAGTCGGATACGATCCGTCTGGAGCAGACCCAGGCGCAGATCCTGCGCGAGGCGGGCCGCACTCAGGAGGCGTGCACCGTGCTCGATCAGGCGCTGCAGAAATCGCCCGATGCAGGTGATTTGCTCTATGACCGGGCCATGATCGAGGAAAAGCTGGACCGTCTGCCCGCCATGGAAGCCGACCTGCGCCGCCTGATCAAGCTTCAGCCAGACTCGGCCCATGCCTACAACGCACTGGGTTATACCCTGGTCGACCGCACCAACCGGGTCGAGGAGGGCATCGCCCTGCTGGAAAAGGCCCTCAAGCTGAGCCCCGACGATCCTTTCATCCTGGACAGCATGGGTTGGGGCCAGTACAAGGCCGGTCATCTGGCCGTGGCGGTCGATTATCTGCGCCGCGCCTACAGTGGCCGCGAAGACCCGGAGATCGCCGCGCACCTGGGCGAGGCGCTCTGGAAAAAGGGCGACCAGGACGAGGCGAAACGGGTCTGGCAGGAAGCCGCAAAGGCGCATCCCGATAACGAGCCGCTGCGGCAGACGCTGTCCCGTTTCGGACAGTGAGCGCCATGCGCTGGCTCATGCTGCTGCTGGCCGGGCTGGCTGGCTGCGCCTCAGAGCCGGCCCCGACGGCAGTCGATTCAATGGCGGTCGGGCACCGGGAACCACTGGCCACGCAGTTCCATCTGGCCGGCAGGATGTCGGTCAAGACACCCACACAGAACTTTTCCGGTACCGTGACCTGGACCCGTGCGGCGGGCGAGGACACGCTGTTGCTGTCCGGTCCGATGGGCCAGGGTGCGGCTGAGATCCATCGCCAGGATGGCCATGTACTCCTTATAGGGGCGGATGGCAGTCAGATGTCCGACGACAGCGATGAACAGTTGATGGAACGCGCGCTGGGCGTGCGCCTGCCTCTGGATGGGCTGCTTTACTGGCTGTCTGGGCAGCCCCGGCCAGGCCAGGAGTTCAAGGCCGGCCTGGATCAGGAGGGGCGTATCGACCGCCTCGACCAGGATGGCTGGCATATCGACTACAGCCAGTTCCGCCGTGACGGTGAACGCTGGCGGCCAGGTCGTATCTTCGCCAGCCGGGGCGGCGACCTTGAACTCAGGGTCGTGGTGGATAGCTGGGCGTCTCCGTGACCGGTATCGAACACCGCTACCCGGCCCCGGCCAAGCTGAACCTGTTCCTGCATGTGGTGGGGCGGCGGCCGGATGGCTACCACTTGCTGCAGACCGTGTTTCGCTTTCTGGACTATGGCGATGAGGTGGGATTCACCTTGCGTGAGGACGGCGTGATCCGGTTGTTGAACCCGTTGCCCGGTGTGCCGGTGGAGCGCGATTTGTGTTTTCGGGCGGCCCGACTGTTGCAGGAACATGCGGGTTGCCGACTTGGGGCCGATATCAGGCTGGTCAAGCGCTTGCCGATGGGGGGCGGGCTGGGTGGCGGCAGCTCGGACGCGGCGACCGTGCTCATGGCCTTGAACCTCCTGTGGCGGCTTGATTTGCCACGCGCCACGCTGGAGACCCTGGGTTTGCAACTGGGCGCGGATGTGCCGGTCTTCATCTTTGGTCGTGCTGCCTTTGCTGAAGGCGTGGGCGAGAAATTGCAGGCGGTTACCCTGCCGCCGGCGAGCTATGTGGTCCTGGTCCCACCAGTACAGGTGGCGACGGCGGAGATTTTTGCCAGTCCGGGATTGACACGGGACACGCCAGAGATGAAAATCCCGCCCCTCCCAGAGGGTTGTGGACACAATGATCTGGAGCCGGTGGTGATCGCTGCCTACCCGGTGGTCGGCGAGTACCTCGAATGGCTGCGCCAGTACGGCGATGCCAGGATGACCGGATCCGGCGCCTGCGTGTTCGGGGCGTTTCCGGATCGGGCTGAGGCCGAGCAGGCGTTCGCTGCCCGGCCCGATGGAATGCAAGGTTTTGTGGCGGACGGTCTTGATGAGCATCCAATGTTCAACGAGGCTTGACCGCCAGAAGTTGGGGAGTCGCCAAGTGGTAAGGCACCGGATTTTGATTCCGGCATTCGTAGGTTCGATCCCTACCTCCCCAGCCAAATCGTCAAGCGTGTAGCAAGGCTGCACGCTTTTTTGTTTTTTCGTTTACCGCGCGGGTTAGACCAGTGGCCTACGACAGCTTGATGGTATTTACCGGCAACGCGAATCCCAAGCTTGCCGAAGATGTGGCACGCAGCCTGAGCATACGGCTGGGTCGCGCGACCGTGGGCCGCTTCTCCGATGGCGAAGTGGCGGTGGAAATCCTGGAAAACGTCCGCGGCAAGGACGTGTTCGTGCTCCAGTCCACTTGCATGCCCACCAACGACAACCTGATGGAAGTGATGCTGATGGTGGATGCGCTGCGTCGCGCCTCTGCCGGTCGGATCACCGCTGCGATTCCTTATTTCGGCTATGCCCGCCAGGATCGCCGGGTCCGTTCCGCCCGGGTGCCGATCACGGCGCGGGTGGTGGCCGACATGCTGACGGCGGCAGGTGTGGATCGCCTGTTGACCATGGACCTGCACTCGGATCAGATCCAGGGCTTTTTCGATATCCCGGTGGATAACGTCTATTCCACCCCCATTTTGATGGGCGATATCTGGAAGCAGGATCACGACAACCTGCTGGTGGTGTCGCCTGACGTGGGCGGTGTGGTCCGTGCCCGCGCAGTGGCCAAGAGGCTGGATTGCGATCTGGCGATTATCGACAAGCGCCGGCCCAAGCCGAACGTGGCCAAGGTGATGCACATCATCGGTGAGGTCAAGGACCGCACCTGCATCATCATGGATGACATGGTCGATACCGCGAACACGTTGTGCGAGGCCGCTGCCGCGCTCAAGGAACATGGTGCCAAGAAGGTGGTTGCCTACATCACCCACCCGGTGCTGTCCGGCACTGCCATTGAACGGATCAGCAATTCCAAGCTCGACGAGTTGGTGGTGACCGATACCATCCCCTTGCGGGACGACGCGGTGCGTTGCACCAAGATTCGTCAGGTGTCGGTGGCTGAGCTGTTGGCGGAGACCATCCGCCGAATCAGCAACGAGGATTCGGTCAGCTCGCTATTCGTCGAATAGCGAGCCGATAGGAAGCACCGCCTGGTCGCGGGCGGTTTTTTTGTTTTATCTGGAGAAAAATATTATGAGTATGGAAATCAAAGCTACCAAGCGTGATGGACAAGGTTCGGGTGCGAGCCGCCGCCTGCGTCACGCCGGCCGTGTGCCCGCCATTGTTTACGGTGGTGACAAGGCCCCTCAGGCCCTTGAACTGGATCACCACGAACTGGTCCTGAACCTGCGCCATGAAGCCTTCCACTCTTCCGTGCTGATGCTGGATCTGGAGGGTGACAAGCAAACCGTGCTGCTCAAGGATGTTCAGGTTCACCCGTACAAGCCCCGCGTCCTGCATGTGGACTTCCTGCGCGTCGATGCCACCCACAAGATTCACACCAAGGTGCCGCTGCACTTCATCAATGCCGAGGGCTGCCCGGGCGTCAAGCTTGAGGGCGGCGTGGTCAGCCACGTCATGTCCGAGCTGGATGTGACCTGCCTGCCGGCCGACCTGCCCGAGTTCATCGAGGTTGACCTGAAGGATCTGGCTTCAGGCCATTCGGTGCATGTCTCGCACCTGAAGTTGCCGGCCGGAGTCGAGTCCGTGCTGCTGCATCGCGGCGAGGATCCCACCGTGGCCACCATCCTGGCGACCAAGGCGGGCGCGGCCGAAACCGAAGCCGAAGCGGGCGAAACCCCGGCCGCCTGAGCGGTCTGATCGATGCAGGCGGCTCCTCGCCTCGTCGTCGGCCTGGGCAACCCCGGCGCCGAATATTCCGAAACCCGGCACAACGCCGGGTTTCGGTTTTGTGAGCGGCTGGCACGGCGTCTTGGTGTGAGCCTGGCGCGCGAGTCCAGGTTTCACGGGCTGGCCGGTTTTTCGCGCGAAGCCGGGGTCTGGCTGTTGTTACCGCAGACTTTCATGAATCGTTCGGGGCAATCGGTCGGTGCGCTGGCAAGGTTCCACAAGATCGAG
The DNA here is from genome assembly GCA_037446165.1 of Hydrogenophilales bacterium. Taxonomy (GTDB): domain Bacteria; phylum Pseudomonadota; class Gammaproteobacteria; order Burkholderiales; family Thiobacillaceae; genus Parasulfuritortus. The sequence continues at coordinate 1,921 of JBBIJC010000090.1, read as the reverse complement.
CCGTTGGAGATGCTGGTGGTCCACGATGAACTGGATATTCCGCCCGGCCAGTTGCGGTTGAAGTTCGGCGGCGGACTGGGCGGCCACAATGGCCTGAAAGACATCACCGCACATCTGGCTACCCAGGATTATTGGCGCTTGCGGATTGGCATCGGCCATCCGGGCGACCGGAATGAGGTGGCGAATTACGTGCTCAAGCCGCCGCGCAAGGAAGAAGCGGCTGAAATCGACCAGGCCATTGACCGGGCGCTGGATCTTTGGCCGTTCATCGCCAAGGCCGAATGGAATGCGGCCACCATGCGGGCCAATACGAAACCGAAACAGGAAGCCAAATCATGAAATGCGGAATTGTCGGGTTACCCAATGTGGGCAAGTCCACCCTGTTCAATGCCCTGACCAAGGCCGGCATCGCGGCGGAGAACTATCCTTTCTGCACCATCGAGCCGAATACCGGGGTGGTTGAAGTGCCCGACCCGCGCATTGCCAAATTGTCGGCGATCATCAATCCGCAGCGTGTGGTGCCGGCCATCGTCGAATTCGTCGACATCGCCGGTCTGGTCGCAGGCGCGTCGAAGGGCGAGGGGCTGGGCAACCAGTTTCTGGCCAATATCCGGGAAACCGATGCCATTGCTCACGTTGTGCGATGTTTCGAGGACGACAACGTGGTCCACGTCGCCGGCAAGATCGATCCCCTGGATGACATCGAAGTGATTCACACCGAACTGGCGCTGGCTGACCTGGCCGCAGTCGAAAAGCAGGTCGCTCGATACTCCAAACCGGCCCGGGCTGGCGACAAGGAGGCGGCCAAGCTGGTGGCGGTACTGGAGAAGGTCTTGGCCAAGCTGGATCAGGGCAGCCCTGCCCGCTCGGCAGATCTCAGCAAGGACGAGGCTGAAATGTTGCGCCAGTTCTTCCTGTTGACCATGAAGCCGACCATGTATGTGGCCAACGTCGACGAAAACGGGCTGAATGGCAATCCCCTGCTTGACCGGGTGCGTGACTATGCGGCAGCCGAAGGTGCACCGGTGGTGGCGGTGTGCGCGGCACTGGAGTCGGAAATGGTCGATCTCTCGGATGAGGACAAGGCCGTGTTCCTCGCCGATGTTGGATTGGACGAACCGGGATTGAACCGCGTGATCCGGGTCGCTTACGAATTGCTGGGCCTGGAGACTTATTTCACCGCCGGGGTGAAGGAGGTGCGTGCCTGGACCATACACAAGGGCGATACGGCGCCACAGGCGGCCGGCGTCATCCATACCGATTTCGAGAAGGGCTTCATCCGCGCCGAAGTGATCGCTTATGATGATTTCATCACGCTGGGCGGTGAGGCCAAGTGCAAGGAGGCCGGCAAGATGCGGCTGGAAGGCAAGGATTACGTGGTTCGAGACGGCGATGTCATGCATTTCCGTTTCAATGTGTAGTGGATTTGTTTTTGTGTTTGACAAGGGTATGGGCAGCCAAGCATAATCACGCGCTTTCCCGGAGGGGTTCCCGAGCGGTCAAAGGGATCAGACTGTAAATCTGACGGCTCTGCCTTCGAAGGTTCGAATCCTTCCCCCTCCACCAGGTTTCTGTTTTCCCTGGGTTTACCGGGATATTTGAATGGCCCGATCAGTTTGGGCAGGTTCATGCGGGTGTAGTTCAATGGTAGAACCACAGCCTTCCAAGCTGATGACGTGGGTTCGATTCCCATCACCCGCTCCAGTTGGCGGTTGATGTAGAAAGTTTATTTGCCCATGTGGCTCAGTGGTAGAGCACTCCCTTGGTAAGGGAGAGGTCGCGCGTTCGATCCGCGCCATGGGCACCAGAATTTTTGGATTTGTTCGTTATTTTTCGCTACTTCGTAAATTTGTTGAGGACTGAACGATGGCCAAGGAAAAGTTTGAGCGTAATAAGCCGCACGTAAACGTGGGCACGATTG
>JBBIJC010000089.1:0-10295 GCA_037446165.1 Hydrogenophilales bacterium | reverse complement strand
CGTTCCCGTAGCCATTCCCATAACCGTTGCCCCAACCGTTTCCGTAGCCGTTGTTGCCCCAGCCATTGTTCCAGGGGTTGCCCCAGCCGTTATTACCCCAGCCAGGACCGTTCCAATTGCCAGGCCACCACGCTGCGTCGGCGGTGCTGGAAAGACCAAGGGTGGCTGCCACAAGCGTGGCCAGCAGCAGATGTTTTTGGGTGGTTTTCATAACAACTGTCTCCTTTTCTCCAGAGGGTTTCCGTAGCACGCCCTGGTTTGAGCGCCGCTACGCGGGACAAAACGCCATCTTCTTGTTGGACTTGGTGACTCAGGTACGACCGGCCCCATAGCCTGCCAGCATTGGACGGAGTTCCAATGCTGATGCTACAACTTTGCCAGTTCAGGCTCCAGCAGCGCCATGACCTTGAGTGTCGCGCCCTGATGGGCCTGGCTGAAGTGCCAGCCGGCCTCGCTCATCAGGCTGCGTTGTTCGGGATGTTGATAGAGTTGCTTCACGGCAATGGCCAAGTCTTCGGCATTCTGCACCCGTCTGGCCGCACCGGCCTCGATGGCCATTTCCGCCGCTTGCAGGAAATTCCAGGTGTGCGGCCCGATCAGCACCGGACAGCCCGCCGCGGCCGCCTCGATCAGGTTCTGTCCACCCATGGGCAGCAGGCTGCCGCCGATGAAGGCAACATCTGCCACCGCATAATAGGCCGTCATTTCGCCCATGCTGTCGCCCAGGAAGGCTTCGGTCTGCCGGGTGACCGGCTCATTCAGGCTGCGCCGGGCGAACTCCACACCTCGGCTCTCCAGCAGGGCGGCGACTTCGGCAAAGCGTTGCGGGTGGCGCGGCACGATGACCAGCAGCAGGTTCGGGATGCCGAGTTCGAGACAGGCGTCCAGAATCAACAGCTCTTCACCCTCGCGGGTGCTGGCGGCAAGGAAGACGAAGCGATCGGCGAACATCTGGCGCAGGTTCTCCGCCTGCGCCGAGGCGCCGTTCGGCGCGGCGATGTCGAATTTCAGGTTGCCGGAGACCTGGACCTGGCGCGCCCCCAGACCGGTCAGACGGCGGGCATCGGCCTCGGTCTGGGCGGCCAGGCCGGCCAGACCGTTCAATGCGGGCCGGATCAGGCTGCCGACCCGGCCATAGCCGCGCGCAGAGCGTTCCGACAGGCGGGCATTGACCAGGAAGGTCGATATGCCTCGCTTCTGGCACTGGTGATAGAGATTGGGCCAGATTTCCGTTTCCAGAAAGATGGCGATGCCCGGATGGGTCCGGTTCAGAAAACGCTGAATCAGCGCCGGCAGATCATAGGGCAGGTAAGCCTGCCGAATCGCCGTTCCAAACAACTCGATCGCCGTGGCGCGACCGGTGGGCGTGGTGTTGGTGAGCAGCAGCGTGCTGCCGGGGTGACGTGCCTGCAACGCGCGGATCAGGGGCGCCGCCGCGCGGGTTTCACCCACCGACACAGCATGCAGCCAGATCACCGGACCCGCGGGCAGTTCTGGCGCCCAACCCAGGCGTTCGCGCCAGCAACGCCGATAGTCCGGTTGTTTGCGGCTCCGCCGTAGCAGGTACAGGAACATGAAAGGCAGGACCAGCCACCAGGCCAGGGTATAGAGGGCGCGCATGACGAAATTCTAAAGGTTTGTGGGCTAAAATGCCGGCACTGTTAAGGAGCTGGCATGAAGATATTGATTACAGGCTGCGCCGGATTTATCGGCATGCATGTCGCCAAATTGCTGCTGGCGCGGGGCGACGAAGTGGTCGGCGTGGACACCCTCAACGATTACTACGACCCGGCCCTGAAGCTGGCCCGCCTGGCGCAGTTGCAGCCTTTGCCCGGCTTCCGCTTCATCCAGCTCGACATCGCCGACCGCATGGCCATGGAAGACCTGTTCGCGGCCGAGCGCTTCAACCGCGTGGTCAACCTCGCCGCCCAGCCCGGGGTGCGCTATTCGCTGAAGAATCCGCATGCCTACATCCAGACCAACCTGGTCGGCTTCGGCAACATCCTCGAAGGCTGCCGCCACAATGGCGTCGAACACCTGGTCTACGCCTCGTCTTCCAGCGTCTACGGCGCCAACACCCACATGCCGTTCTCGGTGCACGACAACGTCGACCACCCGGTCAGCCTGTACGCCGCGAGCAAGAAGGCCAACGAGCTGATGGCGCACAGCTACAGCCACCTGTACGGCCTGGCCACCACCGGCCTGCGCTATTTCACCGTCTACGGCCCCTGGGGCCGGCCCGACATGTCGCCCTGGCTGTTCACCTCCGCCATCCTGGAAGACCGGTCCATTGACGTGTTCAACATGGGCAAGATGCAGCGCGACTTCACCTACATCGACGACATCGCCGAAGGCACGGTGCGGGTGCTCGACCGCATCGCCCAGGCCGATCCGGCCTTCGACACCAACGCGCCCGACCCGAGCGCCAGCTACGCGCCATTCAAGGTCTACAACATCGGCAACCACCAGCCGGTGGAACTGATGACCTTCATCAAGACCATCGAGGATGCGCTCGGCAAGGAGGCGAAAAAGAACTTCCTGCCCATGCAGGACGGCGATGTGGTGGCAACCTATGCCGATGTCGAGGAACTGAAGCGCGACGTCGGCTTCGAACCCAAAACCCCCTTGGCGGAAGGCATAGCCCGCTGGGCGGAGTGGTATCGGAACTATCACAAGCTGTAGCGACCGCCGCCGGTGGCCGCTGCCATGGCCAATCTCCCCTTGCCCGGCCCGCAGGCCCAGGCCCACAGCCAGGAGCTGGTCGACCGTATCGCCCGGCGGATTGTCGAATGCAAGGGCTGGATTTCCTTTGCCGACTACATGTCGATGGCGCTCTATGCGCCGGGTCTGGGCTATTACACCGCCGGGGCACACAAGTTCGGCGCGGCTGGCGACTTCATTACCGCCCCCGAACTGACGCCGCTGTTCGGTCAGGCCATTGCCGTCCAGGCCAGACAGGTGCTGGAGGCGACCGGCGGCGGCGACATCCTCGAACTGGGCGCGGGCAGCGGCCGCCTGGCGGTGGACCTTCTGCTCGAACTTGAACTGCTGGGCTGCCTGCCGGAGCGGTATCGCATACTCGACCTCAGCCCGGACCTGCGTCAGCGCCAGCAGGCACTGCTCCGAACTGAAATCCCCCATCTGCTGGATCGGGTCGAATGGCTGAACGCCCTGCCCGGAGGGTTTACCGGTTTCATCATCGGCAATGAAGTGCTCGATGCCATGCCCGTCCATCTGGTGCACTGGCTGGATGGTGCACTTTACGAACGTGGCGTGGCGTGGTCTTCCGCTGCCGGTTTTGTCTGGCAGGACCGTCCGTTGACCGCAGGCCATTTGCACGCTGCGGCGCAACAGTTGCCGGTTGCCGGCCCCGATTACCTGAGCGAGATCAATCTCGCTGCCCCTGCCCTGGTGCGCAGCCTGTCCGATTGCCTGGAGCGCGGCCTGATCCTGTTCCTCGACTACGGCTTTCCCCAGGCCGAGTATTACCACCCGGAGCGAAATGCCGGCACGCTGATGTGCCACTATCGCCATCACGCCTTCGACGATCCGTTTTTCCTGCCCGGCTTGACCGACATCACCGCCCATGTCGATTTCACGGCCATCGCGGATAGCGCCCTGGCCGCCGGCCTGGAACTGCCGGGCTATGCCAGCCAGGCCCATTTCTTGTTGAATTGCGGCATGCTGAACGGTCTGGAAAGAAACCTTGCCGGGACGATTGATTACCTCAAGCAAACGGCAGCGGTGCAGAAACTCATCCAGCCCTCCGAAATGGGCGAGCTGTTCAAGTGCATCGGACTCGGACGCGGCATCGACATGCCGCTCTGCGGCTTTGCCTCGGGCGACCGGCGCCATGCCTTGTAGGATGCGGTCAGCGTCCCTGCACAGAAGTCACCAGAAGTTCCATTGCCGGGTATAGAGCACATACGCCCCAAGCAGGAAATTGGTCACCGCATGGGCCACGATGCAGGCGCCCAGGCTGCGGGTGCGGACCAGCAGCCAGCCTATCATTGCGGCCCAGACGATGGCAGTCAGCCACCAGTTGCCGTGAACCAGGGAGAAGGCCAGGGCCACTCCGACGAACGCCCTCCAGTTCCACTCCCCGACCTTGGCCAGTTTGAAATCATGGTAGGAAATGAAGCTCCGCCAGACGAAGTCGCGCCAGAACAGTTCCTCCATGACCGGCACCACCAGTGAGGCGCCGATCAGCCAGCGGAACAGGATGAACGACCACAGCAGAGCGGGATGGCCATCGAAATACTGGATCGGGTTGAACACCTCGGCTGGCGGCGTGAACCAGGAAAAATGGTCCTGCAGCCAGGTCTGCATCGCCACCCACTGGATGACGCCCAGCACGCCCACGGGAATGCCAAGCCACCAGCGCTCCCAGCGGATGCGGGTAAAACGCTTCCACAGCACCGCCAATGCCAGCCCGGCGGCAATCGCCCTGGCCAGATAGGTCAGCGGATAACTGTCGAGCCAATGGCCGCCCGCCCAGACCCCGATCATGAACAGCATCATGGGCAGCAGGTAGGCCAGGTCGTCGCTAAGCCATCCAGGCTTGGGCAGGGTATCGGGCTTGGTCTGGCTCATTGTCGGGTCAGGCTGGGTGGTGACGGTTACAGGTCGGCAAAGGGCGTGCCATCGGCCGTCGCACCCTCGGCGCCGCTCTTCAGGTCATACACCCCACCGGCGGTGTCGCCTGGCTCGGGATCGGGCGGCGGCAAGATCAGCCAGGTCTCGCTGCTGTCGGTGATCGGGTCGCGTGGCACCGCGCGCAGGTAGTGCGCATCGGCCAGGGCCTGCAGTGAGTCGGGCCAGGTGCCCTTGTCGGCGTGGTACTGATCGATGGCCTGGCGCGTGGTAGCCAGGTTTTCAAGCAACACGGCCTCCTTGGCGCGCTCTATGTGCTTGAAATAGCGTGGCACAGCCAGGGACAGGAGCAGGGCGATGATGGACAGCACCACCAGAAGCTCGATCAGGGTAAAGCCGCGCGGGTGTCGGCCCCTCGTCTCACCATTCACGATACGGCACCCCGTTGATCCCGGTCTTGTCCGACAGGGAATAGACATCGAATACGTCATCACCCTCCCGAGGCTCGTCCGCGGGGCTTGCGTAACTGCGCTTGCCCCAGGTGTCGGCCGCGTCGCCCCCCTGGCTGGTGCTGAACGGGTCACGCGGCAGACGGCGCAAAAAGAACAGTTTCTGACCCTTGGCGCTGGTAACGTCCTTGACCCCATCGGCCAGGGTATCCAGGTCCGGCGGATAGCCGGACGCCCCCTCGATCTTCTCGATTTTCTTGTCCAGCCAGGCCTGATGATAGGCATCGATGGCGCTGCGTATCTCGCGCAGGGCCAGGCGCAATTCGGATTCTTTCTGGCGCTTCGCGGTCATTTCCAGGAGTGGCGCCGCCATGAGCGAGAGCACGCCGACGATCGCGACGGTCACCACCAGCTCAATGAGGGTGAAGCCCCTGGAACGGTTCATGTCACTGCGGCCCCTGCGCTGGCTGTCCGTCGGCGCTGGGCGCCTCGGACGGAGGTGGCGCTGTATCCTGCGGCGGATGCAGCAGCACCGGCGGCGGTGCATCCTGCGGGGTCGGCAGCACCGGCGGCGGCGCTTCCAGGGGGAACGGCTGCATCGGCGTCTGCGGCAGGCGCGGCGGCTGGCTTGACGCAGGGCGCAATTGCAGCGGCTGGTCGGAGACCTCCGCCTCGGTGCCCGCGAAAAACTCGCTCTGGGCCAGATCCGGACGCTGGATGTTGCGCACGATATGGGGGGTGATGAGCAGGACGATCTCGGATTTGTTCTTGGAGTCGCTATTACTGGAGAACAGATGCCCCAGCAAAGGCAGGTCACCCAGCAACGGCACCTTGTTGGCGCTGGACCGGTCCTGGTCGGAGATCAGGCCGGCCAGCACCTGGGTCTCGCCATCCTTGAGGCGCAGGGAAGTATCGGCATTGCGGCTACCCAGCTGGTAGGTCAGGGTGCCGGTGGCCGTCTTCACCTGCTGGACGATGTTGGATACTTCCAGGCCTATCTTGATGCCTACATCGCCCTCCAGGTAGACCTGGGGCTCGACATCCAGCTTGATGCCCACGTCCAGATAGGACACCGACTCGGAGGTGACGCCGGTGGAGGTGACGTTGGAGGTGATCACCGGCACCTTGTCGCCGATGTGGATCTTGGCCTTCTCGTGGTTCCTGACCCGGATCCGGGGATTGGCCAGCAGGTTCACGTCACCATCGGTTGCGTTGAGGTTGAGCTGGGGTGCCGTGTTGACCGCGATGTTCGATGATTTCTTGAGATTGTTCAGCAGGATCTGGTTCAGGGTCAGAGGCAGGGTCGAAGCAACCGTGGTCGTCGTAGATACTGGCGCCCCTACGGCTCCGGCCACTACCGACGTGTTAGGTATCACATTCAGCACCGAAAGCTGGCTCGGCCACTGCACACCCAACTCCAGCAGCTTCGAGCGGGTCACCTCGAGCACCTCCACATCCAGCATCACCTCCGGCTCGGGCTGATCCTGTACCGCGATCAGCTTCTCGATCAGACGCATGGCCTTGGGGGTATCCCGTGCTATGAGCAGGTTCAGCTTCTCATCGATGAACACGTCCTTGGTCTTGGCAATGGTCTTGACCAGATTGAGGGTGGTCTTGGCGTCGGCATTGGCCAGGAAGAAACTCTTGACCACCAGTTCCTGGTAATCGCGCTGCTTGACCGGTGTATTGGGATAGATCAGCAGGGTATTGCCGGACAGCACCTTGCGGTTGAGCTGGCTGGTGGACAGGACCATGTCCACCGTATCCAGGATGGCGGTATCCCGTGCGTAGATGGTGACCTTGGCGTCGGTACGGACATCCTTGTCGAGCACGAAATTGATGCCGGACTGGCGTGAAATGGCGTCGAACACCGAACGCAAGGGCGCATCCCGGAACTCCAGGGTGATGGACTTGCGGAATTTGTCGTCCATCTGCGGCGTCATCACGCCCTGGGGCTTGCCCGCCTTGATCTCGGCCTGCTTCAGCAGGGCGCGGGCCCGGATGTTGTTCGGCTCCTGGGCCAGCACCACCCGCAGCTTGTTCTGGGCCAGTTCCGGTTTGTCCTGCTGGATCGCCTGCTCCGCTTCCTGCATCAGCGTCTCGTCCTTGCGCGCGGTCTCGACCGCGGCCAGGCTGGCGGGAGCCCGCGCATCCTCCGGGTGCAATTCCAGAGCCTTGCGATAGGCTGCCTCCGCGGCATCGAAGCGGCCCCCGGCCAGTGCGGCGTCTCCGGTTGCCAGCAATCGCTGGATCTCGGCATCCTTGAGCCTGACATAGGTGGCGCGAATCTCCAGGTCGTCAGGCTTCTGCTTCACCGCCAGCTGCAGTTGCTGCAGGCCCTCGTCGGTATGGCCTTCGGCCAGCAGACGCTGGCCTTCCTTATAGGCTTGATTGCTGGCACAGCCCCCCAGTAACAGGGCGGCGAGCAGGATGGCGAACGCGGATTTCATGGTGCGATCCTCAGGGTTCTTTGTTGGTTCAAGGGCAAATAGGTAAACACCAGGGCATCCGGTGAAAGCTGGTCCAGGCGCCATCCTCCGGCCAATTCATCGCCTTTCTGCGCCCTCAGGGTACGTTCGCCCTGGCCCAGAAATACCGACTCCTTGCCGGCTTCGGTCCATATCCCGACGAAGCTGAACGGCACCGGCGGAGCCATGGGCGGCGGCGGCGGGGCCGGCGGTGGTGGCGGGGGGGGCGGCGGGCGGAAGCTTTGCGCCGGGAACAGGTTCGCCTCGGCGAGGCTGGCGAAGCTGTGCCGGCCGGTCCGGGACGGTGACTGGGCCCGTGCCGTGGTCTGTGCTGGCTGAGCCGCCGGCTGATGAGCCCTGGCGGACTTGCGCACCGGCTCCACCACGCCCGTCGTGTCATCCCCGTGCGGCCAGAAGGAGGCGACCAGGACCGCCGCCAGCAACCCGCCCAATATGAGCTGACGCGGCTTCATTGCCCGGCCTCCAGGTAGAGGGTAAAGCGTAGGTCGGCAGCCAGTTCCGTGGCCCCGATGGTGTCCCTGGACATGCGCAGGCTTTCAAGGGCCAGGGCCGGCTCCTGGTTCAATGTCTGGGCCAGGAAGGCACGCAAGGCGGGATAACTGCAGGTCACCGGCAGGGAGATGGACAGCCGCGTAAGCCCAAGCTTGCTATCGCTCACCTCGCGGTAAGTGCCTTCCGCCAGGGCAAGCCTGGTCCGGGCCGCGACCGCAAACAGTTTCGCCAACCGGGCATAGCCTTCCTGATCGGGAGGCAGGTCCGCACGCCAGTCCCGCGCGACCGCCACCTGGGTCTGCGCCTGCGGCCGCTGGGCCAGGCTTTCCGCCTGCCGGCCCATGCGCGTTGCCGCCGCTTCCATGGTGCCGACCTGGACCAGCAAGACATACAGGGCACCGACCACCAGGACAGCCCCCGCCCAGCCAGGCCAGCCCAGACGGGTCAAGGCCCAGGCCAGCCAATCCTGATAGCGGTTCATGGCGTCCTCCAGCGGGCCCGGAGGCTGAAATTCACGGACTTCTCACCTTCCAGTTCCTCATCCGTATGGCTGGTAAGCGCGATCTCGCTCAGCCCGCCCTCCCCGGCCAGCCTCTTGAGATAGGCCAGCATGGCGGCGTGATCCTTGGCTGCCCCATCCAGGGTCAGCATGCCATTCCCCGCCTCCGCGCTGATCGAGAGCACGGCGATGTTTGCCGGACGGCTACGCTCCAGGCCGGCGAGCAGGGCTGGCCAGTCGGCGGCAAGCTGGGAACGGGCCTTGGCCAGCACCGGGCTTTCCTCTTTCTGCTCATGCCGAGGCGTTTTGGACTTGGCCACCGGTGCGGCAAACCGGGCCAGACGGGCCTGCTGGTGCTGATACTCGGCCTCGACCGTGGTGTAGCGCCAGCCGGCCCAGAGCGCAAGTAGCAGCCCCACGGCCAGAAGCAGCCAGCCAGCCAGCGCAGGGGCCTGGCGCGGAGCTGCCAGATCAAGTCGAAGTTTCATGCCAGCAGCCCTCCCCAGCCGACCTGGCCGGGCATCAGTTCATGCACCCGATAGGCCGGCGCCAGGCCCTGCCAGGCAGCGTGCAGGGCGGGAGCCATCAGCCAGAGCTCGTCACCGCCAGGCGTGGCGCTTTGCAGTTTTTCGCGCGCCAGCAGGTCGGCCAGGGCTCCGACCGGGTCCGCATCGGCCTGGACAGTGCGGGTCGCGGCCAGGCGCCCATGGTCGACCTTGGCCACCACGATGCGGCCCGGTTCGACCAGTGCCAGCCAGCCGGACTTGCTGCCGATGGAACGGTCATGGCGCTGCCAGGCATCGACCAGCCAGGGGCTGGCATGGGCCAGTTTCAGGTCACCGGCCGCGAGCCGTTGTTCCAGCTCCGCATATCGACTGGCGTCGATCACGGCCACCGGCACCTTGCGGCCGGGCGGCACATCCTGCCAGACCCGGTGCCAGGATTCGGCCTCGGCGCCGTAGGCCTGGCTCAGCTGCCCGCGCACCCAGCCGTCCATCTCGTCCGCCTTGAGCCGCACCGGCGGCGGCTCCACCACCAGGACGCGGGCGAAGTGGTGGGACAAGCTGACCCGCACCGCGCCCTTGGCCCTGGCCTCGAGCAACAACTGGTCCAGGGTCGCCAGGCCGCCTTCCCAGCCCGGCTCTGCCGACTGTTCCAGCAGGCGCCCGTCAGCGCGCAGCAGCACGCGGCCGGACAGGAGCAGGACGGCGTGTTCAGGAGACAAAAGTGACACGATTGATTTCTTCCAGAGTGGTTTCTCCGCGGGACACCATGGCCACCGCAGATTCACGCAGGGACTTGACGCCGGAGCGGAAGGCCGCTTCCTTGAGCGCGCGAATGGGGGCGCGGGCAACCACCAGTTCACGGATTTCGTCGGTCAGCAGCAGCATCTCGGCCACCGCCTTGCGTCCCTTGTAGCCCGTGCCGCGGCAGTGGCCGCAGCCCTTGCCGAGGCGGAAATCGAAGCCCGTCACATCGCCCAGGGCCGAATCCGCCAGCAGTTCGGGCGAAGGGGTGTAGGGCTCGGCGCAATTGGGGCAGTTGACCCGCACCAGGCGCTGGGCCAGCACCCCGTTCAGGGCGGAGACGAAGCTGTAGGGATCGAGGCCCATGTGCATCATCCGGCCGATCACGTCGAAAACGTTGTTGGCGTGCACGGTGGTGAACACCAGATGGCCGGTCAGGGCCGACTGCACGGCGATCTGCGCGGTTTCCGGGTCGCGGATCTCGCCCACCATGATCTTGTCCGGGTCGTGGCGCAGGATGGAGCGC
>JBBIJC010000088.1:0-10415 GCA_037446165.1 Hydrogenophilales bacterium | reverse complement strand
AATCAGCGTTTCCTTAAGCATCTGGAATGCGATTCGTGAAGAGTTGAAATGTGCAAGATGTTCAGGTAAGCAATGGATCGAAAATTTAAAAAAGGCCTTGTTAGTCTTCCCCGCCAGGGCAAGCAGTTGCTGATGCTGGCAGTGGATACGCTGTTGCTGCTGTTTTCAGTCTGGGCCGCGTATTCGCTGCGTTTCGGTCAATGGCATATACCCAACCATGGCCAGATTTTGCTCATGCTGGTGGCGCCTATTCTGGCCGTGCCGGTTTTTATCGCGATGGGCTTGTATCGTTCAGTAATCCGCTTTATGGGTGAACATGCCCTGTGGGCTGTGATGAAGGCGGTCTCGCTGGCGGCCTTGCTGTGGGCCGGGCTGGCCTTCATGACGCAGATGACAGGCGCAGAAGGTGTGCCGCGTTCCGTGCCCCTGCTGTACTGGCTGTTGGCATTGGTGTTGATTGGAGGCGTGCGATTCGCCGCACGCTGGGTGTTGTGGCTACCTGTGCGCGAACGTTTTCATGGGCGCCAGGTTTTGATCTACGGCGCAGGTGATGCAGGCCGGCAACTAGCGGCTTCGTTGCATCAGGGGCGGGAGTTTTTTCCGGCGGGGTTCCTGGACGACAACGCAGCGTTGCATGGTTCCGATGTGGCTGGTCTGCGTGTCTATCCGCCTGGGCAATTGCCCGATCTGATGGCGAGCTTCGACATTCACGATGTCATCGTGACCTTGCCTTCCGCTTCCCAGTCACGGCGCAAGGAGATCGTGTCGTTCCTGGACAAGCAGGGCGCCCGGGTGCAGATTTTGCCGACGATTTCGGATATCGCCAGCGGCAAGCACCTGGTGAGCATGTTGCGGGAAGTGGATATCGGCGATTTGCTTGGCCGTGACGCGGTGTCAGCTGACCGGGCCTTGCTGGGGCGCAGCATCACCGATAAAAACGTCCTGGTGACCGGGGCAGGGGGCTCGATCGGGTCGGAGTTGTGCCGCCAGATCGTGGCCCTGAAACCGAGCCGGCTGGTTTTGCTGGAGCAGAGTGAGCCGGCGCTGTATCAGATCGATCGGGCGCTTTGGGGAATGGCCGACTGTCCTGTCATTCCTTGCCTCGGTTCGGTGACCGATGCCAGGCAGGTCGCCGATCTGCTGCATGAACATGGGATACAGACGGTCTACCACGCGGCTGCCCACAAGCATGTCCCGCTGGTCGAGGCCAATGTGCTGGAAGGCGCCCGCAACAATGTTTTTGGTACCCGCACTGTGGCGCAGTCGGCTCTGGAGGCCGGGGTGGAGACCTTTGTCCTGATCTCGACCGACAAGGCCGTGCGGCCGACCAACGTGATGGGGGCGACCAAGCGCTGGGCCGAACTGGCGGTTCAGGAGGCCGCGATCAAGGCGGCAGAGCGAAACAGCAACCAGCATTTTTGCGCGGTGCGTTTCGGCAATGTCCTGGGTTCTTCCGGCTCGGTCATTCCCTTGTTCAAGGACCAGATTGCTCAGGGCGGACCGGTGACGGTGACCCATGCCGAGGTGACGCGTTATTTCATGTCCATCCACGAGGCGGTCGAACTGGTGATCCAGGCTGGCAGCATGGCGGTAGGCGGCGAGGTGTTCTTGCTGGATATGGGCGAGCCGGTGAAGATCATGGACCTGGCGCGCAACATGATTCAGTTGGGCGGTCATTCGGTGCGCGACGAAAGCAATCCGACCGGTGATATCGAAATCGCCGTCACCGGCTTGCGCCCGGGCGAAAAACTTTATGAAGAACTGCTGATTGAAGCCAGCAATGGCCAGGCGACCTTGCATCCACGCATCATGAAGGCCAGCGAGCCTCACCAGAGGGACAGTATTCCGGAGCTGTTGGTACAGTTGGAGCACCATTTGGAACGGCGCGATCTTCAGTCTGTGCGCGCGCTGCTGATGGATGTGGCTACCGGAGCGCCCGTCTGAGCGGTGTATCCGAGGTTCGCATCGGCGCCCGCTTGGGAAACGGTAGAATGTCGGCCTTTGCCTGCCGCTGATTACACCGTGAATCCCGTCCTCATCTTCGATATCGAAACCATCCCTGACATCGCCGGGCTGCGCCGCCTGCACGACATTGGCCCTGGGTCAGACGACCGGGAGGTCGGTGAAATGGCCTTGCTCATGCGCCGCCAGCAGACCGGTGGCTCGGACTTCATGCCACTGCATCTGCAACGGGTCGTGACCATTTCCTGCGCGTTGCGCACGGGCGACAGCTTCAAGGTCTTTTCCCTGTCCGAGCCGGACGCCGACGAGGCCCAGATCATTCAGCGCTTCTTCGACGGCATCGAGAAATACACGCCCCAGATCGTGTCCTGGAACGGCGGCGGCTTTGATCTGCCGGTGCTGCACTACCGCGCCATGCTGCACTCTGTTACCGCGCCGCGTTACTGGGATCAGGGCGAGGACGACAAGGAATTCAAGTGGAATAACTACATCAGCCGCTACCACAATCGCCACCTCGACCTGATGGACCTGCTCGCTTTGTACCAGCCGCGCGGCGCTGTCGCGCTGGATAGTCTGGCCAAGCTCTATGGTTTCCCCGGCAAGCTGGGCATGGATGGCAGCAAGGTGTGGGATGCCTATCAGGACGGCCAGATCGCCGACATCCGCGACTATTGCGAGACCGATGTGGTGAACACCTACCTCGTATTTCTGCGCTTCCAGCTCATGCGCGGGGCGCTGACCCGCGAACAATATGAGCGGGAAGTGGTGCTGGTGCGGGATACATTGGCCGGCATTGATGCGCCGCATTGGCATCAGTTTCTTGGAGCGTGGGCAGCATGAATTACCAGTTGTTCATTGAGTCTCTCGACCATGAAGGCCGCGGTGTGGCACATCGTGATGGCAAGGCCGTCTTCGTCGATGGCGCACTGATCGGCGAGATCGTCGAGGCCTCGACCTACCGCAAGAAGGACAACTACGAACAGGCTCAGGTTCACCGCATCGTCAAGGCCAGTCCGTACCGGGTGACGCCGGGTTGCCAGTGGTTCGGCATCTGCGGTGGGTGCACCCATCAGCACTTGGATGAAGCGGCGCAGGTGGCGGCCAAGCAGCGCGTGCTGGAAGACTGCTTCGAGCATATCGGCAAAGTGAAGCCGGAAACCATGCTGGCGCCGATCCATGGTCCGACCTGGGGCTATCGCACCAAGGCCCGGCTGTCGGTGCGCAATGTGCCCAAGAAGGGCGGGGTGCTGGTCGGCTTCCACGAACGCAAGAGCAGCTATGTCGCCGACATGCTGGGTTGCGAAGTGTTGTCGCCGGAGATTGGCCATCTGTTGCCGGCCATGCGCGAACTGGTCGCCGGTCTGTCCATCCGCGACCGCCTGCCTCAGATCGAGGTCGCCGTGGGCGATGGCGTGGCCGTGCTGGTGTTCCGCATCCTGGAACCGCTGACGCCTGAGGACGAGAACAAGGTTCGCGCCTTTGCCAACACGCATCGGGTACAGGTCTGGCTGCAGACCAAGGGACCGGACACCGCCCAGCCGTTCCATCCCGTCGACGGCCCGGAGCTAAGTTACAGCCTGCCGGAATTCAGTTTGACCATGCCGTTCAAGCCGACCGAATTCACCCAGGTCAACCACGGCGTCAACCGCATGCTGGTCCGGCGCGCCATCCGCATGCTGGAACCGAAGCCGGGCGAGAAGGTGGCCGATTTCTTCTGTGGCCTGGGCAACTTCACCTTGCCCATCGCCCGTCGTGGGGCCGAGGTGTTGGGCATTGAGGGCAGTTCGGGTCTGGTCAGCCGGGCGCTGGAGAATGCCCGGCTGAATGGGCTGGATCACCTGACCCGATATCAGGTCATGAACCTGTTCGAAATGGCGCCGGAGATACTCGCCGCGCTGGGCCGCTTCGACAAGTGGCTGATCGACCCGCCCCGCGATGGCGCGATCGAGCTGGTGAAATCGCTGCCCGAAGATGGCAGCGGTCCCAGCCGCATCGTCTACGTATCGTGCAGCCCGGCCACCCTGGCTCGCGACGCGGCCGTATTGGTCAATAACAAAGGCTACGCCCTCAAGGCCGCGGGCGTGGCCAACATGT
This sequence comes from Hydrogenophilales bacterium, assembly GCA_037446165.1. Lineage (GTDB taxonomy): Bacteria > Pseudomonadota > Gammaproteobacteria > Burkholderiales > Thiobacillaceae > Parasulfuritortus. Next base: position 6,359 of record JBBIJC010000088.1, on the reverse strand, counting down.
TCCCGCATACTGCGCATGTGGAGAGCATCGCGTTGTTTGAAATGGATGGCAAAAACAGCTGAGAATGGCGTGGTAAGACGTCAATCAAGCGGGAGCAGAGGAAATGCGAACCACCAGCTACCTGGTCAAGCACTGATTCCAAATCATTTGGCGAGATCTGCTTATGAAATGTCCAACCTGCGGTTTTAGTGGAAATAGCGATCAGGCCCGGTTTTGCAGTGAATGCGGCAAGTCACTCGTAATGGGCGCGCCAGCTAACTCGCCAAGACTCTCTGCACAGATGGCCTGCCCAAAGTGTGGAACGGATAACGCGCTGGGCAGCCAGCTCTGCCGCAGCTGTGGCCAAAAGCTCGAAGCCGCTCCATCCATCCCGGTGGTCGATGAAGAACCCTATGTGACCTGTCCATCGTGCTGGCACCACAACCCGATTGGCACCCTGTTCTGCAAATCCTGCGGAACCCGACTTGATAATCCCGACCTGAAGCCGACCGTGGCCCCACCAGCCTTGGCTGTTACTGCCAACGGACCTCGCCCGACTGCCGATGCCATGACCGTACCGCCATCGCGACCAACAGCCATGGAGCTTGGCGTCCCCTCCCAGGGACGCACAGGTCTCGACCCAGGGAAATATGTCATCGCGATCGCCCTCGTTCTGATTTTGGCGTTGGCAGGCGGTTTCGGCGTCTATTACTGGTGGCAGCAAGGGCGACCGGTTGCTCCGGTTCAGCCTCAATTGCCGGTAGCCATGGTACAGCCCGCACCGATTCAGCCAGCCGAGTCGGCCACTTCATCTGTGGAATCCGCTCCGCTGCAGCCTCAGGACGCGCCCACCAGCTCTGATGTGCCTGTAACCACCCCGACCGAAGAACCGCTGGCAAGATCGGTCGAACGCAATTCTTCCGCAATCGCAAACAAGCCTAAACCGCATCCAGAGCCGCTCCGTGTGGCGCCTGAAGCAGGCATCCAGAAGCCGGTACCAAGCCCAATCGACAAGCCTCCCGTTCCGGTTCCGCACCGCAATTATGCCGGGGTGGATCAAGCGGTGGCGCGGGAGTGCAGTGGCAAAAGCGGGTTGATGCACTCGCTGTGCAAGGAAAAGGTCCGCTTTGGTATCTGTTCAGGCAGGTGGGGAACCACGGAGGATTGCCCGAACTATGAACACAAGGATAGCCCCGGTTTTTGAGTCTGAATGATCCTAGACCGGTACCCGGTTGTTCTGGATCATCTCGCGGAAGGCCTTGATCTGCTCACGTGAACCGATGATCACCAGCACGTCGCCGACATCGAGGTTGTGGTCGATGTTGCGCGTGCTGAAGATCAGATCGCTGCCGTGTTCGGTATCGACCACGCCCAGCAGCAGGACGTTCTGTTTCATCCGCTGCTTGAATTCGGTCAGACGCACGCCATGCACCCATGACCCCGCCGGGATGGTGATCTCGGCAATGTTGAGATCCTGGTTGCCGAAAACGGTCTCTTCCAGCAGTTCCACCACATCGGGCCGTGCAATCAGGTCGTGGACCCGGGCCCCGCTGATCGCGTAGGGGTCGACCACCTTGTCCGCCCCGGCCGCCATCAACTTGGACGCCGCTGTAGGTTCCCGACAGATGGCGACGATGCGCAGGCCCGGGTCGATGGCCCGTGCCGTGATCACCAGAAAGACATTCTCGGAGTCCTCCGGCAGCAGACAGAAGATGCCTTCGAGGTCGAGGCCCATGCCCAATTCGCGCAGGGCATGGTCATCAGTGTAATCGAGTCGCTCAGCCCGGAATCCCTGCTCTCGCGCCTTCGCGACCAGGGCCTCGTCATGGTCGATCATCACGAAATTCTGTCCGGCAACCTCCAGGCGCAGGGCAACCTCCAGGGCCAGGTCATCGCAGCCGAACAGGGCGAATTTGCCGCGCGTCATGTTGGCTTCTTCTTGAAAAACAGCCCGGCCTGCCCTCGCTGTTTGCGGAAATAATCCAGGCTGACGTCGTAGCCGATCAAGACCAGCAAATCGTTGGCTTGCAGCTGAAAATCGGCGCGCGGATTGAAGAAGAAATGTTTACCTGCCATTTTGAAGTGGTCCGAATCTGGCGCTGCGGTCCCCTCCGAGGGGCGAATCACGCCAAACAGCAGGAGATTGCGGGTGGCGAAATCGATCTCGCCGACCAGGCTGCTCTGCAAGGAGCAACCGGGCAGAATGGGGACCGGTTCCAGATGGATGCCCTTGCTGCCGGTGACGACTTCATGCACGGCGTCGAAGGCCACCGGCTGACCGATGAATTCGGCCGCCATGCGGGCCACGACCTCATAGGGCCTGACCACGTGGTCGGCACCGGCATGAACCAGCTTGCGCACCGATTCCTGCTTGTTGGCGCGGGAGATGATCAAGACGTCTTTGGAGAACTGCCTGGCGGTGAGCGTGATATAGACGTTGTTTACATCATCGTGGGCCAGACAAAGTATTCGCGTGGCCTGTCGGCCAAGGCGCAAGTTATCGAGCATCGCGCTATCAGCGGCATCGCCGGTCACCGCAAGGTAATCCAGGCGCCGCGCCTGCTGAATGGCCGCCTCGTCCCGGTCGATGATTACGAAGGATTCCTGCGCGTCAGCCAGATGCTGGGCGACGACCTGACCGATACGTCCGAAGCCGCACACGATGGTGACGTTGTTCAGTCTCTCCACCTCGGCAAACACCCGGTTAGCGTGCAGTTCACGCATTTTTTCGTGGAAGGCCATCACCACGATCGAGGTGGCGAAGGACACCACGCCGATACCGGCGAATACCAGCACCATGGCCACCACCCGGCCTTCCGGCGTTACCGGGGTGACGTCGCCATAGCCCACGGTGGTGACCGTGATCACGGCCCAGTAAACCGCATCCAGTGGGGTTTCGATGGTCGCGTCAGGCACGCCAGCTTCAAACAGATAGACAGCAGTACTGGAAATCAGCACCACGGCGCCGACGAAGATGGACAGCGTCAAGAGTTCGAAGCGCTTTTCCACCACCACCTTGCCGAAGGCGCTCAGGCTGCGGGCATAGCGGAACAGTTTGAGCAGCCGGAACAGCAGGAAAAGGCGCAGGAAGCCGATCGGTCTGTAGCTGGGCATGATGGCCAGCAGATCGATGATGGCTATCGGCGTGACCATGTAAGCCAGCTTGCTCTTGAGCACAGCCCATAAGGCCGGCCCAAGCCGAAAATGCATGCCTACCAGTTCGGCATGCTCGAAATGCTCGATCATGATCTTGCGACTGGCACTGAACAGCCACATTCGCAATAGATACTCGAGGATCAGGGTGAGAAAGACCGCACGCTCGAACAGGTCCGCGTAAGGGTTGACTTCATGGTGCACCTGGTAGATCAGCATGAATACGCTGAGCAGGACCAGCACCACCATGCCCGAGTCGAACCACACCCGCCGCCGCGAACGTGGGTTGAGCAGCCAGTTGTAGCTGCTTGACTTGAGTGCCGTGTAATGGGGTGAAGCATCCAGCCAGTAGGCAAGGCGAATGACGAGGTTCGACGGGTTCATGAGCGGTCGAGTCGAAGTGTGGCTTGGTTTAATTGGCATGCATCTGCGCTGGTTTGCACCAGCATTCTCATGCTTTTCAGGTCTGGGATCGGGTTTATGAACAATACCATGCCCGAGCCGGGCTCAATCAATGAAAAAGGCGGCCTGGGCCGCCTTTTTGGGGGTTTCCGGGAATCAGTCCCGATTGCCCATCAACGCCATCAGCAACTGAAGAAGATTGATGAACAGGTTGTAGATGTCGAGATAGATGGCCAGCGTTGCCATGACGTAGTTGGTCTCGCCGCCGTTCACGATCCGGTTCACGTCGAACAGGATGAATCCGGAGAAGAGCAGCACGGCACCAGCCGACAGGGTCAGGGCCAGGGCCGGAATCTGGAAGAACAGATTGGCCAGGCTGGCCAGGATCAGCAGGATGATGCCGACCATCAGGAACTTGCCCAGGAAGCTGAAATCGCGTTTCCCGGTGCTGGCGATGGCAGCCAGGGCCAGGAATATGGCGCCCGTGCCGCCTGCCGCCAGGCCGACGATCTGACCGCCGTTGCGCAGATGCAGGGCGAATTGCAGGACCGGGCCCAGCATCAGGCCCATGAAGCCGGTGAGCACCAGCAACAGGACAACGCCCAGGCTGCTGTTGCGGTTGGCTTGAATGCCGAAAAACAGGCCCATCATCACGCCGAACATGACCAGGCTGTACATGAGGGGATGCTGCGCCATGAAGGCGAAATTCATGCTCATGCCGACCAAGGCGCCAATCACGGTCGGTATCATGGAAATGCCCAGCAGCATGTAGGTATTGCGCAAGACCTTGTTTTGTCCCGCGCCGATGGCAACTGGAGCGTTGTAGGTGGTCGTGTCGAATTGAGGTTGCATAGCCCTGACTTCTTATATCGGGTTGATAACGTGGGTAAGACTACGGTGGAAGCGTTAAAGTTTCAACCTCCACGCAGTCGCCAAGTTCTGTAAAATACTGGGCTTTTCAAGCGATTAAATAGAAAACCATGGCACTCATCGTGCAGAAATACGGCGGCACCTCGGTCGGTTCGATCGAACGCATCCGCAACGTGGCGGAACGCGTCGCCAAATTCAAGATGCTGGGACATCAGGTGGTGGTGGTCCTCTCCGCCATGTCCGGCGAGACCAACCGCCTCATCGCCCTGGCCAAGGAAATCAACAAGGAACCCGATCCGCGCGAGCTGGATGTGCTGGTCTCGACCGGCGAGCAGGTCACCATTGCCCTGTTGGCGATGGCCCTGAAGGATCTCGGCCTGAAAGCGAAGAGCTATACCGGCTGGCAGATTCCGCTACGCACCGACAGTGCCCACACCAAGGCCCGCATCGAGGACATCAACGACAAGGCCATGCGCGCCGACCTCGATTCCGGTCATGTGGTCGTGGTCGCCGGCTTCCAGGGCGTCGATGCCGACAACAACATCACCACCCTGGGCCGGGGCGGCTCCGACACCACTGGCGTGGCCATGGCCGCCGCGCTGAATGCCGACGAATGCCAGATCTATACCGATGTCGACGGTGTCTACACCACCGATCCGCGTGTCGTGCCGGAGGCGCGCAAGCTCAACACCATCACCTTCGAGGAGATGCTGGAACTGGCTAGCCTCGGCTCCAAGGTGCTGCAGATCCGCTCGGTCGAGTTCGCCGGCAAATACAAGGTCAAACTGCGCGTGCTTTCCAGCTTCGACGACGAAGGCGAGGGCACCCTGATCACTTTCGAGGAAGACTCCATGGAACAACCCGTCATTTCCGGTATCGCCTTCAACCGCGACGAAGCCAAGCTCACCATCCTGGGCGTACCCGACAAGCCCGGCGTCGCCGGCCACATCCTGGCCCCCATCGCCGACGCCAACATCGACGTCGACATGATCGTGCAGAACGTCGGGGTCGATGGCACCACCGACTTTTCCTTCACCGTGCATCGCAGCGAGATGAAGAAGGCAATGGCAGTGCTTGACGAGGTCAAGGCAGCCATCGGCGCACGCGCTGTGATCGGCGATGACAAGATCGCCAAGGTCTCCATCGTCGGTGTCGGAATGCGTACCCATGCAGGCGTCGCCAGCAAGATGTTCAAGGCCCTGGCCAACGAGAACATCAATATCCAGATGATCTCCACCTCCGAGATCAAGATTTCCGTGGTCGTTGACGACAAATACATGGAACTGGCCGTCCGAGCCCTGCACCAGGCATTCGACCTGGACAAGGAACCCGCCGCGGCCTGACTTTGCGTTGATTTTTAGAGGCCGCGCAGGTATCCTTGCCGGCCTCTTGACCCGGTTCATCGGGAAATAGAGTTGGAGACGTGGCCGAGAGGCTTAAGGCACTCCCCTGCTAAGGGAGAGTCCGGTGAAAAACTGGACCGAGAGTTCGAATCTCTCCGTCTCCGCCAGAATTCATATAAGGCCATGTTTTTTTAAATGGTTTTAGGGCATTAAAATCGACAGATTTGACGAGTGATCCAAACAGGTGATCCGAAAGTTGAAAATGCCGATCCAGCTTATGTCACCAAACGCCGCCATGTCATCTATTACCTGCGGCTGACTACCCCCCAGTCATGCCCGCGGCTGAATCCTTGCCTCCTTGCTTTCCGTCATCATGGCATCCAGATTGTCGGCCATGTCTTCCTGAGTTTTTAGGTATTCGGCTGCGTCGAATGGGCCAAGCAACTGCCAACTGAAATCGAGCAGGATGGGCTCGCGTCAATGATTGTGGACCCAGTTCTCAACCTTTAACCCAGGGAAAGCTATGAAGTCGCCCTCGTTGTTGGTGACCAGTGTGACTGAATCGCCCCGGGTTTCGTGGAGACCCGGTGGTGTGAGTCAGGCCGGCATGGC
>JBBIJC010000087.1:0-10630 GCA_037446165.1 Hydrogenophilales bacterium | reverse complement strand
ATTGAGAGGCCGCAATATTACTGGCGGCGTGGTTTCTGGTCAATACGAAATTGAGTTTGCCAACCACGGATTCGACTAGAACCAGATGCTGAATCAGCGTAGGGAAATTATTCGCTGCTCGGACTGGGGCCGCGGGTAGTTGGTCGCGTGGTGACGGTGACTTGCCGGGCTGGGGATACGGTAGAAATGGCGTGCTTGAAGATGGCTTGCACAGCTTGATCATTGCCTCTGAGCAGGACCATGTATTGATCGAAAGACTCAATCCGGCCAACCAGTTTGATGCCGTTTACCAGGAAAATGGAAACGGTAGTGTGTTCCTTGCGCAGGGTGTTCAGGAATACGTCCTGAAGGTTTTGTCGTTCGTTCATATTTAATTTGGTTTGGTGGAGCTTATGGGTATAAATGATGATGAATCATAGCACAATGCCTATATAGGACTTGAAAATCCGATAAGGTTCACTCATTTTTGCAATCAGTTTTGTGCAATGGCCGAGAACGATGAAATATAAGGATTACTACAAGATTTTGGGCGTGTCTCGCGATGCTTCCCAGGATGAAATCAAGAAGGCATATCGCCGTCAGGCGAGGAAGTTCCACCCGGATGTTTCCAAGGAAAAGAACGCCGAGGAACATTTCAAAGATGTGAATGAAGCCAACGAAGTGTTGGGCGATGCCGAGAAACGTGCCGCATATGACCAGTTAGGTTCTTCTTATCGCAGTGGCCAGGAATTCAGACCACCGCCGGATTGGGGGGATCGTTTTGGCAAAGGCGGGTTTGCGCAAGGCGATTTTGGAGGGATGGATTTCTCCGATCTGTTTTCCCAGATGTTTGGCATGGGGGCCGGGGCACATGCCGGCCGCCAGGGTTTTTCGGGCGGAATGCGCGGGCGTGATGTCGAAGCGACGTTGCGTTTAACTCTGGAAGAGGCTTTTCATGGCGTGGAGAAGAGCGTGCATCTGGCTTCTCCCGGTCATCCTGCAAAAACAGTCAAAGTGCGGGTTCCTCCCGGGGTGCTGTCTGGCCGACGATTACGCGTCAAGGCCAAGGGCGAGACCTCCATGCATGGCCAGGCGGGTGACTTGTTGCTGACGATTGAGATCAACCCGCATCCGATCTTTCGCCTGGAAGGCAAGGATATCTATCTGGATGTGCCTGTGGCTCCGTGGGAAGCCGTTTTGGGAGCGACCGTTACCGTGCCGGCCTTGAGCGGTAGCGTGCGGTTGCGTATCCCCGCCGGAGCGAAGGCGGGTCAAAAAATGCGCTTGCCCGGAAAGGGTATGCCTGATGCCAGTGCGGCTGGAGATTTGTACGTGCTGGTGCAGATTGTGCTGCCGGCCAAGGTGTCCGATGAGGAGCGTGCCTTATATGAACAGCTGGCTAGCGCGAGCCGGTTTGACCCCCGCCCGGGGTTCCCGAAAGAGTAAGGGAACGGGCGGGTAGGCGGGTTTATTTGCTTGCTGCGGGGGCTTCCTTGGCTACGCTCGGAATTTCGATCTTGGCCTTTTCGCGCAGGCCGACCACGTAGTTCCGTAGGTCTTCCTGCAAAAGCTTGTTGCCGATTTTGTCCTTGAGTTGGTCAAAGGGCGGGAATTCGAGCTTGCGGGTATCTTCCAACTGGATGATGTGCCAGCCAAACTGGGTTTTGACCGGGGTCTTGGTGATTTGGCCCTTCTTCAGGCTGGTCATGGCGGCTGAGTATTCGGGCACCAGGTTGGCAGGTGCCATCCAGCCCAGTTCTCCGCCTTTACTGGCCGAGCCGGGGTCCTTGGAGTATTTCTTGGCCAGGTCTTCGAATTTGGCCGGTTTCTTGCCTTCCAGCTTGGCGATGATCTCTTTCGCCTGTTTTTCGTCGTCGATCAGGATGTGGCGTGTGTCGTACTCGGTATCGCCCATTTTGGCTTTGAACTTGTCATATTCGGCCTTGATCCGGTCGTCCGAAGGGGCATGGTTCTTGGCAAAGTTTTCCAGCAGGAGTTTGCCGAGGGTGTCCTTGCGCTGCAGATCCATCATGGCCTGAATGTCTGCCGGCTTGTCGAGGCCCAGTTTGCTGGCTTCCTGGGCCAACAATTCGTTGCTGACCAGCACTTCGCGAAGGTTGTCATCCGTGAGGCTCTTGCCGGTACGGGAAAGATCCTTGCGCACCACATCCAGATACAAGGCGGGGATGGCCACGCCATTTACGGTGGCTACGGGTCCGGTGCTGGCCGGGGCGGCCGCGGGAGCTGCAGTGGGGTCGCCTGCGAAAGCGGGCAGGGCAAAGCTGACAATTCCTGCAAGGATAAGGTTCTGAAGCAGCTTGTTCATTTTGTAGTCCAGTGGTTGTTGAAAGATTAAAACTCGTCCGGCGTGAAGGCTGAGATGCTCAGGGCATGAATTTGTTCCCGCATCATGTCGCCCAGGGCCTGATAGATGGCGCGGTGTCGGGCAACCGCATTCATCCCCTGGAAGTGCTGGGAAACGATTATGAGGCGATAGTGACCGCCTCCACCAGCAGCACCGCTGTGTCCGGCGTGTGCGGCGCTTTCGTCGGTGATGTCCAGTTGCTGCGGTTCCAGCATGCTCAATTTCTGTTTCAGTTGTTCTACAGTTGAGTTCACGGCAGCACTTTCTTGAAAGGACGCACGCTGACGTTGCTGTAAACACCGGCGGTGACATAGGGATCGGCATCGGCCCAGGAGCGGGCAGTTTCCAGGCTGTCGAAGGCGGCGACGATCAGGCTGCCGGAGAACCCGGCAGGCCCCGGGTCGATGCTGTCGATGGCCGGGAAGGGGCCGGCCAGCAGCAAACGGCCTTCGGCCTGCAGCGTTTTTAGCCGTTCAAGATGCTGTGGTCTTGCCGCGAGCCGGTTTTCGAGGCTGCCGGGGGCATCTTCGCCAACAATGGCATAGAAGAGGCTCATGGCGTTTCCTTGATATGGCGGGATAGATAGACACCCTGCATCAGGATAAAGATCAGCATCAACCCCAGCGTGCCGAACATCTTGAATTTGACCCAGGTGTCGGTGCTGTAGGAAAAGGCCACAAACAGATTGGTAGCGCCGAGGGCGGTAAAGAATGCCGCCCAGCCAAGGTTGAGGCGGACCCAGATCGGGTCGGGCAGGGTGAGTTGCTTTTCCATCATCATGCGGATGAAGTTCCGCTCGAACAGCACCGGGCCCAGGCCCAGCGCCAGGGCGAACAGCCAGTACAGGACGGTGGGTTTCCATTTGATGATGTTTTCGTCGTGCAGCAGCAAGGTGGCGCCGCCGAAGACAGTGATCAGACCGAAGGATAACCACAGCATGCCGTCGACCTTGCGGTGCCTCAGCCAACTCCAGGCGATTTGCAGGCAGGTGGCCAGAATGGCGACCACGGTGGCCAGAAAGACGCCGGGTTTTTGCGCGCCCAGGTTGACCCCGATGTCGTGCAGCAACATGGTGGCCAACTGCGGATGGGAGTCGCCGAGCTGGTAGGCAATGAAGAAGAGTACAACTGGAAACAAGTCGAACAGCAGTTTCATAGGGTTAGTGCAATGACGCATGCAGCGCGCGTTAGTGGGTTGGCGAGCATTTTGCTATGATAAGCCGCTTATCCTCAAGCTCATTTCTGTGTGATTTTCGATCTGCATAGCCATTCGACAGCCTCGGATGGCGTTCTCACTCCCCTGGAACTGGTTGCCCGCGCTGCCCAACAGGGCGTCAACGTCCTGGCGCTGACCGACCATGACGAGATCAAGGGCGTGTCAGCCGCGCGTGCGGCGGCTGCCGGACTGGACATTGATCTGGTGGCTGGCGTTGAAATATCCACGACATGGGCCGGGCGGACGATACACATCGTGGGCTTGAGGATCGATCCGGAACATCCCGTCCTGCTCGAAGGTCTGCGGGTCAATCGATCTGGGCGTCGAGATCGGGCACAGCGCATGGCCGATGCCCTGGCGAGCGTCGGCATACCTGGCGCGATGCAGGGCGCGATGCTGCTGGCCGCGAACGATGAACTGATCAGCCGAACGCACTTCGCCCGCTTCCTGGTCGAGAAGGGTTACGTAAAGAACTTGAAAACGGTGTTCAAGAAATTCCTGGTCCGGGGCAAACCCGGTTATGTCAGCCATCAGTGGGCCTCGCTCGAAGAAGCCCTGGGCTGGATCCATCAAGCGGGGGGCGTTGCGGTGCTGGCGCATCCGGGCCGCTATGACATGGGCAAGGAAAAGATGAGCCTGCTCATGGCGGAGTTCAAGGAACAGGGCGGGGAGGCGATCGAGGTTGTGACCGGAAGCCATACCCCAGACCAGGTGCCGGTGTTCGCCGCGTATGCCGAGAAGTACGACTTTCTGGCCTCAGTCGGTTCGGATTTTCATGCGCCGGGCGAGGGTGGCCGGGAATTGGGTCGGCTGATGCCATTGCCGGAGCGTTGCCGGCCGGTCTGGCAGGATTGGTAAGACCATGGCCCAGACCTTTTATGTTCATCCCGAAAATCCGCAGGCCCGTTTGCTGGTCGAGGCGGTCAAGATCCTGCGGGCCGGTGGCGTCATGGCCTATCCGACCGATTCGTCCTATGCCCTGGGCTGCATGATCGGCGACAAGAACGGCATGGAGAAGATACGCGCGATCCGGGGCGTCGACGAGAAGCACCACTTCACCCTGGTCTGCCGGGACCTGTCCGAGATTGCGAAATACGCCAAGGTTGATAACCGCCAGTACCGTTTTCTCAAGGCGGCTACTCCGGGACCGTTTACCTTTATCCTGGAGGCGACCAAGGAAGTGCCGCGCCGGCTGCAACATCCAAAGCGCAGCACGATCGGCCTCCGGGTGCCGGATAATGCCGTGGCGGCGGCATTGCTGGCGGAGCTTGACGAGCCGATACTGTCCATGACCCTGGCCCTGCCGGGCGATGAATTCCCGATCAACGACCCGGAAGATATCCGTGACCGGCTTGAGCATCAGGTGGATATGATCATCGACTCCGGCCACTGTTCACTGGAACCGAGTACCGTGGTCGACATGACCGGCGATACTCCGGAACTGATCCGTCGCGGGCGGGGCGATCCGAAACTATTGGGCTTTGACGAATAATGGAACTTACGCTGATCCAGAAGATTGCGGTCTTTGCCATCCCGGTGATTTTTGCCATCACCCTGCATGAAGCTGCCCACGGTTTCATCGCGATGAAATTTGGCGACAAGACGGCATGGATGCTAGGCCGCGTGACGGCCAATCCGCTTAAGCACATCGATCCCATCGGTACGATCCTGGTGCCGCTCCTGACCTTCCTGGCGGGCGGCATCCTGTTCGGCTGGGCCAAGCCGGTGCCGGTAAATTTCGGCAACCTTCGCCATCCCAAGCAGGACATGTTCTGGGTTGCGGCGGCAGGGCCGGGCGCCAATATCCTGATGGCCCTGTTCTGGGCGGCGATCATCAAACTGGTTCACGTGTTGCCCCTGACTGCCTATTCCCAGCCACTGATGCTGATGGGCGGGGCAGGGGTGACCATCAATGCCGTGCTGGCGGCGCTGAATCTGCTGCCGATTCCGCCGCTGGATGGCGGCCGGATCGCGGTCAGTCTGTTACCGTCCCGTTGGGCCTATGGCCTGTCACGGGTCGAGCCCTATGGCATGTATATCCTGATCGCCCTGATCTTCACCGGCCTGTTGAGCACGCTCATCGGTCCGGTATATTCAGCGATTGAAAGCCTCTCCTATTTCATTTTTGGACTCTGAACAAAAACCATGTACGCAGACCGCGTCCTCTCCGGCATGCGCCCCACCGGAAACTTGCATCTGGGGCATTACCACGGCGTACTCAAGAACTGGATCAGCCTCCAGCACGAATATGAATGCCTCTTCTTTGCCGCCGACTGGCATGCCCTGACCACCCATTACGACAGTCCCGGTGACATCGAGGGTAACGTCTGGCAAATGGTGATCGACTGGCTCGCGGCGGGCGTCGATCCGTCCAAGGCTACCCTGTTCATTCAGTCTCGCGTTATTGAACATGCCGAGTTGCACTTGCTGCTGTCGATGATGACCCCGCTCGGCTGGCTGGAACGGGTGCCGACCTACAAGGACCAGCAGGAAAAGCTGACCGAGAAGGATCTGTCCACCTACGGTTTCCTCGGTTATCCGCTGTTGATGAGTGCCGATATCCTGATCTACCGCGCGAACCGGGTGCCGGTGGGCGAGGATCAGGTACCGCACCTCGAGTTCGCGCGTGAGGTCGCCCGTCGATTCAACCATATGTACGGCAAGGAACCCGGCTATCAGGAGAAGGCCGAGGCGGCGGTCAAGAAGCTGGGCGGCAAGAAGGCCAAGCTGTACGAGGAGTTGCGTACCCGTTTTCAGCAGGCTGGCGACGATGCGGCCCTGGAATCGGCCAAGGCTCTGCTCGGCGAGACCCAGAACCTCAGTCTTGGCGACAAGGAACGCCTGTACGGCTATCTGGAGGGCGGCGGCAAGATGATTTTGACCGAGCCCCAGGCGTTGCTCACCGAGGCCTCCAAGATGCCCGGACTGGACGGCCAGAAGATGTCAAAGTCTTACGGCAACACCATTTCACTGCGGGAAGACCCGGACAACGTGTCCAAGAAAATTCGCACCATGCCGACTGATCCGGCGCGAGGACGGCGTACCGACCCCGGTTCGCCGGATAAATGCCCGGTCTGGCAATTTCATCTGGTGTATTCGACGCCCGAGGTGCGGGCCTGGGTGCAGCAGGGCTGCACGACCGCCGGCATCGGCTGTATCGAGTGCAAGCAGCCGGTGATTGAGGGCGTGCTGAAGGAACTGGCGCCGATTCAGGAACGTGCCCGGGCCTTGACCGAAGATCCGGATATGGTGAAGAACATCATCGCCGATGGTTGCGATAAGGCTCGCGATCTGGCCCGCGAGACGATGCGCGATGTACGGGAATCGATGGGCCTGAGTTTCGGCTGAGGCTTGGCTCTGGCCCGATGCTGGCCGTCAACTGAGGCCAGCCAGTCAGTTCTGCTCCATGGCGCGTTCCATTTCCGCTACCGGGCCCGGCCTGCCAAACAGGTAGCCCTGGTAGTTCTCGCAGCCATGCTGGTGCAGGAAGGCGCGCTGCTCTTCTGTCTCCACGCCCTCGGCAATGGCCTGCAAGCCTAATGACTGGCACATGGCCAGGATGGCGCGGACGATGGCGGCATCGTTCGGATCGTGAATGATGTCGCGCACGAAAGACTGGTCGATCTTGACCTGATCCAGGGGCAGTTGCTTGAGATAGGACAGGGATGAAAAACCGGTGCCGAAGTCGTCGAGTGAGAAACTCACCCCCAGCGCCTTGAGTTGCTGCATGCGTCGTACCACCTCGTCGATCCGGTCCAGCACTACGCTCTCGGTCAGTTCCAGTTTAAGCAGGGTCGGATTCGCCCCGGCACGCTTGATATGGTCCCAGACCTGCTCGACAAAATCCGGTTGATGGAACTGCCGGGCGCTGACATTGACCGCGATAGTCAATGCGCTGGTACGGGGACTGATTTCCCAACGCTTGAGTTGCGCGCAGGCTTGCTCCAGCACCCACGCCCCGATCGGCAGAATCAGCCCCGTATCTTCGGCCATCGGGATGAAACGTGCCGGGGAAATCGGGTCCGCGTTCACCGGCAGCCAGCGCAGCAATACTTCGGCGCCCAGCCAGTTGCCTTGCCAATCCACCTGCGGTTGGTAGTACAGCTTCAACTCGTCCTGTTGCAAGCTGTGCCGCAAGGCGTTTTCCATGGCCGATCTGGATTCGATGGCGTGCTGCATGTCCGGATTGAAAAAACGTATGGTATTCCGTCCGGCATTCTTGGCCTGATAGAGAGCGACGTCGGCCTGCTTGAGCAGGATGTCAATGGCGACGTTCTGGCCGTGGAACAGCGTTACCCCGATGCTCGGGGTGCTATGGTGCGATTGGCTGTTGGAGGCTAAAAAGTAGGGTTGGCCAAGTGCCTGCCGAACCTTCTCGGCGATCATCTCGGCCTGCCGCGCGGCCCCTTCTTCCTCGGTGCCCAGGCCCTCGGCAACAACCACATACTCATCGCCACCCAGGCGCGACACCGTATCCTCCTGGCGCACGCTGTCGGTCAACCGGCGTGCCACCTCGGTCAGCAGCCGATCGCCGGCATCGTGGCCCTGAGTGTCGTTGAGGACCTTGAAATGATCCAGGTCCAGCATCAGCAGGGCGCCGAACTCCCGTCCGCGCTGGCTGATCTTCATCGCCTGGCGCAGGCGATCCATCAGCAGGCGCCGGTTCGGGAGTCCGGTCAGGGGGTCGAAATAGGCCAATTGGCGGATTTGTTCCTCGGCCTGCTTGCGTTCAGTAATGTCGCGGGCCAGGCCCAATATGTAGGGCTTGCCATCGAATTCAAAATAATTGGCATTGATCTCCACCGGTATCGGTTTGCCACTCGTATGCGAATGCTGGCTCTCGAAGGTGACCGTATGTTTTTCCTTGGTCAGGTTCCAGTATTTGCGCCAGTCCGTCTCAGTCTTGTTGTCATGATCGATGTCGACTACCCGCATGCCAAGCAAGGCTGCACGGGGATGGCCCAGCATCAGACAAGCCTCGTCGTTGACGAAGTGGAATCGGCCATCCTCATCGGCCAGGTAGGCGGCCTCCTTCACGTGATTCATTGCGAAGTTGACCAGAGCAAGTTGCCGCGTTGCCCGCTTGCGTTCTGAAATGTCGACAAAGGTCACCACGGCACCGAGGATCTGGCCATCCCGGGTCATGGGGTGTGACCAGTATTCCACCGGGAATGAGGTGCCATCGCTGCGCCAATACACTTCCTCGTCGGTATGGGTTACCTGGCTCTCCAGAACCGATTGGTGGACATGGCATTCGGACTTGGGGAACGGACTCCCATCTGGGCGGCTGTAGTGGGCGGCTTCATGCATGTCCTTGCCGATCAGATCGGCTTCCTGCCGGTAACCCAGCATGTGCAGGCAGGCGGGATTGGCAAAGGTGCAGCGGCCTTCCATGTCGATGCCGTAAATCGCTTCGCCCGCGGAGTCGAGCACCATGCGCTTGCGTGCCTCTTCGTCACGCAGTTCCCGAAACAAGCGCGCGTTGTCGATGGCGATGCTTGCCTGATTGGCGAACAGGGTCAGCACCGCCAGATCCCGGGTGTTGTAGGTGCCGTCGTCCATTTTGCCCATGGCCGACAGCCCGCCGATGATGCGGCCCCGGCAGATCAGCGGCACCAGCAGGCTGGAGGCCATGCCTGGCTGCCAGTTGGCGTCGCTGTTCAGATCATAGGTTCCGCCCTCGCCGAACAGCAGTGGGCGCTGATGCTGCAGAACCCAGCCACAGGCGCCCTCATTGATGGGGAAGGTCTGCCCCTGAATCTGTGCGGCATAGGTGCCGCTGGCGGCGGCATAGGTGAAGGTCTGCCGGTCGAAGTCTATCATCGGCACGGCCATGGTCTCGGCGTGCACAACCTCGCAGGCGGCTTTCGCGACCAGCGACAATACGTTGTCGATATCGAGTTCCGAGATCAGTTGCTGGCCCAGGCTGAGCAGGAGGGCGAGTTCGTCATGCTGCAGGTTCGGCACATGGTCATCCGCCTTGCCTGGCCCGGAATGGTCAGCGGCAAGAGGCATCGTCGGTGAAGTGATGAATTTTTTCACCGGATTTGCTCAGAACGTGACGTTGTAATCGGCATTATCGATGTCGCGGTAATAGGCGCTGACACCTTTGACTTCGGCCTCGACGATGAGGTCGTCCGGTACCGAAAACGCCATGGCGTCGACGCATATCTGGCAGATCGTGAACCTCACCCCGAGATCGCGCGCGTTCAGGATGAGATCCTCGAGCTGCATCATGCCCTTGCGCCGCATGATCCGGCGAATGATCATGGGCCCGATGCCACCATAGTTGAGTTGCGACAGCGGAAGATTGCACGCGCCATCATGGTTCAGGCCGCGCACGACATGCTGGAGCGGGGAGTCGGTCTCGGTGACCCGGCCCAGACCGTCGCGCATGCGAGTAAACCATTTTGCTGGTGAAAAGATCGAACGGGGCTTGAGCAGACAGTTGGTGCCATAAAGTACGAACCACATGCTCATTTCCATGCCCATGGCCTGAAAACCGGCGGCGATCTCAAACGCAAGAATTGCCTTGTCCAGCTCTCCGCTCACCAGCAGGACGACACCTTTTTTTGGGGATTGGGCGGGACGGTGGGCTTGATCCGGAATGGTGGGTTCAGTCGCCACGCTTAGCAGCCTATCCGGATGACCATGGCGGTCCGCCGATTATCTTCAGGCCGGACAAGCAGTATGGTGTGGCCGTTGGTGTGGCAGAAATCGCGCACTGAGGATTCAAAAATGGGGTCGTTGCCGATGACCTCGATTGTCTGTCCGGCTTCCAGTCCCTTGACTGCTTTGGCCAGCTGGATCAACGGCAGGGGGCAACACACGCCGCATACATCCAGGTGCTCATGACCTGTGGATGGCATCTTCTGTTTCTCCTCTTGCACCGCTTTGTTCACTGCCTCAGTTGATTGAGGTCTGTCTGCTTTCTACGCTGAACAGTACACAACTAAGACGCTATGTACCAGACTGGATAGTCAATAAATATCAGGGTTAAGTCATCAGATTTGAATGCCAATAAAAAAGGCGTGACCGTTTGCCGATCACGCCTTTTTGTTGACTGTCACG
>JBBIJC010000086.1:3944-10660 GCA_037446165.1 Hydrogenophilales bacterium | reverse complement strand
CTGACGAAGGCGCAAATACTGGCCTGAATCCTGCCATCGATCTGCTCAAGCAAGGTCCGGCGCCGGTTCGCCTCGGCACGTTTTTTGGAAGGGATTTCAGCAAGCGGCCGAAGTTCGGTTCGCACCGGCAATAACCAATCTCCAGTGCTGGTTGTGACGCCTTTTGCTTCGGTGCAGAACGCATCGTAATCAAAAGTGATTTTTCGACGTTTGCGCAGGCTGCGGTAGATGTGGTTGGCGTTGCCGACCACTCTCAAGCGGGCACAACAGGCCGAGCCGGCGATGGCACGAAGAGCCTCCAGGATCAGCGATCGTGGCCGAAGGCCATGCAGGCCGCGGGTCAGGTCGCGTATGTTTTGCCTGGCGTCCTGAAGGTCCGGTCCCTGGATGCAGCCGATATCGAGTTCCCGGATGCCATCTGATTTCCTGAATGAGAAGCAGGCGGAGTACAGGCGGGTGTCGCCATCGACCAGATGCAAAGCCAGTTCGCCTTCCTTGCCGAATTGGCCAGGCCGGGCCAGGATCAACTGCAGGTCGCTGCCCTCGCGGTCCGTGAAGTTGGCGATCTCGACTGCATCCTGATAGGCCTTCGCGACCAGATCGGACCAGCCCAGGAGGCTGACGATCCGGTTGTGGTCCAGGACCAGTTCCAGACGGTCTTTGACCGAAAGGCCGCAACGACGATATGGGCGGTGCAGTTTCTCCGCCATCTCAGGTTCGTGCAGGGCGCATTTGCCCAAGTCTTCGAATTTGTCCAGAGTGTCGAACCAGATTGCGCTCGGCCTGAGCGATAACGCTGAACGCAGGTAAAAACGCAATCTTCTCGATCTTTCTTCGGGCTTCGGGTACAGCCGATGCGAATTACGATAGGCCAAACGGGCAAGCCGCCGAATCGAGAATGGGTGGGTCAGGGAAAGCATGCTGGACTCCGGTTTGTCGCTCCCGCACAGGCGGGAGCCCAGCCAAAGCAAAAGCCTGGATTCCCGCCTGCGCGGGAATGACGAATAAATCTGCGTTGCCTTAGAAATGGTAAGCCAGGCCAACGGACAGCATGTTGGCGGTCAGCTTGCCGGTTTTGCCCGACTTGCCCAGGTTGCTGGCGTGATCGTATTCGGCCCGTAGATCCATGCTGTCGCTGACCTTGTAGCTGGCGCCCAGGCCGATCAGGGGGCTGATCGCGTTGGCCGAGGTGCTTGCGGTCGCCGTGCTGGCGGGAGTCGTGGTCAGGTCGGATTTGACCCGGGCGGCGACGATGCCGGCCTTGCCGAATACCGAGAAGCTGTCGGTGATCGGCAGGATGCCGAGCGCGGCGATGTCCAGGCCGCCGGCCTTCACGGTGCCCTGTGCGCTGCCGCCGGCGTAGCTGGCCGAGTACTTGGCCTTGCCGAAGTCGATGTAGCCGCCCTCGATCGCGAAGTTGGGATTGACCTTGTAGCCAAGCTGCAAACGCCACTGGTTGCCGTTGCTCTTGCCGTTGCTGGTCAGCGCCGTGGCGCCGGCGTTGGTCAGCGCGGTGTCGTTGGTGCTGGTGTTCAGCTTGTCCTGGGAGTGGGTGACTTCGCCCAGCACATACAGGTCATTGTCGGCCCATACGCCGGTGGACAGGGTGAGCAGGGCAAGGGGCATCAGCGTTGCGAATTTCATGGGTTACTCCATTCGTGGTGAAGGTAAATAAAAAAATCGAGTTGACTGCGTCCGTCGTTCCCACGCAGGCGGGAACCCATTGATTAATTGAGAAGCTGGATGCCCGCCTGCGCGGGCATGACGAATAAAACCACCAATACTCAAGCGTTCTGGCTTGCGGCAAATGCCTGCAGGCCGGGGGTTTGTTTGGCCAGCGCCTTGTCCACCAGACTGGGGAACAGCGCGTTGAGCCGGGCAAAGAAGCCTTCGGGAAAGCCGAGATAGGCCTCGCTGCGTTCCTTCTCGATGGCCCGGACGATGGCGCGGGCGATGGGCTCCGGTTCGTCCATGTGCATCATCCCTTTGGCGGCCATCTCGTGGACCACGGGCGGATTGAGCGGGGTATTCACGGCGCGGGGCGAGACGTAGGTCACGCCCACGCCGGTGCCGGCCAGTTCCCGGCGCAGGGCCTGGGAGTAGCCGCGCAACGCGAACTTGGTGGCGGAGTAGGTGGCGAAGAACGGGAAGCCGATGCTGCCGAACATGGAGCCGACATTGACGATGCGGCCATGGCCGCGTTCCAGCATGCCGGGCAGGACGGCGCGGGCCAGCTGCATGGGGGCCTCGACGTTGACCTGGATCATGCGATGGAGCATGGCCGGGTCTGCGTCCTGAAAGGGCTTGAAGTCGAGCACGCCGGCCAGGTTGATCAGGACATCGACACCGCCCCAGGCCCGTTCCACGGCGCGAATGGCTTCGTCGCGCTGGCTGGCTTGTGCGACATCGCAGGCCAGGGTGAGGACCTGGCTGTTCTGGCCGACGAACAGGTTGGCCGAGCTGGAATCGGGGTCGATCTGGCGCACCAGCCGGCACAGCCGCACGCCCTTGGCGACCAGCATTTCACCCAACAGGCTGCCGATGCCGCCGGCTGCGCCGGTCAATACGATGCGTTGATTCTGCAGATTCATGGTGTCAGCGCTCCGCTGATTTGAGCGAGTCGCCGGCCTTGTCGCGGACCTTGGCCATCAGCGCCTGGATTTCCTGGCGACGGCCCTTGTCGGCCAGCGGACGGTTCGGGCGCGGTGCGGCGGCCATGGCTTTTTCCAGCGCCTGCATGGCTTCCGGGTAGCGCTTCTTGCCATACAGGAAATCGGCGTAGAAGTAATTGGGATCGATGCCGTTCGGATTGATCCGCAGGGCCTGCTTCAGATAGGCCTCGGCCTTGTCGTCGTCGCCGAAACCGATCGGCCAGCCGGGGACCTTGAAGTACAGCGTGCCGAGCGACGTATCGGCGGAACCGAGCAGGGCGGTCGGGTCGATCTTCTCGGAGGCCAGCAGGTTATCGCGTGCCTCCTTGGCCAGACCGAGGGCGCCCAGGCCGCCCTTGGCGCCAGCCAGCGAGCTCAGGATGATGCCGTGCCAGATCAGGGGCTCGGCCCGGTTCGGGTAGCGTTGCACCAGTGCGGCCTCCTGCTTTGCCAGGGCCTCGAAGGCCGGCGCTTTCTGATCGGCAGGCAGCTCGTAGTTGATGCGTTCCCACTGGTGTTGCGCTTCCAGGATGGACTGATCCAGGGCAACGTCGTTGGCGAGGACAGGGGTGGCCAACAGTGCGGCGGCCAGGGCCAGGGTGAGCGGAAGGATTTTCATCGGGATTCTCTCAAGGGGTAATGGAACGGAAAATGTCGCCGTAAAGACGGAAGAACATGCGGGCCGCGTGGGTGACGGCGGCCTGGTCGCCGGGCTCGTCCAGACGGTTCAGCAGGGTTTCCAGAAAGCGGATGTGCTCCTGATCGACGCTGCCGTGCGAGGTCAGATAGCGAAAGGCGGTTTCGGGCAGATTCAGACGCTGCTGGATGGCTCCGGCGGCCCGGTGCGCCAGGTTGACGCTGGTGCCTTCCAGTACCAGAACCATGCCGAAGAAACCGGCCGGGTTGCCCCGGTTGATGGTGTCGTAGGCATAGGCCACCATCAGCTCGGTGGCGGGCGAGGGCATCGATGAGCGAACGGCATCGGGATCGCCGCCAGCCGCGGCGATGTCGTCCAGAATCCACTCCTCATGGCCGATTTCTTCCTCGATGTATTTCGCGATGGCGGTCCGCAGCCAGCCCAGCCGATCCGGCAGCCGCGCGCCGCAGGCCATGAGCAACGGCACGGTGTGCCTGACGTGGTGGTAGGCCTGCTCGAGGAAGCGCTGGTACTCGGGCAGGCTGACCTCGCCGGCCAGGGCACGCTGGATCAGCGGAATCGCCAGCATGTGGTCGCGTTCGGCTGCTGTGGACGCGATCAGGCGGTCATGGAACGGCATGGATTTCCTCGGTTGCATACAGTTGTTCGATGCGGGTCTGGTACAGGGACTGGATCGCCTGACGCTGGATGCAGCCGGTGCCGTTGGCCAGCCCGTTGCCCGGCGTGAAGGGGTGATCGGCAATGACCCAGCCGCCGATCCGGGCGTAGTCGGGCAGGCTGTCGTTGACCGTGGCCACGGCGCGGCTCAGTTCATACGTAGCGATACCGGACCGGGGCACCAGCACCGCCACGTTGAACGGCGCGGCTTCGCCGAATACGGCCGCCTGGGCGATATAGGGATGGCCGGTCAGCGCGCTCTCCACCCATTCGGGCGAGATATTGCGGCCGAAGGCGGTGGCATAGGCCGTCTTCTTGCGCCCGGTGAGGAAGAGATAGCCGTCCGCATCGATATGGCCCAGGTCGCCGGTCGGCCAGTCTGCGCCAGTCAGTGTGCTGGGTGTCCCAAGATAGCCGAGGAACAGCCGGCCGCCGACCACCACTTCGCCGTCGTCGGCAATGTGGATCTGCACATGCGGCAAGGGCTTGCCGACGCTGCCTTCGCGCTCCGCGCCGGGCAGGTTGAGGCTGGCGACCGAGCCGGCTTCCGACAGGCCGAAGCCCTGGAACACCGGCAGGCCGAACAGACGCGCCTGTTGCAGCAGCGAGTCCGCGACCGGCGCGCCGCCGACCGCGACGAAGCGCAGGGACTCGGGCGCCGGCAGTCCGGCAGCGATGCCGCCGACGAGGGCCTTGAGCAATTGCGGAACCAGGACGGTGATGGTCGGCCTGGCCCGGGTCAGGGCGGCGAACAGCCGGTCCATCTGCAGGCCGGAGGAACCGGACAGGCCGCAACTCGCCAAGCTCGGTACTTGGGCCAGGGCCCCGATCCAGAGCGGTGCGTACAGGCCGGTGATGTTCTCCAGCAAGGTCGACAGCGGCAGCAGGGACAGGCAGCGGTCGGCCGGGTTGGCCACCACGGCTTCGCACAGCGAAGCGACCACCGAGCGCAGGGTCTCGCCGGACAGACAGACGCCCTTGGGCTGGCCGGTGGTGCCGGAGGTATAGGTCACCTTGACCGTTCCCGGCGGCAGCACAGGGCCGGTCTTTCCGGTCGTGCGCCGGAACAGGCTCAGGCTGCGCCCCGCCACGCGCACCATGCCGGCCGGGTCGTCGCCAAGCAGGCCCGCGATGCGCTCGGGCTGGTCGGTCGCGATGAGGTCGAGGTCGGCATCCCGGATCAGATGGCGCAGCTGATCGTCGGAGAAGAAGCCGGGCATCGGCACGCACACGGCGCCGCGCTGGACAATGGCCAGGTCGAGGCAGGCCCAGGGGATGCCGTTGTCGAGCAGCAGGCCGATACGTTCCCCGGTCAGGGTGTCGGCCAGGCGGTCGACGGTCTGGACCAGGGTGTCGTAGTCCAGTTCGATGAGTTCATCGAGCAGGGCCGGCGCGTCGGGATGACGCGCCGCCTCGCGCCGGATGCGGATCAGGAGTTCTTTCATCGCACCGCCATCGTGGGGGTTGGCGTGTGCCGGTCGAGCGCGCGTTCCGCGCCGGCATGCTGCGCCGAGTGGAGCAGCTTTTGCAGGTTCGGGCGGCGCAGGCCGCTGCTGTGGAGCTTCTGGCATCCGGCCTGGATGTCGCCCAGATAGACCTTGGGTTCGCCGTCGTAATAGGTACCCCAGGCTGCGCCCCGGTCCGGCAGCCGGTCCGGGCTGGCATCGGCCAGCGCCAGGGGCTTCAGGCCCAGGCGGCTGAAGGCGTTGGCCAGAGGCTGGTTGGCCGTGAACAGCACCCAGCGGTAGCCTGCCGCGGCGAGAAAGGCGGTGCTGGCCGAGATGACCCAGCGGGCCTGCCCGGGGTCGGCAATGGCCAGATTGCCGACCTCCACCATCTCCGCGCGTCTGACCGGCAGGCCGAGTCGGTCAGATGCCAGCTCATGGGCCGGCCGGTCCAGATACTGTTCGGAGAACAGGGTGGTGGCCTGACCGTCACGGTAGCCGACCACGGCCCGGGGCTGCTCCGCGACGCGGAAGCCCAGCAGGTTGGGATAGAAGGCGGATACCCGGGCGCCGTGGGCCTGATTGAATATGGACCGGATGAAGCCTTGAAGTTCGGGACGGGCCGGATGCACGGCTCCGACATGCTGGAGGGTGATCAGGTCCGACAGGTCGGCCAGCAGCGGATCGATTCCGGCTTCTATGAAGGGGGAGGTCTGGCTGTTCATTCGGGCAGGTCCGGTTGAAGGGTCTGCTCTTACATAGCCACATCCGTGCCAGTTTGCTATCTAACTGTTTTTAAGTTGTTTTCTGATCAAGACAGGGCGCTGGCCGGCCCGCAAACTTGGGCAGCACGCAAAAATTGTATACAGCCTGTGCGGGTTATTCCGCGCCGGGCTCGGTCTTTTCGCAGAGCTGGTGGACCTGGCTGGTCAATTCCGCCGGCACCGGCAGATGGGCCACGGCATGCACCCGGGCATCGACCCGGCAGGACGCGACATAGCCGATGGCGCCCGCCGTGTCGGCGACGAAGCGGAGCATGGCTTCCTGGGAATGGACCGTATAGGGCGGCGAGATGCCCTGAAAGTAGCGTTCGGTCCAGTAGCCTTGCCGGGCGCCTGGCCGTTCGCCCAGCAGGCTCAGGGAAAAGGCCACCCGCACGGGATCGGTGGACGCCAGGTTGAGCGGCACCAGCGCGGTACGGTCATCGTCCACCTGGATGCGCTTGAGGAAGATGTCCTCCAGGTTGGCGCGGTCGAATGCGATGTGGGGCGGCGTCTTGCCGACGATGACGGCAATGCTTTCATC
>JBBIJC010000086.1:1267-3844 GCA_037446165.1 Hydrogenophilales bacterium | reverse complement strand
GGCTGTCGTCCTTGCGGTAAACCAGCTCGCCGGAAAACTCCATCTCGTTGCGGGTATAGAACAGGTCCGCGCCGACCATGTCCTTGATGCCCGGCAGGTCCTTGAGCTGGAAATGGGCTATCGAAACGCCGGCCTGCAGCTGGTCGTCGAGGGCACGGTAGAGCAGCCTGGCTCCGGCACCGCGCCGGAATGAACTCGGTGGGTTGGGCTGCACGCTCAGGTCCACGTAGGTCTTCTCGTGGCCTTCGCTGGGGTCAAGCTGGGCCGTGTCGTCGAGGTATACCTGATAGTCGATGGCCGACCGGTCGAGCGGCCAGCTGCCGTAAAGCTGGATGCCCGAGGCATTGCTTGCGAATGCGGCGGAGGTGGTCAGCGGCCGGGATACGGTCCAGACCAGCGGGTCGGCATGGATCTGGTTCCAGCGGCCGACGGGGGTGAGAAACTTGCCGAGGCGCAGCGTGTTCCGGGCGGACAGGTTGTGATCGAGATAGTAGCGTTCAAAGTCCAGGTCGATATCCGTGGTGCTCAGGCCGCTCCTGGTCAGCGTGACCGGGTTGCTGACCTCGATCTCGGTGAAGAAATGCCAGTCCGGCCGGGGGTCGCCATGCAGGAACAGGCTCAGGTCCTGCACGGTCGCCTTGCTCTTCTCGCCTTCCAGTGCGCTGACCTGCAGGCTGAGGTTGCCGCCCGCTGTGAGTCCCAGAAACGGCAGCGGATAGCCCCGGCCGAGTTCATAGGGTGCGGCCTGGGCCAACCCGGACAGCATCAGGAGCAGCATGAAGGCGGTGTGCCGGATACCTTGCCATG
This sequence comes from Hydrogenophilales bacterium, assembly GCA_037446165.1. GTDB lineage: Bacteria > Pseudomonadota > Gammaproteobacteria > Burkholderiales > Thiobacillaceae > Parasulfuritortus. The sequence goes on along the minus strand of JBBIJC010000086.1, from coordinate 3,037 downwards.
AACACGAAGCTGCACTGACATACGGTTTGGTATTGGGGCAAGCGATGCGGGTCACGCTATGATCTCCACTTGTCTGAAACATGATCGTCAACGATGACTGATACACGAGGTGCGGGAGTGTACCGTAACCGGTCCCGACCCTTTTTTACTGCTTTGTCAGTTCGGGGGATTCCGGGATGGCCATCCTGAGCCGGGCCAGGCGCGATGTCACCATCCGGACCGCCATCCTGCGCGGCTCGCTGGCCCTGGTGCTGGTGGCCATCGTGCTGAGCGGCAGCCTGTCCTTCATCGAATTCCGCCGCGCCTTCAAGGCCGAGATCGCCCATAACCTGGGCAACAGCTCCTCCGGCTTGCTGCAGCGTATCGATGTGTTCTTCTTCGAGCGTCTGGAAGACCTGCGCGAATGGAGCCGGGTCGAGCTGATGCAGGACATCCAGGTCGGCGACGTGGACAAGCGCCTGGCCCGCCTGCTGGGCGATCTCAAGGCCGGCCACGGCGATGTCTACAGCGCGCTGTACTGCACCAACGCGCAGGGCCGGATCGTGGCCGCCAGCGATCCCGGTCTGGTCGGCATCAGCCGGCAGCCGGGCACGCCGATGAAGGCCGCCGACCAGGTCAATGCCGATGGCGTGGTGCTGGAACAGACCACCGCGCAGGCGCCCGAGGGCGCGGGAAATTACGTGCTGAGGACCGCCGTGCCGAATGCGCTCGGCCAGGGAAATATCGGCTATCTATACGCGGTGCTGAACTGGAATGTGGTGCGCCGTTTCCTGACTGATGACATCAGGGACAGCGAACGGACGGCCCAGCTGCTCGACACGGCAGGGCAGGTCATCGCGAGCTCCGGTAACCCATCCCCGGATGGGGATCTGCTGACCGGCTCGGCGGTCTCGCCCGGTTATCAGCACTTTTCCGGATTTGGCTGGCGCATGCGGGTGGTGGAGCCGACCCGGGTCGCCTTTGCGCCGGTCTGGCATCTGGCCTGGGTAATCATGGGCGGTCTGCTGTTCAGTCTTGCCGTGGCCGGCTGGTTGTCGAGCCGCCTGGCCAAGCGGCTGGCCTCGCCCATCGGCCGGCTGACCGAGTTCGCCCGGAACTTTCGGCGCGGCAACGCCAGGCGGCCGCCCGTGCTGCATACCGGCATCAGCGAAGTGGGTGAACTCAGCCATGCCTTTGCCGAAATGATCGATGCCCTGGAACAGTCGCGCGAGCATCTGGTCCGGGCCGGCAAGCTGGCGGTGGTCGGCGAGATGGCGGCGATCATGGCGCACGAAGTGCGCACCCCGCTGGGCATTCTCAAATCATCGGCCCAGATGCTTGAACGGCGTGGCGATCTGACTGAACAGGATCGGGAACTGACCGGCTTCATCGTCAGCGAGACGGAGCGGCTGAACCGGCTGGTGACCACGCTGCTCGAATGCGCGTCTCCGCGCCCGCCGCTGTTCCAGCCCCATGATGTGCACGAGATCATCGAGCATGTCCTGGCCCTGATCGGCAACCGGGCCGAGAAAAAAAACATCCGGATCGAAACCCGGCTCAACGCCCGGCAGTCGATTCTGGCCTGCGACCGTGAGCAGATGATCCAGGTGTTTCTCAACCTGATCATCAATGCGATCCAGCATGTACCCGATGGCGGCTGGATTCGCATCGTCAGCACTGACGAAAGACAGGGTTTCGCGGTGCGAGTGGAGGACGACGGCCCGGGCATTCCGGCTGGCGTGCTGGATCGGGTGTTCGATCCCTTCTTCACCCGCCGCGAGGGCGGCATCG
>JBBIJC010000086.1:0-1167 GCA_037446165.1 Hydrogenophilales bacterium | reverse complement strand
GCCGCGTTTACCGTCCGTTTCGGCGGATCGAAAGGAGAAGCAAAGTGACCAGTCGCATCCTGGTGGTGGATGACGAAGACAAGATGCGCCGCCTGCTGGAAATGGCGCTGCTGGCCATGGGCTATGACGTGGTGCAGGCCGCCGACGGCAACGAGGCGCTGGCCCGGTTCGCCGAGGGCACGTTCGATCTGGTGCTGACCGATCTGCGCATGCCCAACCTGGACGGCATCGGCCTCCTGCGTGCATTGCGCGAACGGGGCGAGGAAATCCCGGTGGTGGTGCTCACCGCTCATGGCAGCGTGCAGAGTGCGGTCGAGGCGATGAAGCTGGGCGCCATCGACTACATCATCCGCCCGTTCGAGATGTCCACGGTGGAGCTGGCCGTGACCCGTGCCCTGGCCATGGAATACGTGCAGCGCGAAAACCGTTTCCTGCGCGAGGAAATGGACCGCGGCTGGGGTGAATTCATCGGCCAGAGCCCGGCCATGCAAAACCTGTATCAGCTCATCCGTCAGGTGGCCCCGGCCCGCAGCAGCATCTTCGTGGTTGGCGAGACCGGCACCGGCAAGGAACTGGTGGCCCGTGCCATCCATCAGGAGTCGGGTCGCACCGGCCTGTTCGTGGCGATCAATTGCGCGGCCATTCCGGCCGACCTGCTGGAAAGCGAGCTGTTCGGCTATCGCAAGGGCGCCTTCACCGGCGCGGACAAGGACCGCATGGGCCGCTTCGAAGTGGCCAGCGGCGGCACCCTGTTCCTGGATGAAGTCACCGAAATGCCGCTGGCACTGCAGGCCAAGCTGCTCCGCGTGCTGCAGGAAAACAGCATCGAACGCCTGGGCAGCCACCAGCCGGTGGCCGTGGACCTGCGCATCGTCGCCGCCACCAACCGCGACCCGCAACAGGCGGTGGCGGAAGGCCGGCTGCGCCAGGATTTGTACTACCGCCTCAATGTGGTCCGGGTCGAGGTGCCGCCGTTGCGCGAACGGCGCGACGACATTCCCCTGCTGGCCGAGCATTTCCTGGACAAATACAGCCGCGAACTGGGTCGTCCCATGCCCAGGCTGGATGCCGAGGCGCTGAGTCAATTGGGTGGCTACGCCTGGCCCGGAAACATCCGCGAACTGGAGAACATGATGGAGCGCGCGGCGGTGCTCAGCCAGGGCGACA
>JBBIJC010000085.1:0-10770 GCA_037446165.1 Hydrogenophilales bacterium | reverse complement strand
TTGGTAACACGTCTGGTGAACGTTTTCCAAGTGGACAATCGAAAGGAATAGCCGGGCTACTCTGGGTTGAAAACGGTGGCAAGGATTGGACTGGAGGTACTGGCCGTTTTCATATGGAATGCCCAGCAAGCACGTTCCGGTTGTGGCAGGATTGGCGTGCCAACCACCCATTCTCCGAAGTCCATGAAACTGCTCGTCGTCGAAGACGAACCCAAGACCGGCGAATACCTGCGCCGCGGCCTGACCGAGGCCGGCTTCGTGGTCGACCTCGCCCGCGACGGCCAGGACGGCCTGCACCTGGCTTTGTCCGGTGACTACGACCTGGCCGTGCTCGACGTGATGCTGCCCGGCCTGGACGGCTGGGCCATCCTCAGGTCACTGCGCGAGGCTGGCCACGGCCTGCCGGTCCTGTTCCTGACCGCGCGCGACCAGGTCGAGGACCGGGTCCGCGGCCTGGAACTCGGTGCCGACGATTACCTGATCAAACCGTTCGCCTTCGCCGAGCTGCTGGCCCGCATCCGCACCCTGCTGCGGCGCGGCACCCAGCAGCCCGCCGCCGGCAGCCTGCAGGTGGCCGACCTGGAACTGGACCTGATCCGCCACCGGGTCACCCGCGCCGGCCAGCGCATCGACCTGACGCCCAAGGAATTCTCGCTGCTGGAATTGTTTGTCCGCCGCGCGGGCGAGGTGTTGCCCCGTGCCCTGATCGCGTCCCAGGTCTGGGACATGAATTTCGACAGCGACACCAACGTGATCGACGTCGCCGTGCGCCGCCTGCGCGGCAAGGTCGACGATGGCTTCCCGGTCAAGCTGATCCGCACCGTGCGCGGCATGGGCTACGTGCTGGACGGCTCAGCATCCGAATGAGGTCGCTGTCCCTCACCGCCCGCATCAGTCTGTTCTTCGCCGGCGTGGTCGCCGTGGTCCTGCTGGGCACCGGCCTGCTGATCGCCCGCGCGGTGGAAAACCATTTCGCCGAGGAAGACCGGCAGGAGATGCTGGGCAAGCTGGAGCTGGTCCGCCACCTGCTCGACCGGGTGCGCAATCCGGCCGACCTCGACACGCTGACCCAGGAACTGAGCGATGCGCTGGTCGGCCATCACGGCCTGTCGGTTGCCGTGATCGACAACCATGGCGAGACCTGGTTCGCCACCTCCGGTTCCGCCTTTCCGAAATACCTGGTCGACACCCGCGCCACGGCACCCGGCAGCCTCCGCCACTGGGCTGCGGACGATACCGAATACCGCGGCATCGCCAGCCCGGTGACCGTCGCCGGTGCGCCCTACACCGTGGTCATCGCCGTCGACATCATGCATCACCTGGTCTTCATGGCCGAGTTCCGCCGCATCCTGGCCGGGTCCATGGCGCTGGCCGCGCTGGCAACGGCTGCCCTGGGCTGGCTGGCCACCCGACGCGGGCTGCAACCCTTGCGCGCTATTGCCTCGACCGCCGCTTTCATCTCGGCCGAGCGCCTGTCCGAACGGCTGCCCGAATCCGGCGTGCCGGGCGAAATCCAGGTCCTCTCCAGCGCATTCAACGCCATGCTCGGCCGTCTGGAAGAGGCCTTCCGGCGCCTGTCCGATTTTTCCTCCGACATTGCCCACGAACTGCGCACCCCGGTCTCCAACCTGATGACCCAGACCCAGGTCGCCCTGGCCCAAACGCGTAGTGCCGACGAATACCGCGAAGTGCTCGAATCGAGCATGGAAGAATATGAACGGCTGGGCCGGATGATCGGCGACATGCTGTTCCTGGCCCAGGCGGACAACAATCTGGTCGTCCCCAGCCGGGAATCAATCGATCTTGGCATCGAGGTCAGACGGCTATTCGAATTCTACGAAGCACTCGCGACAGAACATGAAATCCGGCTAACCATCGACGGCGAAGCCAGCGTCACGGGCGACCGGCTCATGCTGCAGCGCGCCATTTCCAATCTGCTGTCCAACGCACTGCGCCACACTCCGAATGGAGGCAGCGTGCAAGTGGTTCTGGTCTCGGACGGCAACCGCTGCTGCATTACAGTCACCAATCCCGGAGCTGGCATCCCGCCGGAACACCTGCCCCGGATATTCGACCGCTTCTATCGGATCGACCCATCCCGTCATGAGGGGGCAGGCAAACACACCGGGCTGGGGCTGGCCATCACCAGATCAATCGTGGAGGCGCATGGCGGCAGGCTGCAAGCGACCTCGGACTACGGCCTGACCTCGTTTGAGATCGCCCTCCCTTGTCGTCATCCGTCAAGTCTGGTCTGATCAAGCCGTGGACACAAAAAACGGTCTCAAGGTGAGCATCAACGATGACGTCAAGTGATCTGAACGAACAAGGCAGGCGGACCTTCTTGCGCTGGTATTTCTGGCAACGCCCCTGGTGGGCTGCCCTGTTGGCCATGCTGCTGGTATTCGCCACGGAACAGGTGGTTGACCACTACGCCCGGCAAAGCGAACTGGAACAGGAAAAGGTAGTCGTTCTCGACAGCCTGTCCACGATCAGGGCGCGGCTGGAAGGGACGGTCAACGCCAACCTGCTGCTGGTGCATGGCCTGACCGCCGTGATCTCGGCCCAGCCGGACATCGATCAGGCAGGCTTCGCCCGGATCGCGCAGGGGCTGGTCGATGACCGCCATGCCTTGCGCAACATTGCCGGTGCGCCGGGCATGGTTGTTTCCCTGATGTATCCCCTTGCCGGCAACGAGACTGCGATAGGTCTGGATTACCGGACCCATCCCATCCAGAGCGCGGCGGCGCTGAAGGTCATGGAAACCGGCAAGCCGCTGGTGGCGGGGCCATTGCCCCTGGTCCAGGGTGGCGTCGGGATCATTGCGCGTGAGCCGGTGTACCTGCCGGCAGCGCAGCCAGGAGGGAAACCGCGGTTCTGGGGACTGGTTTCCGCGGTGATCGATGTCGATACCCTGTACCGGCTGGCTGAGCTGGATAAGGCAAATCTGGATGCCGGAAAACTGCGTCTGGCGATACGGGGGACCAATGGCACGGGCGAACAGGGCCCTGTCTTTTACGGCGACGCAAGTGTGTTCTCCAGCCAGCCCGTGACCAGTACCATCAATTTGCCCGGCGGCACCTGGCAAGTGGCTGCGCTCCCTGTAGCGGGCTGGGGCCAGGCCAGCCAGGCACTGATGTTGATCCGGCTGTTTGGTCTGCTGGCGGCCCTGGCCGCCGGAACCCTGACCTATTTTCTGACCCGGGGCCGGCAGGCGCTGGCCGGCAACGAAGCCCGGTTGCGCGCCTTGCTCAACACGCTGCCCGATCTGGTCTGGCTGAAAGACCCGAACGGCGTTTATCTGGCCTGCAACCCGCGTTTTGAAACGCTGTATGACGCCAGGGAGACGGATATCGTGGGCAAGACCGACCATGATTTTGTCGCTGCCGAGCTGGCCGAGTTTTTCCGCGAGAAAGACCGGGCCGCCATCGCGGCGGGCGGCCCCAGCGTCAACGAGGAGTGGTTGAGCTTCGCCCGGGATGGCCATCGAGAGCTGGCGGAAACCATCAAGACCCCCGTTTTCGATGGCCGGGGCAGGCTCCTTGGGGTGCTGGGCATTGCCCGCAACATCACTGAACGCAAGCAGGCGGCACAGCGAATCGAAAACCTGAACCGGATCTACGCCGTGCTGAGCGGCATCAACGAAACGATTGTGCGCCAGCGCGAACCGGATAGGCTATTCCATGAAGCCTGCCGCATCGCGGTCGAGGTCGGCGGATTCCGCATGGCCTGGGTGGGCATGGCCGATCAGGTCAGCGGCGAAGTGAAACCGGTCGCCAGCGCCGGCCATGTCGATGGCTATCTGGAGCGCCTGCACGTTTCGCTGGGCGACGATGAACGCGGTCGTGGCCCGAGTGGGCTAGCCCTCAAGCAGGGCCAGCATGTGGTCTGCGACGACATCGCCAGCGACCCGCGTTTGGCGCCCTGGCGCGAAGATGCACTGGCACTGGGCTACCGTTCATCGGTGTCGTTGCCGATCAAATGCGGCGAGCAGGTGCGCGGGGTGTATACCCTGTATGCCGACCAGACCGATTTTTTCGATCAGGCCGAACTGCGTCTGCTGGACGAACTGGCGCTGGATATCGGCTTCGCGCTGGACTTCATCGAGACCGAAACGGCCCGGGACACCCTGAGCCGGCATATGGTCGATCTGCTGGACAGCATGGGCGATGGCTTTGTCAGCCTGGACCGGGACTGGCGCTACCGGTATGTCAACCGCAAGGCGGGTGAGATGCTCGGCCAGGCGGCGGGCGAACTGGTAGGCAAACAGATCTGGAGCGCATTTCCCGATGCCCCCAGCGACCCTCTCCGTCTGGCCTGCGAGCAGACCATGGCAGAGGGCGTCACGTCCTGTCTGGAGGAGTTTTACCCGCCTTTGGGCAAGTGGTTCGAGCACAGCATCTACCCAACCCAGGACGGCATTTCCATCTTCCTCAGCGACATCACCGAACGCAAGCGGGCCGAGGACGAACTGCGGCGGGAGAAAAACATTCTCGACCGCACCAGCCGACTGGCCCAGGTCGGGGGCTGGGGATTCGATGCTGCCACCCTGCGCGGCACCTGGACCGCTGAAACAGCACGCATCCACGATCTGGAACCCAGCCTGGAGGTCGATGCAGCCTATGGCATGAGTTTCTACCAGGGCGAATCGCGTCAACTCATCGAACTGGCGGTGCGCAATGCCATCGACAGCGGTCAGCCCTATGACCTGGAACTGGAGTTGACCAGCGCAAAAGGCGTCAAAAAATGGGTGCGCACCATCGGCCTGCCCGTTCTGGAAGGGGGCAAGGTGGTGCGCCTGGAGGGCGCGATCCAGGATGTCACCGGGCGCAAGCTGGCCGAGGCGAAGGCACGGCAGGGTGAGATCGTCCTGGATTCGGTGTTCCAGGCCCTGCCCGACCTGTTCTTCCTGCTCGATCCGGACGGCACCATCCGCGATTACCGGGCGCAAAAGAGCGCCGATCTCTATGTGCCACCGGAAATGTTCATCAACAAGCGCATGCAGGAGGTGGTGCCGGCACCGGTCGCGGCCCAGTTCGAGCAGAACATCGCGGCGGTTCGGCAGCACGGAGGGCTGGCGACCTATGAGTACGAGCTGGAGTTGCCCCACGGTGCAAGGAATTTTGAAGCGCGCCTGAGCCAGCTGCCCGATAGCGGCCAGCTCATCGCCGTGGTGCGCGACATCACCGCGCGCAAGCAAATGGAGGACGAAATCCGTCAGCTCAACGCCGACCTGGAGGAGCGGGTACTGCAACGCACGGCCGAACTGGCCAGCGTGAACAAGGAGCTGGAGACCTTCACCTACTCGGTCTCGCACGACCTCAAGGCTCCGCTCCGGGGCATCGACGGCTACAGCCGCATGTTGCTCGAAGACCATCTCGGTCAGCTGGACGAGGAGGGCCGGTTGTTCCTGGGCAACGTGCGCCATGGCGTCGACCAGATGAACCAGCTGATCGAGGACCTGCTCGCCTACTCACGGATGGAGCGGCGCAGCCTGAGCGGCATGGACCTCAACCTGGACCGGCAACTATCGGCCCTGCTCGCCGAACGCGAGGATGAACTTCGGGCCAAGGGGATCGAAATCCGGCTCGATCTGGCGGTGCATACCGTACGGGCCGACCCCGATGGATTCAACATGGTTTTGCGCAATCTGCTCGACAATGCCATCAAATTCAGCCGGGACAGCAAGCCGCCGATCATCGAAATCCAGTCTACGGCCAAGCCTGAATCGACTATCCTGAGTATCAAAGACAACGGGATCGGCTTTGACATGCAGTTTCAGGACAGGATCTTCGAAATCTTCCAGCGTCTGCAACGTTCGGAAGACTTCCAGGGCACGGGGGTGGGCCTGGCCATCGTGCGCAAGGCGATGCAGCGCATGGGCGGCCGGGTCTGGGCGGAAAGCGCGCCGGGCCAGGGTGCCACATTCCATCTGGAGCTACCGCGATGACTTTCGACCCCAACCGGCGCCCCATCCTCCTGGTCGAGGACAACCCGGTCGACCTCGACCTGACCCTGCGCGCCTTTGCCCGGCGCAAGCTGATCAATCCGATCGAAGTCGCCCGCGACGGCCAGGAGGCACTGGAATGGATACCCCGCTGGGAAGCGGGCGAAGCGCTGCCTCTGGTCGTGCTGCTCGATCTGAAACTGCCCAGGGTGGACGGACTTGAAGTGTTGCGTCTGTATCGCGAGCACCCGCTCACGAGCGACCTGCCCGTGGTGGTGCTGACTTCGTCCAGCGAAGACAAGGACATCGAAACGGCCTACCGGAACCACGCCAACTCCTACATCGTCAAGCCGGTGAATTTCGATAAATTCATGGATGTTGCCGCACAAATCGAACTGTACTGGTGCCTGCTGAACCATCCGCCAAGGTAGACGAATGCGCGTACTTCACGTCGAAGACAACCCTACCGATGCCGAACTGACTCGTCTCCAGCTGGCCCGTTCTGCCGCGGACATCAATCTGGATCAGGTTGCCAGTCTGGCTGCTGCCCGCCAGCGACTGCAGCGCCCCGAGCGCTACGATGCGGTACTGGCCGACCTGCGTCTGCCAGACGGTAATGGCCTCGAACTGCTGGCCGAGATTCGCGACCGTAAATTGCCGCTGGCCGTTGTCATGCTGACCGGATCGGGCGACCAGGAATCGGCCATTGCCGCCCTTCAGGCTGGTGCGGACGACTACCTGACCAAGGATTTTGATGGCCTTGAAAAAGTATCCGCCACCCTGCATGACTCCCTGAAACGTTTCAACGAAGCCTCCGTGCGCCAGTCCCGTTCATTACGGGTGCTGTATGCCGAGCACAGCCAGGCCGACATCGACCTCACTTTGCGCCATTTCGCCCGTTATGCGCCCAACATACGGCTGACTCTGGCCAGCACTGTGCAGGACGTTCTGGCGCGCCTGCCCACCGGGCCCGGGCAGGACTGCGCGTATGACGTGGTGCTGCTGGACTATCGCCTGCCCGGACTGGACGCGCTCGAAGCGGTGAAGGTATTGCGTGCGGAGCGGGGGCTCGATATCCCCATCGTCATCGTTTCCGGCCAGGGCAGCGAAGAGGTCGCTGCCCGTGCGATCCATCTGGGCGTGGACGATTACCTGACCAAGAACAGCGGTTACCTGCACATGCTGCCGGCGACCCTGGAAAAGGTCCATCGCCAGATGGAACTGACCCGCGAACGGGCCAATCTGCGGGCCACATCGGAGCGTCTCGGCTATGTCCTGGATGCCAGCCCGGTGATCCTGTACACCTTGCGCCTGGGCGGGGATGGCGCCCGGCCAACCTGGGTCAGCAGCAACATCAAGCGCCTGCTCGGCTACACCGAGGCAGAGGCGCTGAGTCCGGGCTGGTGGCACGACCATCTGCACCCGCAAGACCGGGACGCCGCCCTCGCGGCCATGGCCAGCCTGGCGAGCACGGGTCACATCGCGCATGACTACCGGTTCCTCGACCAGTCAGGCCAGATCCACTGGATCCACGACGAGCTTAAGCAACCCGATCAACGCGGCGCTGAGGCGCGGGAAGCAATGGGCGCCTGGCGGGATGTCACCGAGGTCAAACTGACCGAACAGACGCAGGCAACCCGGCTCGCGGTGCTGCATGGCCTGGTCAGCAACCAGCCGCTGAAGGCCATCCTGCTGGAAATCGCCACCCGCCTCGAGGCGATCTATCCGGAAATGCGGGTTTCGATCTTGATCCGCGAAACCCGGGGTACGCGCCTGTTCACCGGCGCCGCCCCCAGCCTGCCGCCTTTTTACAATGCCGCCGTGGATGGTCTGGAACCGGCGGTCGGACATGGCTCCTGCGGCACCGCTGCGGCCATTGGCGAACCGGTCATCGTGGAAGACATCCAGTCCCATCCCTACTGGGCGCCCTATGCCCATCTGGCCGAGCAGGCCGGGTTGAGGGCCTGCTGGTCGATCCCGTTCAAGGCCGAGTCGGGCGAGGTGCTGGGCACCTTCGGCGTCTATTACAACCAGCCACGAGCACCGAGCCAGCACGACCTCGATGTGATCACCGAATTCGCCCACATCGCCGGGCTGGCCATCGAACGCGCCCGTGCCGATACCACCCTGCGCCAGGCCGCCGCAGTATTCGAAAGCACACGCGAGGGGGTGGTCATTACCGACCTGACGCCCCACATCGTCCAGGTCAACCGGGCCTATACCGAACTCACCGGATTCGACCAGGCCGAAGTGCTTGGACGCAACCCGAGCCTGCTCAAATCCGGTCATCAGGATGAAGGGTTTTATCAGAAGATGTGGGCCAGCGTGCGGCAGCACGGACACTGGCAGGGCGAAATCTGGAACCGGCACAAGGATGGCGGCGTATTTCCCCAGTTGCTGACCATCAGCACGGTTTACGACAGTGCCGGAAAACCCAGCCATTATGTCGGCGTCATGACCGACATCAGTCAGATCAAACGATCCGAAGCCCAGCTCGAACGTCTGGCTCACTATGATCCGCTGACCGATCTGCCCAATCGGCTGCTGGTGCAGTCACGCCTGGAACATGCGCTGGAGCGGGCGATCAGGCTGCAGCATTCGGTAGCCACGCTGTTCATCGATCTGGATCGGTTCAAGAACGTCAACGACAGTCTTGGTCACCCTGTCGGCGACGAACTGCTGATTGCCATTGCCAAGCGCCTGAGTGGCCGGCTGCGGGATGACGACACGCTTGGCCGCCTGGGCGGAGATGAATTCCTGGTGATCATGGAAGACATACAGCGGCCGGAAGATGCGGCCGAAGTGGCCCAGACCCTGATTCAATTGCTGGACGAGCCGTTCAAGCTGCCTGGCGGCCATGAAGTGTATGTTGGCGCGAGCATCGGCATCAGCCTGTTTCCCGAGGACGGGCGCACTGCGACTGAATTGGTGCAGCATGCCGACGCCGCGATGTACCAGGCCAAGGACCAGGGCCGCAATACCTACCGCTTCTATACCAGCGCGCTGACCTCGGCGGTCAACAGCCGGCTCGATCTCGACGCACGCATGCGCCGGGCCCTGATCCAGGGTGAGTTCGTGGTCCATTACCAGCCGCAGGTGGATATCGTTACCGGGCTGATCGTCGGCTGCGAGGCCCTGGTCCGCTGGCAGAACCCGGACCAGGGGCTGGTTCCGCCCGCCCTGTTCATCCCGCTGGCCGAGGAGACCGGGCTGATCGTGCAGATCGGTGAATGGGTGCTGCGCACGGCCTGTGCCCAGGCCATGGCCTGGGCCGCCGAGGGCCTGCCGCCATTGACCATGGCGGTCAACCTGTCGGGACGACAGTTGCAGCAACGGAATCTGGTACAGCTGGTGGCCGGCGTCCTGGCCGAAACCGGCTTGCCGTCAGGGCAGCTCATGCTTGAACTCACCGAGAGCATGATCATGGGCCGGGGCGAGGAAGCCGTCACCCTGTTGCATGACCTGAAGGCACTGGGCTTGAGCATTGCAATCGACGACTTCGGCACCGGTTATTCGTCACTGGCCTATCTGAAGCGCTTCCCCATCGATGAACTGAAGATCGACCAAAGCTTTGTGCGCGATATCCCGCACGACAGCAACGACGCGGAGATTGCCGCCACAATTATCGCCATGGCTCTGAATCTCAAGCTCAGCGTGCTGGCCGAGGGCGTGGAGACCGAGGCACAACAGGCCTTCCTGGCCGACCACGGCTGCAGGAAGTATCAAGGCTATCTGTTCAGCCGCCCGGTGCCAGCCGAAGAGTTTGCCCGGCTAGTGCGGAAATCGTCAGCCCCGGTCCCGGGCTGACTGGCTCCATTCCTGAGTGCGCTTGTGGTTGGCTGCGCCGGCAGACTTGCGCAGTCAGGGCAACCCTGGATTCCCGCTGGAGCGGGAATGACGGTCAAGGCCAGCGGGTTCCGGCCAGCTTATTTCCGCACCATCTCTTCAACGTCCCCGACCTTGTCGAACAACAGGTTGATCCGGTGCGCCAGGCCCTGGATTTCGGAATGGGCGCGACGGTTGACCTCGAAGTCGAGTTCGCTCCGCAACCGGTCTTTTTTGTCCTGTCGGTTCTGGCTCATCATGATGATCGGGGCCTGGATTGCGGCCAGCATCGACAGGAACAGGTTGAGCAGGATGAATGGGTAGGGGTCCCAGGCCTTGTTGCCCAGGGCCACGTTGATGGCGGAATAGACGACCAGCACGGCGGTAAACAGGGCGATGAAGAACCAGGAGCCACCAAAGGAGGCGACCTTGTCGGCGAGCCGTTCGCCCAGGGTCTCGGACTCCTCGATCAGGTCGTTCGGGTTGCGTGTCGCGCGCAGGCGGACCAGCCTTTCCGCGGCGTGGAATTGCTTGCCCAGGACGGTCATCAAATCCAGGCCGGCATCCGGCTTCTTGCGCAACAGGACGGTGATGTCGTTCAGGTCGAGCTCGATGCATTCGGTGTCTTCTTCCGCGGTGGCATCGGTCTGGTGTGGGGTCTGGGCCAGCATCGAGGCGAAGCCGAAGACTTCGCCCTGAATCGGCTGGTCAAGCAGGACAACCTGATTGTCTTCGTCGATGGTGGTGACCAGGACCGAGCCCGACACCATGATATAGGCGCGTTCGCTGGGGTCGCCGATCTTGTAGATCCGCTGCCGGGGCGCGAAATTGCGCAGTTCGACCTGGCCGGCCAGCACGGCCAGTTCTTCTTCGTCGAGCAATGAAAACAGGGGAACGATTTTCAGGACTTCCGGATTGCATGGCATGGGCTTGCCTCATTGTTTTTAGAGATCCAATATTTCCCGGGGAATCCAGCCCCAGGGTGCGGTGTCGTGGCTTAG
>JBBIJC010000084.1:0-11017 GCA_037446165.1 Hydrogenophilales bacterium | reverse complement strand
TGCCTGAGCAGGTGGCCGGCGGCGTCGCGGGCCAGTTCGAGCAGGTCCTGATCGGTTTCAAGGTCGGCAAAGCGTAGCATGGGCAGGCCCGACTGGCGGGCGCCCAGAAACTCGCCCGGGCCGCGCAGGCGCAGGTCCTCGCGCGCAATCACGAAGCCGTCGGTGTGCTCCCGGATGATGTGCAGGCGTTGCCGGGCGGTGTCCGAAAGCGGATCGTAATAAAGCAGCAGGCAGGTCGATTCCCGGCTGCCGCGGCCGACCCGGCCACGCAACTGGTGCAGCTGGGCCAGGCCCATGCGTTCGGCGTGTTCGATCACCATCAGGCTGGCATTGGGCACGTCGACGCCGACCTCGATCACCGTGGTGGCAACCAGGATGTCCAGCTCGCCGGCCTTGAAGGCAGTCATCACGGCCGCCTTCTCGTTCGACTTCATCCGGCCGTGGGCCAGCCCGATGCGCAGACCGGGCAGCCTGGCGACCAGCTCGGCATGGGCGTCCAGGGCAGCCTTGAGGTCCACTTTCTCCGATTCCTCGATCAAGGGGCAGACCCAGTAGGCCTGGGCGCCGTCGAGGCAATAATCCTTGAGCCGGGCGATCACTTCGTCGCGCCGGGCGTTGCCTACGGTCCGGGTGGCGACCGGTGTCCGCCCCGGCGGCAACTGGTCGATGACCGAGACATCAAGGTCGGCGAAATAGCTCATGGCCAGGCTGCGCGGGATGGGCGTGGCCGACATCATCAGGAGGTGGGGAATGATATTGCCGTCGACGCCTTTCCCGCGCAGGGCCAGGCGCTGCTCGACGCCGAACCGGTGCTGCTCGTCGACGATGGCGAGGGCCAGCGACTGGAAGGCGACCTCGTCCTGGAACAAGGCGTGGGTGCCGACGGCGACGGCGGCCTGGCCGCTGGCGATTTCTGCCATGGCTTCCTTTTTGGCCTTGCCTTTCAGGGCGGCAGCCAGCCAGACCACGCGGATGCCCATGGGCTCCAGCCATTCCCGGAATTTCAGGTACAACTGTTCGGCCAGGATCTCGGTCGGGGCCATGACCGCCGCCTGCTGTCCACTGCCCACGGCGATCAGCGCGGCCAGGGCGGCGACGCAGGTCTTGCCGCTGCCCACATCGCCCTGCAACAGCCGGTGCATGGGATGCGGTTTGCCGAGGTCGGTCCGGATTTCCTGCAGCACACGCTGCTGCGCGGCGGTCAGCGGGAAGGGCAGCCCGGCAGTGAAGCGGTCAGCCAGGCCCGAGTCGCTGGCCAGGACCGGGGCGCTCTGGCGGTTGCGTTCGCGGGTATGCAGCCGGAGCGACAACTGCTGGGTCAGCAGTTCGTCGAACTTGATCCGGCGCCAGGCCGGGTGCTCGCGTGATTCGAGTGCCGCCAGGCTGTCCTCGGGCATCGGCGCGTGCAGTCGGGTCACCGCCTCGTCGAAGGCGGGCAGCGCCAGGCGGGTTAGCAGGGCGGCGGGCAGGGTTTCGCTCAGGTCGGCGCTGGCCAGGGTCGCAGCCACGGCCTTCTGGATACGGGCCTGGGACAGCCCGGCCACGGTCGGGTAGACCGGGGTCAACCGGTCCGGCAGGGGCGTGTTAGCGCCCACGATCCGCCAGCGCGGATGGACCATTTCGTCACCGAAGAAGCCGGGCCGGACCTCGCCATACAGGCGCAGCCGGACGCCGGGTTTCAGGCTGGCCTGCTGGCTGGGATAGAAATTCAGCATGCGCAGGTGGAATGGGGCATCCGAGCCGGTTTCGGTCAGGCTGGCCAGCAGCTGCCGCCGGGGCCGGAACGCCACCTCGGCCTGGACGACGGTGCCCTCCACCAGCACGGGCAGGCCGGGACGGGCGTCGCGCAGGCGGGTCAGGCGGGTTTCATCCTCATAGCGCAAGGGCAGGTGAAGGGTCAGCGCCTCGGCGCTGGCCAGGCCCAGTTTTTCATGCACCGGGATGTCCTTGACGGGCTTTGCCATGGCGCTGCCGCTGGGCTCAGCCCTTTTTCGCGACGATCGCTTGCAGCTTGCCCATTAGCGGGGTCAATTGTTCGGCCAGGGCCTGGGTCACTTGTTAATCCAGTATCTGAACAAGATCAGGACGTGCTCAATTCAGCTCAAGGATGCCATCGGCCTCGACCAGCGCGTTGCGCGGCAGGCTGGCCACGCCCACGGCGGCGCGGGCCGGGTAGGGCTGGCTGAAATACTGGGCCATGATCTCGTTGACCATGGCGAAATGGCCCAGGTCGGTGAGAAAGACGTTCAGCTTGGCCAGGTCGGCCAGGCTGCCGCCGGCGGCCTCGGCAACGGCCTTCAGGTTCTGGAATACGCGGTGGATCTGGGCTTCGATGCCGTCGACCATCTGCATGGTGGCCGGGTCCAGGCCGATCTGTCCGGACAGATAAACGGTGGTGCCGACCTTGACGGCCTGGGAGTAGGTGCCGATGGCTTGCGGCGCGTTGGCAGTGGCGATGATCTGTCTGGCCATGTCTTTCCTCAGATGATGTTGGCGCTACGGCCGGTATGGCCGCCTTTCAATCGGGTGATCCGGCTTACTTCCGGCAAGGTGCGCAGGGCGCGCATCAGGCGGGACAGATGGACCCGGTTCTGGACCTGGACCGTGAAGAACAGGTGGGTGTATTTGCCGCTTTCTTCTTCCATATGCACGTCGTCGATGTTGGAGCCTTCGGCGGAGATGGCGGCGGCGACCTTGGCCAGCACGCCCCGGTTGTTGGCGACGGTGATGCGGACGCTGACGTCGAAGGTCTTGTCCAGGTCCTGTTCCCATTCCACGTCGATCCACTTGTCCGGGTCTTCGCGGTAATGCTTGACCTGCGGGCAGTCGTGGGTATGGATGATCAGGCCCTGTTCCTTCTTGATCTGACCGATGATCGGGTCGCCCGGGATCGGTCGGCAGCATTTGGCCAGGCGCACCGCGACGCCCTCCGAGCCGCGGATCAGGAGCGGACCGGCGGGGCGCGGCACGTCCTCGCCTTCCTTGGCCAGCAGCTGGCGGGCGACCATCATGCCCAGTTTCTTGCCCAGGCCGATCTCGACCAGGATGTCCTCCCGGCTGCGGTTTTTGAGCTTGACCAGCGCGTCCCAGCGGGCCTCGTCAACGTCGGCCGGATTGACCCCAAGGCCGCGCAGGGCCTGGTTTAGCAGCTGCTGGCCAAGCATCTCGGATTCGTGCCGGTGGGCGTGCTTGAGGGCGTTGCGGATATGGGCCCGGGCCTTGCCGGTGACCGCGAAATGGATCCAGGCCGGATTGGGCCGGGCCGATTCGCTGGTGATGATCTCGACCCGGTCGCCGTTGCGCAGCGGGGTCGAGAGCGGCATGTAGTCACCGTTGACGCGGGCCGCGACACATTGGTTGCCGATATCGGTGTGGACGTTGTAGGCGAAGTCGATCGCGGTCGCCTCGCGCGGCAGGGCCATGATCTTGCCCTTGGGCGTGAACACGTAGACCTCGTCCGGGAACAGGTCGACCTTGATGTGCTCCAGGAATTCGACCGAATCGCGGCTGTCGGCCTGGATGTCGAGCAGGCTCTGCAGCCACTGGTGGGCCATGCGCTGGGCTTCGGTCAGCTCGGCGCCGCCGGTCTTGTACAGCCAGTGCGAGGCCACGCCTTCCTCGGCCAGCCGGTTCATTTCCTTGGTCCGGATCTGGATCTCGACCGGGGTGCCGAACGGCCCGAACAGCGTGGAGTGCAGCGACTGGTAGCCGTTGCCCTTGGCGATCGCGATGTAGTCCTTGATCTTGCCGGGAATGGGCTTGTACAGGCTGTGCAGGGCGCCCAGGGCCAGATAGCAGCTGGGCACATCGTCGACCACGACCCGGAAGGCGTAGATGTCGAACACTTCGGTGAAGGCGAGGTGCTTTTCCTGCATCTTGCGGTAGATGCTGTACAGGTGTTTTTCCCGACCGTAGACCTCGGCCTGGATGTTGCTGTTCTCCAGCTTGGCACGGATCGCCTGGTTGATCTTCTCGACCACCTCGCGCCGATCGACGCGCGACGCGGCGATGGCCTTTTCCAGTACCCGGTAACGGGTCGGGTGCATGTTCTGGAACGACAGGTCCTGCAATTCGTGGAATACCACGTTGAGCCCCAGCCGGTTGGCGATCGGGGCATAGATGTCGAGCGTTTCCTGGGCGATGCGCTGGCGCTGCTCCAGGTTCATGTGCTCCAGGGTCTGCATGTTGTGCCAGCGGTCGGCGAGCTTGATCAGGATGACCCGCACATCGCGCGCCATGGCCAGCAGCATCTTGCGGAAATTCTCGGCCTGGGCGTGCTTCTTGCTCTCGAACTGCAACTGGTCCAGCTTGGTGACGCCGTCGACCAGATCGGCGATGGCCTCGCCGAAATTGACCCGGATGTCGTCCCGGGTGACCCCGGTATCCTCGACTACGTCATGGAGCAGGGCGGCAGCCAGGGTTTGTACGTCCATGCGCCAGCCGGCCAGGGTTTCGGCCACCGCCAGGGGATGCGTGATATAGGGTTCGCCGCCCTTGCGGAACTGGCCCTCATGGGCATGCGCGCTGAACGCCAGGGCCTTGGCCAGGATTTCGGCTTCGTCGGGTTTCAGGTAGGGGGCAATGATGGCGACGTCGTCCGTGGTCGGTGCGCCAGTCTTGGAGGCATCCCGTGCCTTGGCATGCACGGGGTGTGAACGGGGAGCCTGGGCCTGTGTTGTCATGGCACGGTCCAGGTTCGTTTGTCAGGTGTGGGATTTCACCAGGATTTCGGGGCCGACCAAACCCTCTGCAATCTCGCGCAGGGAGATCACGGCCGGCTTGTCCCGGTCGGCTTCGACCTTGGGCGTGGCGCCGACGGAAATCTGTCGGGCGCGGGTGGCGGCAGCCAGGGTCATTTCGAAGCGGTTGGGAAAATATTTGATGCAGTCATCGACTGTGACGCGGGCCATTTGAACTTCTCCAGTAAAGATATTACAAAGCGGTTTCGATTTTATCCTGATATGGGGCCGAGCGGCAGGTTAACGGCCCTCAGTCTTCCGAATACCTCTTCCTGATCTGTTCCAGTTCGGCCCGGTACCGTTCAGCATCGCCGTAATCGAAGAAGCGGGGATACCGGTCGTGGGCGCTGGCCAGGCGTCGGGCATGCTTGATCGGGCACCAGAACTGTTCGGTCCGGGCGACGACCTCGCGGGCATAGGACATCAGCCCGTTGCCATAGGAGCAATACAGGCAGTTCATCCGCTCGATCCAGTTCAGATAGGACAGCAGGTGGCGGTCGTAAATGAAGTGGTCGGCCCGCCTGACCTTGGGAATCTGGTAGACGGTGAAGCAGATGGCCTGGTAGACGGTGACGGTCAGGTCCAGCAGCAGCATGGGAAACACGGTGCCGTAGATCACCGGAGCGGTCAGGATGAACAGGAACGGGGCTTCGGCCAGGTAGCGCAGGCTGCTTTTGCGCAGCCTGCGATGCAAGGCCAGAATGTCCTGTTCGAAGCGGGCCCGGCGATTTTCCAGGTGGTAGCGGAACTCCTCCCGTTTATGCTCCAGATCGGCTTCCAGTTCGGCCTGAAGCTCATGGATTTTCGACATCAATTCGTCGATCTTTGGATTCATGGCGCGCTGCCCTTGACCTGTAGGTTCCGGATTAGGAGCCAGCCGACTGGCCGCGTCAAGCCGATTCAGGTAGGGTTCCGGCCATGAATCCTGAGCAAAAAAACGTACTCATCACCGGCTGTTCGACCGGCATCGGCCATGCCGTGGCCCATGGCCTCAAGGCGCGCGGCTGGCGGGTGCTGGCCTCGGCCCGCAAGCCGGAGGATGTCGAACGGTTGATTGGCGAAGGGCTGGAGAGCCTGGTCCTGGACCTGAACGATTCCGCGTCCATCCGCGCCGCCTGGGCCGAGGTCATGGCCCGGACCGGTGGCCGGCTCGACGCCCTGTTCAACAATGGCGGCTACGGCCAGGTCGGCGCGGTGGAAGACCTGACCCGCGATGCCCTGCGCGAGCAGTTCGAGACCAATCTGTTCGGCTGGATCGAATTGACCAATCTGGTCATTCCGGTGATGCGTAAACAGGGTCATGGACGCATCGTCATGAACAGCTCGGTGCTGGGTTATGCCGCCTTCCCCTATCGGGGCGCCTACAACGCGGTCAAGTTCGCGGTTGAGGGTATTACCGACACCCTGCGCCTGGAACTGGCCGGCACGGGAATCGAGGTCAGCCTGGTGGAACCGGGGCCGATCGTGTCCCGCTTCCGCGAGAACTGTCTGCCACCGTTCACCAGACATATCGACTGGCAGCACAGCGTGCATCGGGAGCAGTACAAAGGTCAGTTGGCCCGGCTCAACACGCCTGGTCCGGCCGCGCCCTTTACTCTGCCGCCCGAGGCGGTGCTGGCGAAAGTGGTCCATGCGCTGGAAAGCCGCCGGCCTCGGCCGCGCTATCCGGTCACCGTGCCGTCGGTGCTATTCGCCTGGCTGAAGCGGGTTTTGCCGGTGCGGGCGATGGACTGGGTGCTGATCCGGGCCTCGGGCAGTGGCAAACGGTAGTAGAATTAGGCCAAAATTCGCCCGCCCACACGCCGCACTTTAATTTCCTTTCATGCGCATCCTGCTCAGCAACGACGACGGTTACTTTGCCCCTGGCCTGGCCGCCCTGGCCGCTGCATTGACCGAAGCGGGCCACCGGATCACCGTGGTGGCGCCGGAACGCGACCGAAGCGGGGCCAGCAACTCGCTGACCCTGGACCGGCCGCTGATGGTCCGGCAGGCGCCGTCCGGCTTTCAATACGTCAACGGCACGCCGACTGATTGCGTCCACCTGGCGGTGACCGGGCTGTTGCCGGAGTTACCGGAAATGGTGATCTCGGGCATCAATCACGGTGCCAACATGGGCGACGACACGGTCTATTCCGGGACCGTGGCGGCCGCGACCGAAGGCTTCCTGCTCGGCATCCCGTCCATCGCGGTTTCCCTGGTGAGTAGCGGCCAGGATCGTTTCGACACGGCAGCCGCCGTGGTGGTCGGGCTGGTCAAGCGCTTTGCCGCGCAGCCGTTCCAGCAGCCGATGCTGCTCAACGTGAACGTGCCGGACGTGCCGCAGGCGGTCATTGCCGGCATTGAGGTGACCCGGCTGGGCCGTCGGCACAAGGCGCAGGACACGGTCAGGACGATCAACCCGCGCAATCAGACCATGTACTGGGTGGGTGCCGCCGGTGCCGCCCAGGATGCCGGCCAGGGCACCGATTTCCAGGCCGTGAGCCACAATCGGGTTTCGGTCACGCCCTTGCAAATCGACCTGACCCACTATCCCCAGATGGCGGCGGTGGGCGAATGGCTGGGCCAATGAACCTGCACAGCGGCATCGGCATGACCTCGCAGCGCACCCGCGCGCGGATGATCGACCGGCTCAAGGAGCAGGGCATCAAGAGCCCGCTGGTGCTCGACGCCATGGCCACGGTGCCGCGCCACCTGTTTCTGGAAGAGGGCCTGCAGCATCGGGCCTATGAGGACACACCGCTGCCCATCGGCGAAGGCCAGACCATCTCCAGCCCCTATATCGTCGCCCAGTCGTGCGAACTCGCCTGTCAGGGCAAGCCCATGGAAATCGTGCTCGAAATCGGCGGCGGCTGCGGCTATCAGGCGGCAGTGCTGGCGCGGCTGGCGAAGAAGGTGGTGAGCGTGGAGCGCATCGCCAAGCTGGTCGGTCGATCGCGCCATACCCTGCGCGAACTGCGCATCAACAATGTCCTGATCAAGAATGCCGACGGCACCCTGGGCTATCCGGCCGGTGCGCCCTATGATGCCATCGTGGTGGCGGCGGCCATGCCCTTCATACCCGACGAACTGAAGGCCCAGTTGAAACCGGGCGGCCGGCTGGTCGCGCCGGTTGGAAGGGGCGAAGTGCAGCACCTGATGGTGGTCGAGGCCCGGGAGAAGGGTTACTCCGAACGCGATATGGAAGCGGTCAAGTTCGTACCGCTGTTGCCGGGCGTGGCTTGATGCGTCGGGTCGG
Source organism: Hydrogenophilales bacterium (assembly GCA_037446165.1). Classification (GTDB taxonomy): domain Bacteria; phylum Pseudomonadota; class Gammaproteobacteria; order Burkholderiales; family Thiobacillaceae; genus Parasulfuritortus. Next base: position 3,043 of record JBBIJC010000084.1, on the reverse strand, counting down.
TTGGTTGTTGCTGTGGGTGGTGATTTTGCAGGGCTGTTCGTTCAGTCAGACTCACGCACCGATCAGGGACGCCTCGCATCGCAGCCACGCAGTCAGACACCCGGTTCGACCCACTGCCGACCACGTCATCGTCCAGCCCGGTGACAACCTGTTCCGGATCGCCTTCGATCATGGTCTTGAATATCGCCAGCTGGCACAGTGGAACGGGCTGAGCGACCCCTCGAGAATCTACGTCGGCCAAAGCCTGCGGCTGACCCCGCCGCCGGAACGGCCGCAGCCCGAAAAGTCGCCCCCGGTCGACAAGCCAGCCACTGCAATTGCGCCGACACCAGATCCGATACCAGCTCCGACGCCTGCCCCGGTGCCGGCCTCAACCGATGATACTGTGGAGGAAGGCCCTGCCAGCTGGGTCTGGCCGGCTCAGGGCAAGGTGGTGACAGAGTTCAACGAAGGCAACGGGGCCAAAGGTCTGGATATCGCCGGCAAGCGGGGCAGCCCCGTCCTTGCCACCGCACCGGGCCGGGTGATCTATGCCGGAGCCGGCTTGCGTGGTTATGGAAAATTGATCATCATCAAGCATAGTAAGATCCTACTGTCGGCATATGGGCATAACGACAAGGTGTTGGTCACCGAAGGCCAGATCGTGAAACTGGGCCAGCCCATCGCAGAGATGGGCAGCACCGATGCCGATCGGGTAAAGCTTCATTTCGAGATACGGGAATATGGCAAGCCAGTTGATCCCATGACGTATTTGTCCGGCTCGCCGGGGTGAGGTGTGAGGATGCACGAAGACGAATACGTAGAACCGGATGAGACGGCGCAGCCTGAAGGCGAGGTGCCCGAAGCGGTCGAGCCGGTTGGCGAGGCGGATGCCTTCGCTGACGAAACCCACGACGTCACCCAGCTCTATCTGAATGAGATCGGCCGCGAAGCCCTGCTGACGGCAGAGGAAGAACGGGATCTGGCGCACCGCGTGCGGCAGGGCGATTTCAAAGCCCGGCAGAGCATGATCGAACACAACCTGCGGCTGGTGGTGAATATCGCCAAGCACTACGCCAACCGCGGGCTGACCCTGCTCGACCTGATCGAGGAGGGCAATCTCGGCCTGATGCATGCCCTGGACAAATTCGAGCCGGAACGCGGCTTCCGCTTCTCGACCTATGCCACCTGGTGGGTGCGGCAGAACATCGAGCGGGCGATCATGAATCAGTCCCGCACCATCCGTCTGCCGGTCCATGTGATTAAGGAACTGAATATCTATCTTCGTGCGCAGCGCCACCTGGAAACCCACGGCATGCCTGATGCCGGGCCCGAGGACGTGGCCGCGCTGACCGGCCGGACAGTGGAAGAAGTGCGCCGGGTCCTGCAATTGAATGACCGCATGGCCTCGCTCGATGCGCCGCTCGACATCGATCCCAGCCTGTCCATCGGCGAGGCCATTGCCGACGAGCACTCCGAGATGCCGGAGGAGATGCTCCAGGCCTTCGAAGTCGAGCAGTATGTCCACGAGTGGTTGAACGAACTGACCGACAAGCACCGCTGGGTGATCGAGCGGCGCTTCGGTCTCAACGATCAGGAGATCGCCACGCTGGAAGAACTGGCCGAGCATCTGGGCGTTACCCGTGAGCGGGTCCGGCAGATCCAGTTGGAAGGCCTTCAGACCTTGCGCCGCATCCTGCGCCGCAAGGGCATCGTCAAGGACGGTCTGCTTTGATAGTAGACTGGCCAGCAATCGATACTGTCCTGCTCGACATGGACGGCACCCTGCTCGACCTGCACTTCGACAACCATTTCTGGCAGGTCTATGTGCCGGAAAAATATGCCGAACAACATGGCCTGCCCGCTGCCGAGGCCCATGACGAGTGCATCCGCCGCTACAACGCCAAGGCCGGTACGCTGGACTGGTATTGCGTGGATTACTGGACCGAGACGCTCAATCTGGACATCGCCCGGCTCAAGGAAGAAATCAGCCACCTGATTCAGGTGCATCCGGATGTGCCGGAGTTTCTGACTGCGGCCAGGGCCGCCGGCAAGCGCGTGGCGCTGGTCACCAACGCCCATCACAAGAGCCTGAATCTGAAGCTGCAGCGCACCGGGCTGGCTGTCCACTTCGATGCCATTCATTCCTCGCATAGCTTTGGCATCGCCAAGGAAGATCCGGCGTTCTGGGCTGCGCTGCGCGAGGCGGAGCCATTCGACCCCGCGCACACGCTGCTGGTCGATGACAGTCTGCCGGTCCTGCGCTCGGCGGCGACTTATGGCATTGGCCATCTACTGGCCATCCGCAAGCCGGATACTCGGCAACCCGACAAAGACACCGCCGAGTTCGCGGCGATAGCCCGGTTTTCCGAAGTCATCCCGTCATGAGCCAGGAGACTTTCGGCCAGGACATGCGCCGTGCCTATCTCTTTTCTGGCCTGGAAGACAACCAGTATCAAGACATCATGGCCTATGCCAAACCGGTTGAACTGTCCGCCGGGCAATTGCTGTTTGCCCAGGGTGACCCGGTGACCGGGTTTTACTGGGTCACCGAAGGCTTGATCCGGCTATACCGGAGCTCGCCGCAGGGCGACGAGAAAGTGATCGAATTGATCGGCTCCGGCCGGTTCTTCGCCGAGGCGGCCCTATTCATGGGCGGGCGCTTCCCGGTCAACGCCACGGCGCAGATCGCGTCACGGCTGATTGCCATCGAGGGCGGCCACTTTCGTTCCTGGCTGGCACAGGACGCGAACCGCTGCTTCAAGCTCATGGCCGGCATGAGTGCACGGCTGCACAAACTGATCAACGAGATCGACAGCCTGGCTCTGATGAAGGGAACGGATCGTCTGCTGCAATACCTGCTCGACCATTCCGATCCGGACGACTCCGGCCAGACGGTGGTAGAGCTGGAGGCGCCCAAGCAGGTCATTGCGTCGCGGATCGGGGTCAAGCCGGAAACGCTGTCCCGGCTGTTGCACAAGCTGTCCGACCAGGGCTACATCGAGATGAAGGACAACACCCTGCTGATCAAGGATACCGAGGCGCTGCGCTCGGCTGGGCTGGA
>JBBIJC010000083.1:6954-11030 GCA_037446165.1 Hydrogenophilales bacterium | reverse complement strand
TCCGGGTGGTAGCACAGGTGCGGGATGTAGCGGCCCGCCGCGAGCGCGGCCTGCAACACGGTCTGGCCGGACTGGAAGGGAACGGGCGTGCCGTCGAGGTCGAAGGTTTCGCTCATGATTCTTCCTGATGCAGGTGGGCACCGGCGTCGTCGCGGCCGGTCATGGCGCGGGCGCGGGCCAGGGCACCATCGAGGTCGAAGGCCGGTTCGAAATCGAGCGACTTCATACGCCGCTCGAAGGCCGGCCGAAATCGCTTGAGCATGTCCAGGGACGGGTTGCAGGCGGTGTGGCCCAATCCACAGTGGGCCGATTGCTGCAGCACCTGGTCGAGCTGTTCGATCTCGTTCAGCTCGTGCCGGGTGCCGTGGCCGGCCGCGACCTTGGCCATGATGCCCTTGAGCATGCTGGTGCCGACCCGGCACGGGGTGCAGAAGCCGCACGACTCGTGGGCGAAGAAGTCGGTGAAGTTGTGCGCCACCTCGAACATGTCGCGGGTGTCGTCGAAGATCATGAAGGCGCCGGCGGTGGCCAGGTCCTCGAAGCACAGCTTGCGGTCGAACTCATGCGGCCCGATGCAGGTGCCGGACGGGCCGCCGACCTGCACCGCCAGGCTGTTGGCGGCGCCGCAGTCGGCCAGCACCTGACGCACCGTCACCCCGAAATCGTATTCGTAGATGCCGGGCCGGGCGCAGTCACCCGAGACCGAGAGCAGCTTGCTGCCGGTCGATTGCGCGGTGCCCCGGCTCCTGTAGCCATCGCCGCCGTGCAGAGTAACCAGGGCGGCGGCGCAGAAGGTCTCGACATTGTTGACCACGGTCGGCTTCTGCAGATAGCCGTGCGTCACCGGGAACGGCGGCCGGTTGCGCGGGATGCCACGCTTGCCTTCGAGCGATTCGATCAGGGCCGATTCCTCGCCGCAGACATAGGCGCCGGCACCGAGGTGGATGACGATGTCGAAGTCGGCGCCGGCATGGCCCCGGATGGCCGTACCCAGCAGCCCGGCCTGCCGGCGCCGGTCGAGCAGGTCCTGCAATGGTTCCAGCAGGTAGCGGTATTCGCCGCGCAGGTAGAGAAAACCCTGCCGCGCGCCCACGGACAGGCCGCACACGGTCATGCCTTCGAACAGCAGATCGGCATGGCGGGTGAGCAGGACGCGGTCCTTGAAGGTGCCGGGCTCGCCCTCGTCGGCGTTGCAGACCACATAGCGGGCATCGGCCGGCGCTTCCCTGCAGGCCGCCCATTTGCGTCCGGTCGGGAAGCCTGCGCCGCCGCGGCCGCGCAGGCCGGACCGGTTCAGTTGTTCGATCACGCCATCCGGACCGCGATCGAGCGCGGCCTCCAGCGCCTCGCCGGCGATCGGACCGCAATCGAGCAGCGGGCCGGCCTGGCGGATCTGGTCGTCGACCCGGAAAAATTCGGCCGGCCAGGCGGCGATCGGGGCCTGGCTGCGCACCAGTTCCGCGATCTCGTTGATGCGGTGGTGGCTCAGCCGGGTGATGGCGCGGCCATTGGCCAGCATGGCCGGGCCCTGGTCGCACATGCCGGTGCAGGACGTGGTGTCGACGCTGACCAGGCCGTCCTCGGAGACCTTGCCCGGCTCCAGCCAGAGCTTGCCGCACAGGGTTTGCAGCAGGTCCTGGTTGCCCAGCATGCGGTCGGTGATGTTGTCCGAGAACAGCAGGCGGTAGCGGCCCAGTGGCTCGCTTGAAAGGAAGGAATAGAAGCCGATCACGCCGCGTACCCGGGCCAGCGGCAGGTTCAGGGCATCTGCCACTGCCGCGTCAATGCCGGCTGGAATGTGGTTGTGGATTTCCTGGATGTCGCGCAGGACCTGCAGCAGCGACTCCGGCCGCCGGGGGTGGCGGACAAGGATGGCGTCCAGTGTGTCGCTTGGCTGCATGACCGATTCCCGCGAATGGGTACGGTATCAGTCTACTACTCCATGGCGACGGATTGATGAAATACGCAGGTAAAGCCGGTAATGCTTCTGCTTGTCGCGTGGCCGGCTGCCTTCCCAGATCGGGCCGCTGAGATCGGCTGCCCGGCGCGAAGTCAGCCAGTAGGCGCAGGTTCCGTCGGTTCGGTATTGCCGACCCAGACGCAGGCGCAGCATGGTGGCCATGGCCGGATCGACGTCGGCGCGCAGACAGGCGTCGGCCGGCAGACGGCTCGCCATGTCCTCGATCAGCGGGCGATAGCCCCAGCCGGCCTCGGCCCAGGGCCGGAACAGCAGGATCAGGAGGAACCAGGTCATCGCCATGCCGGTGGCCCAGACCAGGACCGGACGCGCCTTGGCGCGGGGAAACAGCGGAATCACGGCCAGCCAGAGCAGGGTGACGACAGCCGCCGCCAGCAGCGTGCCGGCATGGACGCTGCCAGCCTGATACGACGGCGTCATCTGTTTCAGGTGCCTGGCGATCTGATAGGGCACGCCCCATTCGAGGGCCGAGAAATAGACCCAGAAGGCTATTGCGAAGAACAGGAAGCAGAGCACGCCAAACCAGTAGAAGCCCTGGGCGCCGCCACGCTTGAGGCTGGCGACGCCGTGGCTGGCGAGCAGCGCCAGCGGCACCAGCACCGGCAGGGCGCTGCCGCCGGAATGGCTCGGCCAGAGGCCCAGGACAAAGGTGACTGCCAGGGCGCCGAGCACCGGATGCAGTTCGGTTGCCCGACCCAGGCGGCGGTGCTCATGCCAGATCGTCCAGAGCGCAAGCGGCCAGACCGGCCAGGCGAACCAGGTCAACAGGTTGAGCAGCGCGGCTGGACTGTGGTCGGGCGTGAGCCGGCTGGTGAACTGGCCCCACCATGTACCGATGGCCTGGTCGCCGGTCAGGCCAAGGGCGGCCAGCCAGGCCAGTAGCAGTGCGGCCAGGCCAGCCAGACCGAACAGCGCGGCCTGGCGATAATTGCGGCTGCGCCAGTCGCGGGACAGGAGCGGCAGCAGGACGATCAGGATGACAGCCACCAGATCCGGCAGGCCGCGACTGAGTGCCAGCACCAGGCCGGACAGGGCGATGGCGATGGCGCCACGCCGGACCTTATCCCTGGCCTGGGCGATGCCATAGATCAGCCAGGCATAGCCCATCAGCAAGGCCGTCTCCGGCAGCAGGGCGTGAGCGCGCAGCATCAGGCCAAAGCAGCCCATCAGGGCGAGTGCGGCGGCCGCGCCGAAGCCCGGCCCGAACAGGGCCAGGGCGGCATAGGCCGTGAAGGTCAGCGCGGCGAGCGTCAGGGCGCCGCTGGCCAGCCGCGCCCCGTCCTGGGCATCCAGCCAGGGCTGGGTGATCCAGGCGAAGAAACCGGAAAGCAGGGTATGGAAAGGTGCCGACGAGCTGGCCACCAGTCCGCCGTGATCCAGCCAGTCCAGGATGGGAGCCAGAGCCAGGGCCTCTTCCGGCTTCCAGGCGTCACGTCCGGTCAGGCCGAAAAAGCACCAGACCGCCAGAAAGGCGAAAAGCCAGATTTTCTCGGCTCGGCTGGGAACGTGCATGCTCATCGCGTTCGATAAACAAAAAAGGCAGCCTTTGAGCTGCCTTCCTTGCCAGTATCCCTGAGGGATTACTTCTTCATGCCGTACTTCTGGCGGAACTTCTCGACGCGACCGGCGGTGTCGACGATCTTCTGCTTGCCGGTATAGAACGGATGGCACATGGAGCAGACTTCCACATGCAGGTCTTTGCCCATGGTCGAGCGGGTTACGAACTTGGCACCGCAGCCACAGGCCACGTTGATCTCTTTGTATTCGGGGTGAATGCCGGATTTCATGTCGGACTCTTTTCAATGCGGACCGGAAAGACGCAGGATTATCCACGAAAGGCAAATCAGGAGCAAGTTCAATTTGCCGGACGGGCTAGGATGCCGTGGCGGCTTCCAGGGCTGTCAACCAGCCAAGGGCGTCGATCCGGTCAGAACCGCACATCTCGGCCGAGGGACGAAGCCCGGAACAGCAGCCCGGCCGGTCGGGGCTGCCGAAGATCGTGCAACGGTAGTCTTCGGTCAGCTGGATGCAGGGCACGTTCGCCGGCTTCCCTAACGGCATCCCTGGTATCGGGCTTGATATGGACGGTGCGATACAG
>JBBIJC010000083.1:0-6854 GCA_037446165.1 Hydrogenophilales bacterium | reverse complement strand
CGGCTTCCCTAACGGCATCCCTGGTATCGGGCTTGATATGGACGGTGCGATACAGCACGCGCCACAACCAGGTCGGCAGGATTCAGTCATGATCAGCTGACAACGGCAGTGTCGGCCTTCATCGCATTGCGTAGCGAAGAACCTGGCGGGTTGAGATAGCGCAGGGCCATGGTCCGGTAGAGCGGCGGGCAAATGGTGCGCGAGATGCCTGAAGCGACCATCGTGACGATCATCAGGTCGATCACCATGCCGTAGCCGCTGACCATCTCCATGACGATGACGAAGGCCGTGATCGGGGCCTGGGTCACGGCGGCCAGGAAGCCGGCCATGCACAGCACGTTGGTCATGCCCGGCTGGTAGCTGGTCTGGATCAGGCCGTGCAGGTTCTGGCCGAGGCCGGCGCCGACCGCGAGCGAGGGCGCGAACAGGCCGCCGGGAATGCCGCTGGAAAATGAGACCAGGGTGGCCAGGAATTTGTCGATGCCGTAGTGCCAGGGCAGCGCCGCATCCTGGGCCAGCAGGTGCCTGGCCTCGCCATAGCCGGTGCCGTAGGTGAGGCCACCCGACATGTAGCCGATCAGAGCGACCAGGAAGCCGCACCCGGCCGCGAACCCGATCGGATACTCGGCTCGCCAGCGACCGATGGGGCCCGGCAGTCGGTTGGCGGTGGCGAACAGCAGCAGCCGCGAAAAACCGCCGCCCGCCAGGCCGCAGAGCAGGGCCGCGGCCAGTAACAGCAATGGCGGGTGATGGTTTTCCACGCCGGTGATGTTGATCCAGCCGAAATAGGCGTAGTTGCCGAAGAAGGCCTGGCCGACGACCCCGGCGATGACGATGGCGGTGATGATCAGGCCGCTCATGCCCTCCTCAAGGCCGTGGCTGAGTTCCTCGATGGCGAAGACGATGCCGGCCAGCGGTGCGTTGAAGGCGGCGGCGATGCCGGCCGCGCCGCCAGCCGCCAGCAAGTGGCGGCGGCTGACCTGCAGCCGGCGCGGCAGTCGCTCGCCCAGGACGCTCATGAACGAGGCGCCGATCTGCACCATGGGGCCTTCGCGCCCGGCCGAGAAGCCGGCGAAGATGGCCGCGAGGCCCAGACCCAGTTTTGCCAGCAGGATACGGATCGACAGCAGGGGCCGGGACAGGCGGTGGTAAGTGCCGTGCTGGGCCAGTTCGGCCATCACCTGGGGAATGCCGCTGCCTTCCGAACCGGCGAAGAAACGCCGGGTCAGCCAGACGACCAGCGCGCCGCCCAGCGGGGCGCTGATGAAGGACCAGTAGGGAAAGCGACCGTCCAGCGCATGAAGCGCACTGACGGCATATTCGGTGGCGTTGGCGAACAGGACGGCGGTGAGCCCGGTCAGCAGGGCGCCGCTCCAGAAGATCAGGCGGCCGATCCAGACATGGCGATAGGCCGCACGGCGACGCTGCAACCGGGCGATCTGGGCGGAAACAATACTGCGGAAGGAATGGGGCGGAATTTCCTCGGCCATGACCGGATGGTATCAGCTTGCATTAGACCTTGGCGCCAGTGGGTTCACTGGTGCCACCGATTTGACTGCCATCGTCTTCGTCCGAGGCGGCATCACGCTTTTTCGTCAGGCGATGCCGGCGCTGGATCAGCCGGGAGTCGACCCGGTGCAGCTACGTTGTGCCCCTCGCGAGCTTATTTCCCGGTCGCTGGCAGCGGAGCCAGCAAGGCGCGGATATCCGACTCTCCGAATTTGCTCAGCGCGACCCCGTCCCCGGACAGCACGCCGGCGGCGAGTTCGGCCTTCTTCTCCTGCAGGGCGAGGATCTTTTCCTCGATGCTGCCGGCGACGACCAGTTTGTAGACGAACACGTTCTTGGTCTGGCCGAGCCGGTGGGCGCGGTCGGTGGCCTGATTCTCCACCGCCGGGTTCCACCACGGATCGAAATGGATCACGGTATCGGCGGCGGTCAGGTTGAGCCCCACCCCACCGGCCTTGAGCGAAATCAGGAAGACCGGAATGTCGCCCTCCTGGAAGCCCTTGATCACTGCTTCGCGATCAGTGGTGCTGCCGGTCAGGGTGGTGAAGCCGATCTTTGCCTTGACCAGTTCCGCCTCGATCAGGGCCAGCATCGAGGTGAACTGCGAGAACACCAGCACCTTGCGGCCTTCGTCGACCAGTTCCGGCAGCATGTCCATGAGCTGGTCGAGCTTGGCCCGCTCTTGCACCTTCCTGGCGGCGTCCAGCTTGAGCAGGCGCGGGTCGCAGCAGACCTGGCGCAGTTTGAGCAGGGCGTCGAGGATGACGATCTGGCTGCGGTTGAAGCCCTTGGCGGCGATCTCCTCGCGCACCCGGAAATCCATCGCGCTGCGCACCGTTTCGTACAGGTCGCGCTGGCCGCCTTCCAGCTCCACCGTGCGCACGATGATGGTCTTGGGCGGCAGTTCCTTGGCCACGTCTTCCTTGCGCCGGCGCAGGATGAACGGCTTGACCCGGGCGGCGAGCAGGTCGCGGCGCAGTTTGTCGCCGTGTTTTTCGATCGGTGTGCGCCAGGTTCGGGTAAAGGACTTGCTGTCGGCCAGGAAGCCGGGCAACAGAAAGTCGAACTGCGACCAGAGTTCGCCCAGGTGGTTTTCCAGCGGGGTGCCGGTCAGACACAGGCGATGGCGTGTAGTGAGGGTGCGCACCACCTGGGCGGCCTGGCTGGCGGCGTTTTTCACTGTCTGCGCCTCGTCCAGGATGAGCATGTGGTAGTCCTGCTTGGACAAGGTCTCGGCATCGCGCCAGAGCAGCGGGTAGGTGGTCAGGCAGACATCGCTGTCCGGGATCAGCGCGAAGCGTGCGGCGCGGTCATTGCCGTGCAGCGACAGCACCTTCAGGTCGGGGGCGAAGCGCTCCGCCTCGCGTTTCCAGTTGAAGATCAGCGAGGTGGGCAGGACCACCAGGGCCGGCTTGTCGAGCCGGCCGGCTTCCTTTTCCAGGAGCAGGTGGGCCAGGGTCTGCGCGGTCTTGCCCAGGCCCATGTCGTCGGCCAGAATGCCGGCCAGCTCGTGCTCGCGCAGATATTGCAGCCAGGCCAGGCCTTCGCACTGGTAGGGCCGCAGCTCGATGGCCAGGCCTTTGGGCAGGTCGACCGGCTTGACCTTGCCGAGGCCTTTCAAGCGCCGGGCAAGGTCCTGCACCGCCTCGGCGCCTTTGAATTTCCAGCGCTTCATGTCGGTCAGATCGGCCAGCCTGGGAGCGTCCAGTTTCGAAAGGCGCAGGCTGTCGGCGGGCTTGCCGTCGAACAGGTCGATCAGGGTCCGGGCGATGGGCTTGAGCCGTTCCGCCGGCACCCGGATCCGGGCGCCGTCCGGGGTGATCAGGTCGATCGGGGTGTCATTGGCCAGCCGATCGAGCTTGCCGGCATCCAGCCAGCGCTCGTCCTGCTGAAACAGGTGGTGCAGGAGCGGCGCCAGCGGCAGGCGTTTGCCATCGACCACGATGCCCATGTCCAGGTTGAACCAGCCGCCTTCGGTTTCCTCGATCTCGGCCTGCCAGGTTTCCACCTCCAGGACGTGATGCCTGAAACCGGGCGGGATGATGATGCGCCAGCCGGATTTCTTGAGCACCGGCACGGCCCCGGACACGAAGGCCGGCCAGTGGGCCTCGCTGGCCAGGCCGAGCAGCGTGCCCCTGGGCGCCGAACCATGCAGATAGAGCTGATGGGTCGTGGCCCGGATGAAACCGAGCTGGGCCAGCGATTCCCTGAACGCCCGCTCGATCTCGGGCTTGCGTTTGACCTGTACGGTTTCACCGGCCGGGTTGACCACGAATTCGCTGGCGGTATCGGTATCCACGCTCAGACCCTCGTACTCGAAGCCGAGCGTCGCATAGTCGAAGTGATGGCTGTTGGCCGGATAGTCCCGGTAGCGGCTGATGCCGAATACGCTCAAGGTGCCCAGGATCAGCACCGGGGTGGGCGCGCAGTCCACCACCTTGAATTCGACCGCGGCGGGCGGCGGCAGCCCGGGCGCCAGTTCGGCCAGGGCGTCGACGACGGCAGGCAGGTCGTTTTCGGACAGCGGCGGGATGGCGAGCAGTTGCCGGGCCAGATGAACCGGATATGGCAGGTTCAGCGGACCAAGCCGGCTGCCGGCGGCATCCAGATACCACAACCGGTTCAAGGTCAGGACCTCGACCGGCCGGTCATGGACCACCAGTCTGGGCTCGATCCGGTTATCGGCGGTGCGCTGCCAGTCCAGTTGGCCATCGAGCGGCTCGCCGGGCTGGATGGCCGGATGGGGCGGCTTGGCCATGAGCAGCCGGCCGCTGGCCAGCATGCGTTGCAGCACATCCTCGCCCAGTTCACCGCTCAGGGGATATTCCCGATAGCCCAGGCCGCCGACCCGGCTGGCCCAGAGCATGCGCAGGATGGGCAGATCCTCGTCGCGGACGAAGGCCGGCGGCTGCATGATCGCGCGCTCGACGTTGGACCAGTCCTTCAGGCCTTTCAGGCTGCCGTCGACAGCGATTCGCGCCTTGGCAAAGGCGACATACCACTCGCCGTCATACCCTCTATCCAGCAGATAGCAGAGCGCTTCCTTGCTGGCCGGGACGCGCCGCCCGGTTTTCGCCGGGCTGGCCAGACCCTGGCGAAACCCTTCCAGCCAGCGCAGGACTGCCGGATTGACGCCCTGGCTCTTGCGCTCCGGCTGGTCCCCCATCAGCACCTTCAGGACTGCGGCGCTGTGTTTGCAGAACCAGGTCACCGGGCATGAGCACTTGGTGCCGAGATGGAGTTTGCCGTCTTTTGCCTGGGTCAGGGCGAGATGCACGGCATAGGGATGCCGGGCCGTACCCTGCACCGTGGCGACTATGTTGCCGCCGGATACCTGCAGGATGCGGACGGCATGCAGGTAGCCATCCGCCTTGAGCAGATCCGGGCCATTGAACCAGCGCCGCAAATCGTGTTCATCATAGGAAGGAAGTTCGGTGAATGCGGCCACAAGTTGGTTTGATGAGTAAGGCTTGGGCGGGGATTATCCTCCAGCCCAGGCCCCACCTGAAACGGTTTATGCCGGATCGGCCTTCAGGTACCGCAAAAGGTTTGAAAACCCGCCGTGAAGGTGCTCGGCGCCGGTTCGGCGTAGCGGGCCAGCGCCGGTTCTTCGTCGAAGGGGCGCTGCAGCGCATTCAGCAGGTGTTCGAACGGCGCCAGATCACCCTGGTCCGAGGCAGCGTCCAGCGCCTCCTCGACACGATGATTGCGCGGGATCAGCCAGGGATTGACCTGGCGCATCCGCACGGCGCGGGCGGTTGCATGGTCTGCGCCGGCAGCTTCGGCCGCACAGCGCGCGCGCCAGCGTTCCAGCCAGCGCTCCAGCCCCGGTTGTCCTGAGAACAGCGCCCGCAACTGCGTTTCGTTGTCTTCCGCCGCATCCGCCAGCCGGCGCCAGGCCAGGGTGAAATCCACCTGCTGGGCGTGCAGCAGGTCCAGCCAGCTTTCGCCCAGGGCGGTGTCGACGCTGTCGCCGTTGTTCACCTGCCCGCTTAGCCCGAGCTTGGCGCGCAAGCCGACAAGCCAATGGTGCTGGTAGCGCGGCACGAAGGCATCGAGAACCTCGGTCGCCAGCGAGATCGCGCGGCCCTCGTGCGCGTCGATCAGCGGCAGCAGGGCCTCGGCCAGACGGGCCAGATTCCAGCGCGCGATGCGCGGCTGCTCCTCGTAGGCGTAGCGCCCGCGTTCGTCGATGGAGCTGAACACCGCGCGCGGATCGTAGGCCTCCATGAAGGCGCACGGACCGTAGTCGATGGTCTCGCCGGGAATGCCCATGTTGTCGGTGTTCATCACCCCATGGATGAAGCCAACGTGCAGCCACTGCGCGATCAGCGCGGCCTGGCGCTCGGCTACGGCGCGCAGGAAGCCCAGATAGCGGTTGTCGCTATCGAGCAATTCCGGGTAATGGCGGGCGATGGCGTAATCGGCGAGCTGGCGCACCTGCGCCTCTGTACCATGGGTTGCGAAGTACTGGAAGGTACCAACGCGCAAATGGCTCGCCGCCACCCGGGTGAGGATGGCGCCGGGCAGCAGGCGCTCGCGATAGATCGACTCGCCGGTCGCCACCACGGCCAATGCACGGGTGCTGGGAATGCCCAGCGCGTGCATCGCCTCGCCGATCAGCACCTCGCGCAGCATCGGCCCCACCGCTGCCTTGCCGTCGCCGCTGCGGGAAAAGGGTGTCCGCCCCGAACCCTTGAAGGCGATGTCGCGACGCAGGCCGAGGCGGTCGATCACCTCGCCGATCAGCAACGCGCGGCCGTCGCCCAGTTGCGGATTGAAGTGCCCGAACTGGTGCCCGGCGTAGGCCTGAGCGATGGGCTGCGCGCCCTCGGGCAGCACGTTGCCGGAAAACATCGCCGCCAGCGCAACCGAACTCTGGCCGTCGAGGCCCAGCCGCAGTTCGTCCGCCAGACTGCGGTTGAAGAACAGCAGTTCCGGCGATGGCGCTTTCGCAGGCTGGCAGGGTTCGTAGAAGCCTGGCAGGTCGCGGGCATAGGTGTTGTCGAAGGGGGTGGCGGTGTTCGGCATGGGCGGATCGGTATCTCAAGGTCGTGAACGATGGGACTGACTCCTGGGAATGTAATGGTGGCTGGGCGTGAATTCCACCCCGTGCGCATCAGGGGCAAGGCGTGACGGCCGAGTGCTGGCTGGGCACGACCATTCTCACATTTCCGTGATAACACCTTGCGGACGCCTTGTTCCTCTACTAAGTTGATTAAAACCATCAGCTATTCAATACAAACGCATAACCATATTCGCTGCTGATTTGGAGGAGGGCTGTCATGACTAAAAGATTCACGCTGCTGGCCGCGCTTTGTCTCTGCTGCGGCACCCTGTCCCTG
>JBBIJC010000082.1:0-11115 GCA_037446165.1 Hydrogenophilales bacterium | reverse complement strand
ACCGGCGTGACCCATCTCATGAGTATTTCCGGGCTGCATGTGACCTTGCTGGCCAGCATGATCTTCGCGCTGGTGAACTGGGGCTGGCGGCGCGTCGGTTTTCTGGCGCTGCGTCTGCCGGCGCGACAGGCCGCCAGTCTGGCCGGTTTCGTCACCGCGTTCTGGTATGTGGCCATGACCGGTTTCGGCCTGCCGGCGCAACGCACGCTGTACATGGTCGGGATGGTGGCAGCGGCGCTATGGCTGGGCCGGATCAATTCGCCGACCCGGGTGCTCGCTGCGGCCCTGGCCCTGGTCGTTTTGATCGATCCGTGGGCGGCGTTGGCGCCAGGGTTCTGGCTGTCGTTCGGTGCCGTTGCCGTGCTGTTCTATGTCGGCTCGGGGCGATTGGCCAGGCCGGCTGTCTGGCGGGAATGGCTGCTGGCCCAGTGGGCCGTTACCCTGGCCCTGACGCCGGCCCTGCTGTTGATGTTCCACGGCGTTTCGCTGGTTTCGCCGCTGGCCAATGCCTTCGCCATTCCGCTCATCAGCCTGGTTGCCGTGCCGCTGGTCCTGGCCGCGGCGATAGTGCCCATTCCGTTTCTGGCCCACCTGGCGCACTGGGTCATCGCCCTGACCATGACCGGCCTGACCTGGCTGGCGGCACTGCCGCAACCGGTCTGGCATGTTGCCGACCCGGATTGGCGAGCGCTGATCCTGGCCTTGCTGGGCACCGGCGTGCTGCTCTTGCCGCGCGGGATGCCGGGTCGCTGGCTGGGTGTGATCCTGTTTTTGCCGCTGCTGTTTCCGGTTCAGGAACGCATGCTGCCGGGCGAGTTCCGGCTGGACATGCTGGATGTCGGACAGGGGCTTGCGGTCGTGGTCCGCACCGGCGCCCATAGCCTGGTCTATGACACCGGTCCCCGCTATGCCTCGGGCGACGACGCCGGTGCACGGGTGGTGGCCCCGTTTCTGTTTGCCCGTGGCATCGATCGCCTGGACGGCTTGGTCGTGTCCCATGAGGACAGCGACCACAGCGGCGGGGCGGCTTCACTTCTGGCCAGTCACGAGCCGGTCTGGCGACTGGCCTCATATCCGCTCGAAGGCGCACAAAGATGTGCGGCCGGCCAGAAATGGCGCTGGGACGGCGTGGATTTCGCCATCCTGCATCCGCTTGCCCGCTTTTATGATGAACCGGGATTTTCCGAGAACGACATGAGCTGCGTATTGCGGGTGTCGAGCCCCGATGGGTCGGTGTTGCTGACCGGCGACATCGCCCGGCTGGCTGAGTTGAGTCTGGCGCTGTTGCCATCGAACCAGTTGCATACCGATGTCCTGGTGGTGCCACACCATGGCAGCCGCGGTTCGTCCATGGCGGAGTTCATCGCCGCAGTGCATCCGGATACCGCCTTGATTTCGGTTGGCTATCGCAACCGCTTTGGCCACCCCGCGCCGGAAACGCTTGGCCGTTATGCTGCGGCCGGGGTCCGGGTCGTGCGCACCGATCGGGAGGGCGCCCTGCGCCTGGATTTTGGTGCGGCCGGCCGGGCCGAGCTCCATGCGCGCGACCTGGACAGCCGTTATTGGCGACTGCGCTGAACCAGGGCCAAAGCGACTGGGCGGCGGCGTGCCAGCAAGGGTTTGGCTGGTTTGTGGCCTACTTAATCCACAGTTGTCACGTTTGAGCTAAAAAACCCACGCTATCTTATTGAACTGGCAGGGATATTTCGTAACTCGTTGAAAACAATAAACATTATTAGTGGCCTAAAAAATGGTCTGTTCAACAAAACCTGTGTCAGTACAGTCGGTTAGCAAGCCTATGCAGGATTTGTGCACAGAGTTATTCACAGGTTTTGTGGATAAGATGGCCAGGCCCAGCTATGACCTGCCTGAGAAGGTTTTTTCCGACATAAAATAGGGGTATAGTTACTCGTTCCCGGCGGCTTGATGTCGCCGATTTTGTTTATTGGTGAACTACATGACCGAACACCTCATGCAAACCTACTCCCGCCTGCCGGTGGCCTTTAGCCGTGGCGAAGGCGTCTGGCTCTACGACGAAAACGGCGACAAATACCTGGATGCGCTGGCTGGCGTGGCCGTCAATGGCCTGGGCCATGCCCATCCCAAACTGGTCAAGGCCTTGTGCGCGCAGGCCGGTACGCTGATCCACACCTCGAATATCTACCGCATTCCCGCTCAGGAACAACTGGCCGACAGGCTGTGTGCCCTGTCCGGCATGGATCGGGTGTTCTTCTGCAATTCCGGCGCCGAAGCCAACGAGGCGGCGATCAAGCTGGCCCGCCTGCATGGCCATAACCGGGGTATCGACAATCCCGCCATCGTGGTCATGGAAAAGAGTTTCCACGGCCGGACCCTGGCGACGCTGTCTGCCACCGGCAACCGCAAGGTCCAGGCCGGTTTCGAGCCGCTGGTCGGCGGCTTCGTGCGGGTGCCCTTCGGCGATGCCGATGCGGTGGCGCAATTGGCCGCTCGTCACAACAACATCGTCGCCGTTCTGGTCGAGCCGTTCCAGGGCGAGGGTGGCGTTCAGATCCCGGAAGCGGGTTATCTGGACAAGCTGCGCACCATTTGTGATCAAAACGAATGGCTGCTGATGCTGGACGAAGTGCAGACCGGCATCGGCCGGACCGGTACCTGGTTCGCCTTCCAGCATTCAAATTGCGTGCCGGACGTGATGACCCTGGCCAAAGGCCTCGGCTCCGGCGTGCCGATCGGTGCCTGTCTGGCTCATGGCATCGCGGCCGATGCGTTCACGCCCGGCAAGCATGGCTCCACCTTTGGCGGCAACCCGTTCGCCTGTACCGCGGCGCTGACGACCCTGAACGTCATGGCCGAGGAAGGCCTGCTCGAAAACGCCATCAAGATCGGCGCCTTCATCCGCGAAACCCTGAGCAAGGAACTGGCTCAGGTGCCCGGCGTCAAGGAAATCCGCGGCCAGGGCCTGATGATCGGCATCGAGCTGGACAAGCCTTGCGGCGAGCTGGTCAAGCTGGGGCTGGCCGAGAAAATGCTCATTAACGTGACAGCGGACAACGTGGTTCGCCTGTTGCCGCCGCTGGTCATGAGTCAGGACGAAGCTGCGCTGTTGACCGACAAGCTGGCTGCGCTGATTTGGGCCTGGCTGAACTGAGGTTGCCATGGCCGTAAAGCATTTTTTGCAGTTCCGGGATTTGACTCGGGACGAGCTTGAATACGTTTTTCAGCGGACCCGCATCATCAAGGATCGGTTCAAGCGTTATGAGCCGTATCACCCGCTCGCCGATCGCACCCTGGCCATGATTTTCGAAAAGAGCTCGACCCGGACCCGGTTGAGCTTCGAGGCCGGCATGCATCAGCTCGGCGGTTCGGCCATCTACCTCAATACCCGAGATACCCAACTGGGCCGCGGCGAACCGGTCGAGGATGCGGCCCAGGTCATTTCCCGCATGGTCGACATTGTCATGATCCGGACCTTCGAGCAGGACATCATCGAGCGTTTCGCCGCCAATTCCCGCGTGCCGGTGATCAACGGCCTGACCAACGAATACCACCCCTGCCAGATCCTGGCCGACATCTACACCTACATCGAGCACCGGGGCGACATCCGCGGCAAGACCGTGACCTGGATCGGCGACTCGAACAACATGTGCAACACCTGGCTGCAGGCTGCCGAGATCTTCGGTTTCAACGTCCATGTTTCGACGCCGCCCGGCTATGAAGTCGAGCCCGAGCGCGCTGGCCTGTACGGCACCGACCACTATGAAGAATTCGCCGACCCGATGGATGCCTGCCGGGGCGCCGATCTGGTGACCACCGACGTCTGGACCAGCATGGGTTTCGAGGCCGAAAACGATGAACGCATGAAGGACTTCGCCGACTGGCAGGTTGATGCCGACATGATGAGGGTGGCCAAGCCCGATGCGCTGTTCATGCATTGTCTGCCCGCGCACCGGGGCGAGGAGGTCACCGCCGAGGTGATCGACGGGCCCCATAGCGTGGTCTGGGATGAAGCGGAGAACCGGCTGCATGCCCAGAAGGCCCTGCTCGAATACTTGCTCCTGGGACGGGTGATGGCATGAATATCGCCTATCTGAAGGACATGGACTCGCTCTATATCGAATTGAGTCCTGAAAATGCCGCCCATGCCTGGGAGGCCCAGCCGGGCATTATCATCAACCTGAGCGAGGATGGCCGGGTGATTGGCATCGAGATCGAACATGCCAGCCAGAAGGCGAATCTGAACCTGTTGCGGGTGGGCAATTTCCCGGGCGAGGTCGTCTCGGTCGATGGCAGTTCCCACTGAATTTACTTGGATTGATCAAAGATATGAGTGACATCAAGAAAGTCGTGCTGGCCTACTCCGGTGGCCTGGATACCTCGGTCATCCTGAAGTGGCTGCAGGATACCTACCAATGCGAAGTGGTGACCTTCACCGCCGACCTCGGCCAGGGCGAGGAACTGGAGCCGGCCCGGGCCAAGGCGCTCAAGTTCGGCATCAAGCCTGAACAGATCTACATCGACGACCTGCGCGAAGAATTCGTGCGCGACTTCGTGTTCCCGATGTTCCGCGCCAATACCGTCTATGAAGGCGAATACCTGCTCGGCACCTCCATCGCCCGGCCGCTGATCGCCAAGCGCCTGATCGAGATCGTCAACATGACCGGCGCCGATGCCATCTGCCATGGCGCCACCGGCAAGGGCAACGACCAGGTCCGCTTCGAGCTCGGCGCCTATGCGCTCAAGCCCGACGTCAAGGTCATCGCGCCCTGGCGCGAATGGGACCTGCTGTCGCGTGAGAAGCTGATCAACTACGCCGAGACCCACGGCATTCCCATCGACATGAAGCACCGTCAGGGCGGCTCGCCCTATTCAATGGACGCCAACCTGCTGCACATCTCCTACGAAGGCCGGCATCTGGAAGACCCCAACGCCGAGGCCGAAGAGGACATGTGGCGCTGGACCGTGTCGCCCGAGAAGGCGCCGGACCAGGCCGAATACATCACCCTGGATTACGTGAAGGGCGACGTGGTGGCCATCAACGGCCAGGCCATGAAGGCACACGAAGTGCTGGCCGAACTGAACCGCCTGGGTGGCAAGCACGGCATCGGCCGGCTCGACCTGGTCGAAAACCGTTACGTCGGCATGAAGTCGCGCGGCTGCTACGAGACCCCGGGCGGCACGATTCTTTTGAAAGGCCACCGCGCCATCGAATCCATCACCCTCGATCGCGAAGTCGCCCACCTGAAGGACGACCTGATGCCGCGCTATGCCAGCCTGATCTACAACGGCTACTGGTGGAGCCCGGAGCGCAAGGCGCTGCAGGTGCTGATCGACCACACCCAGCACAACGTCAACGGCTTCGTCCGCCTCAAGCTGTACAAGGGCAACGTCATCGTGGTCGGCCGCGATTCGAAGACCGATTCGCTGTTCGATTCGACCATCGCCACCTTCGAGGACGACGCCGGCGCCTACGACCAGAAGGACGCAGGCGGCTTCATCAAGCTGAATGCCTTGCGCATGCGTATCGCCGCCAAACTCGACGCCAAGAGGAAATAACGATGTCCCAGTTCGATAACGTCAGCATCATCAAGAAGGCCAACGTCTACTTCGACGGCAAGTGCGTCTCGCACACCGTTCAGTTCGCCGACGGCACCAAGAAGTCGGTCGGCGTCATCCTGCCGGCCACGCTCACCTTCAACACCGGCGTGCCGGAGGTCATGGAATGCGTGGCCGGTGCCTGCCGCTACAAGCTCGCGGGTGCCGACTGGCAGACCAGCATGGCCGGCCAGTCCTTCTCGGTACCGGGCAATTCCAGCTTCGAGATCGAAGTGAGCGGCGAGCCCTATCACTACGTTTGTCATTTCGGTTGAGGTTGCAGCCATGCCATCCTTCGACATCGTCTCCGAATCCGACATGGTCGCGCTGAAGAACGCCATCGAAGTGGCGTCGCGCCAGGTCGCCAACCGTTATGACTTCAAGGGCACCAGTGCGGCGCTGGAGCTGGACGAAAAGGCCAAGACCATCACCCTGTTCGGTGATTCCGATTTCCAGCTCGAGCAGGTGATCACCATCCTGTTCCCGGAGATGGAAAAGAAGGAGCACGACAGCACCAAGCGGCTGGAACACGGCGACATCCAGAAGATATCCGGCAACAAGGTCAAACAGGTCTTGCAGATCAAACTGGGCATCGAACAGGAACTGGCCAAGAAGATCATCAAGCTGATCAAGGACAGCAAGCTCAAGGTCCAGGCCACCATTCAGGGTGACACCGTGCGGGTCACCGGCGCCAAGCGCGACATCCTGCAGGACACCATCGCCATGGTGCGCAAGTCGATCACCGATTTCCCGCTGCAGTACCAGAACTTCCGCGATTGATTACACCAGTGTGGTGGTTTCCTCTCCATGCGCCTTGATGCGCATTGGAGTGAACGCGATGTCATAGTGTGCATATTCATGAATGGGCTATATTCATAGCCATCTCAAATTCGACAGGCGTTCATCTTGAACATCAGACATTTAAGTATCCGTTCCCAGTTGGTGATCCTGCTCAGCCTGGTCATTGGCCTGTTCCTGATCGCCTCGGTGGTGACTTACCAGGCGCTGGGGCGTGCGCGAGACGACTTCTCCCGGTTCATCAAACAGGATCAGCACCTTCTGCTGCAATTTACCGAGCTTTATGCAAATGGCCTGCAGATGGGGCAGGCCTTGCGCAACATCATCCTCGATCCGGAAAACCCGAAGGCGCCTCAGAACTTCGACAAGGCGACCAAGGAGATGGATGACC
Organism: Hydrogenophilales bacterium; assembly: GCA_037446165.1. Taxonomy (GTDB): domain Bacteria; phylum Pseudomonadota; class Gammaproteobacteria; order Burkholderiales; family Thiobacillaceae; genus Parasulfuritortus. The sequence continues at coordinate 4,352 of JBBIJC010000082.1, read as the reverse complement.
TGCTCACCAAGGCCAATGGTCTTGCCCAAGGCCAGCAGGCCATCGTGGACGATCTGGCCAAAGTGGCGCAATTGAGGGCACAGCAAAAGGGGCTTCAGAATGAAATCCGGGCACTGGTCGGCAGCGGCCAGATCGACCAGGCCAAGCTGCTGCTGAACCAGAGCGAGACCCCGGTCTGGCGCCAGATGAGACAACTTATCCTGGATCAGATCAAGTCTCAGAAGCAGGCGATCGAGGCCAGCGAAGCAGAGGTCAACAATCATGCCGCCAATGCCCAGTTGACCAGCCTGCTGTTGTCTCTGGCGGCAGTTCTGGTTGGCGTTGTCGTCGGCCTCCTGATCATTGCCAATATCGTCAGCCGGTTGCGGAGCCTGACGGCTTCGATCGAGAACCTGGCCGAGGGGGATGGCGACCTGACCGCCCGGTTACCGATCGAAGGCAACAACGAGCTGGGCATGGTGGCCGCTGCCCTGAACCGGTTCATCGCCGGTTTGCAGGAGCTGGTCAGCCGGATCAAGTCCCATGCCGGGCAACTGGACCAGCTTTCCTCGCAACTCGCGACCACCTCCAGCAACCTGCGCCAGAGCAGTCATAACGAGTCGAACGCGGTGACCTCGACGGCGTCGTCCATCGAGGAGATGTCATCCAGCATTGCCTCGGTCGCCGATGGCACCGAGCAGGTGCGCCGGGTGTCCAAGGCAAGTGCCCAGTATTCGGATCAGGCGCGCGGACAAATGACGGAGTTGAAGACGGCGATGTCCAGCGCCCAGGTTGCGGTGCAAGGCATGTCCGGCTCGGTGGGGCAGTTCCTGGAGAGCACGACGAGCATTATCGGTGCGACCCAGCATGTGAAGGATATTGCCGATCAGATCAACCTGCTGGCGCTCAATGCCGCCATCGAGGCGGCACGGGCCGGAGAACAGGGCCGCGGTTTCGCGGTGGTGGCCGACGAAGTCCGGAAGCTGGCTGAAAAAACCGCCCTCTACGCCAACGAGATCAGCCAGATCACCTCGGAACTCGGTGGGCGCTCCTCCCAGGTGGAAGCGGCTATCCGGGATGGCGAGGCTGCCCTGGAGGCGAGTTCAAAGTGCAGCGAGACGGCGGCCGATATCATCGGTCAGGCGCACAGCTCGGTGATCGAGGCAACGCGCGGCATCGAGGAGATCGCCAACTCGACCCGCGAGCAGTCGCTGGCCACCAGCCAGATTTCGCGCAACGTGGAAACGCTGGCCGATATCGCGAACAGCACCGAATACGCAATCGAGCAGTCGGATCGCACCGTGCAGGAAATGAAACAACTGGCCGATGCGCTCAATGCCGTTGCCATGCGGTTCCGCACTTGACCGGGCAGGCCTAGGAAAACGCTGATTTATTCGAGTTTCGTCGCTCCCGCGAAAGCGGGAGCCCAATGAAATCAATGAACTGGATACCCGCTTCCGCGGGTATGACGAATAAATCAGCGACTCCCTAGTCGAGCATTCGCTGAATAACTGCCCCGGCCAGCATCAGGCCGAACAGGGGTGGCAGATACGAGATGGTGCCGTTCACAGCCCTGGCGCGGCCATGCGAGGTTGGCTCTGGCGGCCGCGGGGGTCGGCCCGGCTCGTCGGAATAAACAGTCAGAATCCCTTTTTCAATACCCTGCCGTTTCAGTCGATGGCGCACTTCCCGCGCCAGTGGGCAGACCTGGGTTTTGGCAATGTCAGCCAGATGGATGCGGGTCGGGTCGAGCTTGTTGCCGGCCCCCATGCTGGCGGCAACCGGGATGCCGCGCCGGTAGGCAGTGGCGATCAGCGCCACCTTGCAATTGAGCGAGTCGATGCAATCGACCACGAAGTCGGTGTCGGCGGGCAGCAGACCATCCACATTGTCCGGATCAATGAAGGTATCCAGGACAGTCAATCTGCACTCCGGGTTGATGTCGAGGATGCGCTCGGCCATGACCGCGGTCTTCTTGCGGCCGATGGTCGAGAACAGCGCCGGCATCTGGCGATTGATATTGGATACGGCCACCGTATCCATGTCGACCAGGGTCAGCCGGCCGATGCCCGCCCGCGCCAGCGCCTCGGCGCACCAGGAACCGACCCCGCCCAGCCCGGCCAGGAAGATGTGTCTGGAGGCGAGGCGGGTGACGCCTTCCGGGCCGATCAAGATCTCGGCCCGCTCGAATTGCGGCGGAACTGGGTTCATTTCACGCTGTAGCCGCGGCCTTCCAGGCATGAACTGACGGCGCGCAGGTAGTTGCCGCGCTGTGGATCGTCGGCGCTGGCGCGGGTCGGGTCATAGCCGGTCTGCTGGGTGCCCCAGTTGGCGCATTCGATCCGGTCGGATGTGATCTTGGCGTCGCTCTGATTCTGCTTCGGGTAGACGAAGAGCAGGTCGTTGGCGGGCAAAACGGGCTGGCTGGTGGCAGGTGACTGCGGCAGCAACGGAGGCGGCGGTACCACGGTAGCGCTTTCATAGCCCTGGGGTGCGGCCACAGTCACATAGCCGCCGTCAGCTGGCGTGTAATAGATGCCATTGGCATAGTAATAAGGGGTCCCTCCGATCCAGACCGTGGTAAAGGCGGGCGGTAGCACCGGGATGACGACGCCAACCGGTGGGGTGACTACAACATAACGCGGTCCCTCCTGCCGGAACCAGACCCCGGCATTGAAAAAGAAGTGCCGGTTGTGGAAGCCGATGTCGAGATAACCCGGCGGCAGGATGGACAGGGAATAGCCGACCCGCGGGTAATAGTGGTCGTGGTGGAAGCGAGAGTCCAGCACCCAGTGCCGGTCATGAAAGGCAGGGGCCCGGGCATGTGGCCGATCGCGATGCTGGTCGTCGCGGTCAGCCTGGGCAGAGGACATGCCGCAAAGTGCCAGCAGGGTAAAAGCAATCAGGGGGCGAAGCAGTTTGGCACGTTTCATGGTGAACTCCTCGATCATGTGGTCGGGCTGACACTACAGCTTAGTGCTTACAGGGATGCAGGACTCAGTTCGGTAACACATTGAAACACATGCGCTTTGCAATACGCCAACCGTGCCTGCCACGATGCCGGCGACTGACTTGTTCAAGCCAAGCGCTGGCGGCAGACACCCTGGCAATGTAGTCCCCGAATTGTCGCAGCCTATAAATCCAATCCAAAGTATTGAGCCATAACATTTCAGGATGGTGATTTTGGCCTAGTCGGCTACAGTAAGGTCATAACAACGAGACTGACAACGAGAGGAGGAAAATGAATGAGCGAACCAGGCACGCATTTACGTAGCGAAGGATTGCCATTTCTGGTGGGCAGGTCGGCGGCTTTTTGCCATGTAGAGCATCTGCTGAGGAAAATCGCTGATTTCGATGCTCCAGTGTTGATCGAAGGCGAGACCGGGACTGGGAAGGAACTTGCCGCACGGTCGATACATTATCTCGGTGCCCGCAAGGGAATGCCGTTTGTGCCAGTCAATTGCGGCGCGATTCCAGACAACCTGATCGAGAATGAACTATTCGGGCACCATCGAGGAGCCTTTACCGGCGCCCACGAGACGAATCAGGGTCTGATTGCGGAGGCTGAAGGAGGGACGCTTTTTCTCGATGAGATCGATGCGTTGTCCAGCAAGGCCCAGGTCACGCTGTTGCGCTTCATGCAGGATCAGGAATACAGGCCACTGGGATGCGCAAATGCCAAGTCCGGCAATGTGCGGGTACTGTCCGCCAGCAACGTCAACCTGGCACAGCAGGCCGAGTCGGGCCAATTCCGGGCTGATCTGTTGTTCAGGCTGCGGGTGCTGGCCGTGGAGATGCCGCCGTTAAGGAACCGAAAGGGCGACGTGGAACTCCTTGCCAATCATTATCTGGGTCGGCTGAGCAAGAAATATGGCAAGCCAGGGAAGACTCTGCACCCAGATGCTCTAGCCTGGATGAACAGGCATCACTGGCCTGGCAATATCCGAGAACTTGAACACCTGATTCATCGCGAATTTCTGTTGTGCGATGAGCCTGTCATCACCCTTCGCTGCGAAACTCCCGGCGCGGATCGGCGCAAACGATCGGATCGGCGCGGCTTCGATTTGGACGCCGGGTTTTGTGTGGCCAAGGCACGCGTCATCGCCGAGTTCGAAAAGCGGTTTCTGGAGCAACTGCTCCAGGCTTCGGAAGGCAACATTTCGCGTGCGGCGAAGCTGGCAGGAAAAGAACGCCGTGCCTTGGGTAAATTGATCAAAAAGCACGGTCTGGATCAGGCTCAAAACACCCTTTAGTCATACCCTCCCGTCTGCTTGCCAACGCCACTCAAGTCTATTCACAGGCTTTCAATCGTGCGTTCAGGACTGGGTCTTGTTTGACCCAGTCTAAGTTTTCTGGTCATAGGCCTGGTAACT
>JBBIJC010000081.1:0-11186 GCA_037446165.1 Hydrogenophilales bacterium | reverse complement strand
TACCCGCGGAAGCGGGTATCCAGTTCATTGATTTCATTGGGCTCCCGCCTTCGCAGGAGCGACGAAACTCGAATAAATCAGCGTTTTCCTAAGCCATCGATCTCTGAACAATAGAACAAACCCATGTCATCCTGTTCCTGGCTTGCCCATCCCGATCCTGCCGAAGTCCGCGAGGCCTTGGTCCAGTTTGCGGCCGAAGGTCATGCCCGGCTGCTGGTCCTGCTGCCCGAGGCCGAGTCGCACCGGGTTGCCGGGTTTCAGGCCTTGTGCCGGGAGTTGAAGCTGGGTCTGGCCGGAGCGGTGTTTCCTGAACTGCTGGTCGATGCGGGCCTGCACAAGACAGGCGCCATCCTGATCGGGTTGGGAACGGCGCCGGCGCCCTTGCTGATTGAAGACCTGGCCGGGGCCGCTGCGGTGACCGAGGTCGCAGACAAACTGGCGCGCCATGTCGATGCCTCTTTCGATCAAAGCACGCCGGCGGCCCTGTTCTGCATCTTTGATGCCCTGGTGCCGAACATTGCGACCCACCTGGATGCCTGGTACCTGAAGCTGGCCGACCGGGTGAACTATTTTGGCGTCAATGCCGGCAACGAACGATTCACCCCCGCACCCTGCCTGTTCGATGGCGACCGTTTCGTGCAGGATGGCCTGCTGATCCAGTTGTTGCCCAATCATCCGGGGGCCTGCCTGAGCCACGGCTATGGCGTGCCGGAGCAGGTCATCAGCGCCACCTCCACTCAGGCCAACTGCATTTCGCAGATCGACTGGCGGCCGGCCCTGGAGGTCTATGCCGAGTTGATGCAGCAGCAGTACGGAGTGACCATCACCCAGGATAATTTCTATCAGCATGCGGTGCATTTCCCATTCGGGATCGTGCGCGCCGATGGCGAGGTGCTGGTACGGATCCCGGTGGCGCTGGATGAGCATGGTCAGATCTTTTGCGTCGGCGAGATTCCCGATAATTCGATCCTGACCCTGCTCGACGCGCGGACCGGGCCGCAAAATGCGGCCGCCAGCCTGATGGCGGGCCTGGTCGAGAAAAAAGGGCGTTATCAGGACGACGATCTGATTCTTTTTTATTGTGCCGGACGGCGCATGCACCTGGGCGAGGGCGTCCTGGCCGAACTCGAACATATTCGACACCTGACCCGGGCCCGTCGTCTGCTGGGCGCGCTGTCCCTGGGCGAAATTGGCTCGGACCGGTTGGGGGGCTATCCCCTGTTCCATAATGCGACCCTGGTGGGGGTGCCGTGTCCAGAACCGACAACCACGAACTGATCCTGCAGGTACTGGTCGACCTGGCCTTTACCATCGGCAGCGAACTGTCCTTGCCGACACTGCTGCGCAAGACCTTGCAGCGCTTCATGTACCACACCGGGTTTCCGGTCGGGTTCATGCTGGCCGGTACGGCGCTGTCGCCGGAGCGGACGGAGATGGGGATCGACACCGCCATCGGCGACTTCCAGTGGCTGGCGCAACAAGGCACGCGGCATCATTTCCCCTCGGTCCTGTTTGGTGCCGAAACACAGCTGATCCAGGATGCTGACCTGCTGTCCGGCATCGGGACATCCAAGAAGATGGCAGCAGGCCTGATCCTGCCGGTGCCGGGTTACGGGTTCATGCTGCTGTTGTCGCCCAGCCTGCCGCCACTCAACCTGCCTTTGACCACCCTGTTCAAGCCGGTGTTGTCGCGCCTGGGCAATGCCATCCTGCTCTGCCAGGGCTATGAGCAGGGTATGCAGCGCCGGTTGTTGCGGTCCGTGGTGGAGACCATTCCCGACCTGATCTGGGTCAAGGATCCCGACGGCGTCTATCTGGCCTGCAACCCTAAGTTCGAGCGACTCTATGGTTCGCCTGCGGATGAAATCGTGGGCAAAACCGATGCCGATTTCGTTGGCCCGGAACTGGCCGCATTTTTTCGGAAGCACGACCAGGCGGCCATCGAGGCAGGTGGGCCGCGCAGCAACGAAGAGTGGCTGACCTTCGCCGCCGATGGCTATCGCGGCCTGTTCGAGACGGTCAAATCGCCGATGCGTGATGGGGACGGCAAGTTGATCGGCGTCCTCGGCGTGGCGCGGGAAATCACCCAGCGCAAACAGGCCGAAGAGCAGTTGCGCCTGGCGGCCAGCGTCTTTTCCGAGGCCAGCGAAGGCATCATCATCACCGATATGCTGGGCGTCATCGTCGAGGCCAATCAGGCCTTTCTGAACATGAGCGGCTTCGGTCGAGATGAAGTGCTGGGCAAGACGCCGGCGATCCTGAAGTCCGATCGCCAGGCGGACGATTTTTTCACCGACATGTGGGAGCGGATCGGCCATAACGGAAACTGGCGTGGCGAGATCTGGAACCGGCGCAAGAATGGTGAGCTGTTTGCCGCCTACCTGACCATCTCGGTGGTCAAAAGTCCGGAGGGGACGAACACGCATTTCGTTGCCATGTTGTCCGATATCACCGACCAGAAGCGGCAGCAGGAGCACATCCAGACCCTGGCCTACTATGATGCCCTGACCCGCCTGCCCAACCGCTCGCTGCTGGCCGACCGCATGAAGCACGCACTGGCGGCGGCCGAACGACAGGGGACTCAGGTCGTGGTGTGCTATCTCGACCTCGACAACTTCAAGCCGATCAACGATCAATATGGCCATCCAGTCGGCGATGGCCTGCTGGTCGATGTGGGCAAGCGGCTGACCGACTCGATCCGGGTGCAGGACACGGCGTCCCGCCTCGGCGGCGACGAGTTCATCCTGCTGCTGACCGAAATCCATGAGGCCGAGGACTATGTTTCGGTGCTGGCGCGAGTCAGCGAGGCCATGGCCCAGCCCTACCGGGTGGAAGGCAACCTGACCAACCTGTCGGTCAGCATGGGCGTCACCATCTATCCCGCCGACGACAGCGATCCGGACGGATTGCTGCGTCATGCCGATCAGGCCATGTACATGGCCAAACAGGACGGGCGCAATCAGGTTCAGTATTACGATCCGTTGCAGGATCTGGCCCTCAGGGAGCGGCAAGAGATCAAGCTGCGCATCCGCGAGGGCTTGCCTGAAAATCAGTTCCACCTGTTCTGGCAGCCCATCGTGAATCTGCAAAAAGGCGGCGTGGTGGGCGCCGAGGCCTTGATCCGCTGGCTGCCGCCGGACGGGCGGATGGTGATGCCTGGCGATTTCCTGCCCCAGATCGAGGACGACCATCTCATGGTCGAACTTGGTGATTGGGTACTGCAAGAAGCCGTCGCCCAGCTTTCCCGCTGGCGGGCCCAGGGCATCGAACTGGTCGGCAACATCAACCTGGCCGCCAGGCAGCTTCAGGACCCCGGGTTCATGGCCACACTACAAGCTGCCCTGGCGCGGCACCCGGAGGTGCGGCCTGCCCAGATCGAGCTGGAAATTCTGGAAACCGCAGCACTGGAAGATATGGTGCGGGTCAACGCGGTGCTCGAACAATGCAGGCAGATGGGGATCCGCTTCGCGCTTGACGATTTCGGCACCGGCTATTCCTCGATGACCTATCTGCGCCGGCTGGCGGTCGATACGGTGAAGATCGATCAGTCCTTCGTGCGCGGCATGCTGGACGACCGGAGCGATCTGGCCATCGTCGAAGGCATCATGGGCATGGCGACTGCATTTGAACGACAGACGGTGGCGGAAGGCGTCGAGAGCATCAAGCACGGTGTCATCCTGCAGGGGCTGGGCTGCCAGATGGCTCAGGGCTACGCCATCGCCCGGCCGATGCCGGCAGATCAACTGGCGGAGTGGGTGCGTGGTTACACCCCGCACACCGCCTGGCTACCGGCCCACGCAAATTCCTAAGGAGTCGCTGATTTATTCGTCATACCCGCGGAAGCGGGTATCCAGTTCATTGATTTCATTGGGCTCCCGCTTTCGCGGGAGCGACGAAACTCGAATCAATCAGCGTTTTCCTAAGGCAGTCTGATAAACCGGTTCTCCAGACTCTTGCCGTCGGCATAGGCATCCATCGAGTCGCCGGCGGCCTGCGCCAGGTGGTCGAGGCGGTCATCGGGCAGCGGATGGGTTTTGAACAGCAGGGCAGTCTGGCTCTGGTTCAGCTGGCTGGCATGGCCGATCTTCTGCAGGACAGCCGGCAGCGCATACGGGTCGTAGCCGGCGCGTGCGGTCAGGACCATGCCGATGCGGTCGGCTTCGTATTCGGCGTCCTTGTCCAGGCTGCGGGCGACGATCTCGGCGCCATTGCCGATCAGGTTCTGCAAGATGACGGAGGTCTGGTCGCCGCTGTCCTGTTTCCCTATTGCCGATCCGAGCGCTTGGCCAAGGAGTGCTACCTGGGCTGACTTCTGCAGCAGCTTGAGGTGATGCCGCTTCTGCACATGGCCGATCTCGTGCCCCAGGACTCCGGCCAGTTCGGCCTCGTTTTGCAAGGTGCGGTACAGGCCCTTGGTGACGAAGATATAACCGCCGGGCGCCGAGAAGGCGTTGATGTCATCGGTGTCGATGACGCCGAAGTGCCAGGCCAGATCGGGCCGGTCGCCTTGCAGGGAAACCCAGCGTCCGACCATGTTGACATAGCGTTGTACGGCATCGTTCTTGACCAGCGGCGCGGCGCCGAGGAGATTGCCGGCAATCTGGCGGCCGATCTCGTCTTCCTGCGCGTCGCTGACGTGGCTGCCCTGCAGAGCGGTCAACAGCAGTTTCTGCTTGTTGTTTGCGCTCGTGTCGGCCTGTTGTGCGGTGTTGTTCTGGGGTGTGTTGCTGGATGCCGGTGCGGGCTGTTTCAACTTGCTGACGGTGTCCAGGAAATCACCCAGCTTCATGGCATGGGCGCTACCGAAAGTCACGGCCAGGAGCAGGCCGAGTGCGATTCGTTTCATGGCAGTCTCCCTTCCCAGTTGTTGGCAGCGGGCGCGGCCTTTTGCGGCGGCGGGTTCAGGTAGGCCACGCTGCGGGCCTTCAGCCTGGCCTTGGCGGCGAAGGAATCTGCCTGTTGCCGGCTGGTCTTGTAGGTGTCCAGAGTGGTGAGTTGCGCGGCATCGAAGTGAGCGCCTTTCAGGTCTTCTTCGCTCAGGCCGCGCAGGCCGGCCACGGCCACGACCTGCTTGTTGCTGCGTTGGGTCGCCAATCCGACCACTCCGCCCAGGTCGGCACCGCCCGCGCGTCCGGTTGCGCTGCGGACCGACAACAGCCGGACCCAGCCGGTTTTGCCCTGAGCCTGGACCTGCAACCAGCCGCCCTGACGGTTGATCACGTCAACCTGGGTGCCGCTGGCCAGTTGAGCCACAATTTTTGCGCGGGCGGAAGGGGTGGCCCGCGCCTGTTCTGCCTTGATCAGGCTGCCGGGGGTCGCCATGGCGCAGCCTGCCCAGGCGGTGAGCAACCATACCCAAAGTGCTTTTTTCATGTTGCCTCCAGTTCTGAAGCTTGTTCCATCGGATTTCAAGGATAGGTCGATCGGACTTGTGTGGCTACTGTCCGGTCGGTGTGCTCGATGGGAACCAAAATATCACGGGAGTATCATAGCCGCATGCGCTTGCCTCGTATCTTCATCTTTACTGCATTTGTCGCGATTTCAGCCCAGGCATCCGAACTTCCTGATCTGGGGGAGGCAGCGCGCGCCTCCGTTTCCCTGGCCGAGGAAAATCAGGTCGGGCGGGAGATCATGCGCGAAATCCGGTCGGACAAGGATTTCCTCGACGACCCCGATATCAACGAATATGTGGGTGCATTGGGCGAGCGACTGGTGGCCTCAAGCAGCGCGCCATACCGCCAGATCGACTTCTTTGTCGTCCTGGACCCCATGATCAATGCCTTCGCCTTGCCGGGCGGGCATGTCGGCATCAATAGCGGGCTGATCTCCGCGACCCGGACCGAATCCGAACTGGCGGGCGTGCTGTCGCACGAAATCGGCCACGTGGTGCAGAACCATATGGCCCGCTCGGTGATGGGCCAGAAATCGAGCATGGTGGCGGCCTTGGCCGGTCTGGCCGTCGCCATCCTCGCCTCCCATTCCGATAATCCGCAGATCTCCGAGGCGGCGCTTGCCACCAGTCAGGCTTACGCAGCCCAGAACCAGTTGAGCGACATTCAGTCCCACGAAAAGGAGGCCGACCGGGTGGGCCTGCAAACCATGGCCAATGCCGGTTTTGACCCCAACGGCATGGTGTCTTTCTTCAAGCATCTGATGTCGCAGGAGCGGCTCTACGACAGCAATTTCCCCGGCTTTCTGCGCACCCACCCGATGACTTACGACCGGATGGCCGACATGCAGAACCGGGTTGCAGAAATGAAGGCCAAACCCCATGTCGACAGCTCTGAATTCGCCCTGATCCGGGCCCGGGTGCAGGCCTCCCAGGGCGAGGCTCAGGACGCCTACAAACGGTTCAGCGCGCTGGCCTCGAAACAGGACGATCCGGCCACCTGGTACGGGCTGGCGTTGAGCGCGCTGCGGGCAGACAACAAGGATCAGGCCGATCAGGCCCTCAAGCACCTCGAGCAGGATCAGCATTCGGCACTGGTTGAAAGTCTTGCCGGCCAGGTGTTGCTCGGGACCGGGCGGGTGGATCAGGCCGTCGTCAGGCTGAATTCGGCGATTGCGCACTATCCTGGTTACAAGCCGCTGGCCTACGCCTACGCTCGCGCCCTGTTGCGCCAGGGCAATCCGGGCAAGACCAAGTCCTTCGCCAAGGACCGGCTGACGCTCTGGCCGGAGGATCCGACCCTGTATCAGTTGCTGGCCGAGGCCAATCATGCCCTGGGCCGGAATGCGGAAGAACATCTGGCCCAGGCAGAGGCTTATATCAGGCTGGATCAGTCATCCCGGGCGATCGAGCAGCTGCAACTTGCACAACGATCCGGCGATGGCGATTTCTATACCCAGTCTGTAGTCGACGCCCGGCTGAGAGATATGAGGGAGCAAGCAGCGCGAGAGAAGGCCTCGTCGAGTACCAGGTGAATATTCATATGTTCTGATACGCTGTTTGTTGCGCTGGTGTTTCTTGCATATAGTTAACTCCGCCTTAAGTATTAGCGCCGTCCGGCCGAGACTGGTCGTAACGTCCGGGTTTACGTTTGAGAAGAGGAAGGAGTGAGACTATGCGGAATCATGTTTCCGTCAATGCCGGCTTTGCCCTGCTGGCTGCATTGTTCGTCAATGCAGCCATTGCCGCTGAACCGGTCAAGGAATGGACCGGAAAAGAACTGGCCTATGACAACAAGATGGGTAATTGCCTGGCCTGCCATGCCATGCCCACCATGGCCGATGCCGCCCAACCCGGCAACAGCGGCCCGCCGCTGATTGCGATGAGCGCACGTTTCCCTGACAAGGCCGCCCTGCGCGCCCAGATCTGGGACGCGACCGTGCGCAACCCTGAAACCTACATGCCCCCCTTCGGCAAGCACAAGATCCTGACCGAAGAGCAAATCGACAAAGTGGTCGATTTCATTTACGGCCTTTAAATTCACGCAGCGCGTAAGCAAGGAGATCAAGACATGAATGAACAACGCAGACAGATTCTGAAAGGCGTCGGTAGCGCTGCCATGGTTGCCGTTGCAGCCAGCGCCGGCTTGCTGAAGCCGGGTGCTGTGTTCGCGGCCGACTGGAACAAGGCCGCCTTCGACGCCAAGGACGTGGCGGGTGCCCTGAATGGTCTGGCAGCTGCCGGCGCCGCCGATAGCGACCAGATCGAGCTGGACGCCCCGACCATCGCCGAGAATGGCAGTCGCGTGCCGGTCAAGGTGACCTCCAAGATTCCGGGCACCGAGCACATCATCCTGCTGGCCGAGAAGAACGGCACCCCGCTGCTGGCTGACTTCACCCTGATGAACGGCACGGACAGCTTCATCTCCACGGCGGTCAAGCTGGGCGCGACCGGCAATGTACGTGTCGTCGTCAAGGCTGGCGGCAAGGTCTATACCCTGGCCAAGGAAGTCAAGGTCACCCTGGGCGGCTGCGGCGGCTAACAGGGATCAGCCCTCGCGCTTTTTGCGGTTGAGCGCAGCGACGAGGTAATGACTGGCTCGATACCGAACACGTAACGATTTAGGAAGGAAGACAAGATGTCTGGAATCAGGATCAAGGCCGCAATGAGCGGCGACAGCGCAGTGATCAAATGTCTGATGACGCACCCGATGGAAACCGGCTTCCGCAAGGATGCCAAGACCGGGCAATTGATCCCGGCGCACTTCATCAACCATGTCATGGCTACTGTGGCCGACAAGACCGTGCTCGATGCCCAGTGGGGCGGCGGCATCTCCTCCAACCCTTTCCTGGAGTTCCGGGTCAAGGGCGCCAAGTCGGGAGACAAGGTCGTGGTCAGCTGGGAAGACAACATGGGCGAGAAAGATTCGGCCGACGCCACCATCGCCTAAGTTGCGAGGGGATTAACTGCAATTGACGGCGGGCCCGGCGTGGCCCGTTCATCAGGAGGATGGCATGAAGAAATTTATTTTGGCACTGGCCAGTTTGGGGATCGTTTTCGGGGCAGTTGCGGCCAACGCAGATCCCGAGGCGGATCGCATGAAGATAGTCAATTACCTGCAGCATAGAAATCCGGACATCAAGCTGGATGACTATGTGTACGGGGCGTTGGCGTTCGACGCGGATGCCAAGTCCCAGTACGACAGCATCATGGACTTCCCGCCCTTCATCGGCGTGATCGAGCAGGGCCAGAAGATGTGGAATACGCCGTTCAAGAACGGCAAGACCTACGCTGATTGCCTGCCCAACGGTGGCAAGATGATTGCCGGCAACTACCCGATGTACGACGAGAAACTGGGCAAGGTCGTCACCTTCGAAGATCTGATCAACGACTGCCGGGTCAAGAACGGCGAGGCTGCCTACAGCTACAGCGACATGAAGACCATGGGTGTACTCACCTCTTATGCCCGGACCCTGTCCGACGGCATGAAGATGAACATCAAGGTCGACGGTCCTGGCGCCCAGAAGGCCTTCGACGATGGCAAGACGACCTTCTACAAACGCACCGGTCAGCTCAACTTCTCCTGCGCCAGTTGCCACCTGGATAACGCAACCAACCATCTGCGTTCCGAGATACTGTCGCCAGTCCTGGGCCAGGCAGTCCACTTCCCGGTGTTCCGCGGCGGCGAGACTCTGGTGACCCTGCAGAACCGTTTCGTCGGCTGCTTCAAGCAGGTTCGCCAGATACCGGACAAGGAAGGCAGCACCCGCTACAACAATCTGGAATATTTCCTGTCCTACGTTTCGAACGGGTTGCCGCTGAAGGCCTCGGTGTTCCGCAAGTAATTGCTTCGCACGCTTGAACAATCCGGGCCATGCGCCCGGATTTTTTCTTCAACGCACAGACGTTGAACCAATATGTTCGATCCGATATAGAGGAGTCGCCCCATGTCCATGAGTCGCCGTGAGTTTCTCCAGGTGTTGGCCGCTGCAGCGGCCTCCGGCCTGGTGCTCGATAGCCGTTCGGTCCTGGCCGGCAATCTGCCAGCCCACTATTACGATGCACCACCTGCCGGCAACGTGTCTTTCCTGCACATCACCGATGTTCACGCTCAATTGCAGCCCATCTGGTTCCGCGAGCCCAACATCAACCTGGGTATCGGCTCCATGGCGGGCCAGCCGCCGCACCTGGTCGGCGAATATTTTCTCAAGCATTACGGCATCAAGCCCGGCACGGCGGATGCCCATGCCTTCACCTACCTGAACTTCGAACAGGCGGCCAAGGTGTACGGCAAGGTCGGCGGCTTCGCCCACCTCAAGACCCTGGTCGACCAGGTCCGTGGGCATCGCCCCGGTGCGCTGCTGCTCGATGGCGGCGATACCTGGCAGGGCTCCGGCACCTCGCTCTGGACCAATGCCCAGGACATGGTCGATGCCTGCATCCAGCTCGGCGTCAACGTCATGACCTCGCACTGGGAATGCACCTTCGGCGCCGACCGGATGTCCGAGATCATCAACAAGGATTTCAAGAACGCCGGCGTCGATTTCGTTGCCCAGAACATCGTCACCAACGACTTTGGCGATCAGGTGTTCAAGCCCTATGTGATGAAGGAAATCAACGGCGTGCCCGTCGCCATCATCGGCCAGGCCTTCCCCTACAGCACGATCGCCAATCCGCGCTACATGGTGCCCGACTGGTCCTTCGGCATCCGCGACGACAGCATGCAGAAGTGGGTCGACGAGGCCCGCAGCAAGGGGGCTCAGGTGGTCATCGTGCTGTCCCACAACGGCATGGACGTGGACCTCAAGATGGCCACTCGGGTCAACGGCGTTGACGCCATCTTCGGCGGCCACACCCACGACGGCGTCTATCAGCCGGTGCCGGTCAAGACCCCGAACGGCGGCACTTGTCTGGTCACCAATGCCGGTTCGAACGGCAAGTTCCTCGGCGTCATGGACTTCGAGGTCAAGAACGGCAAGGTGGCAGGCTGGAAATACCGCTTGCTGCCGGTGTTCTCCAACTTCATCAAGCCCGACGCCAAGATGGATGCGCTGATCAAAAAGATCCGCGCGCCCTACGAATCCAAGCTCAACGAAGTGCTGGCCATCTCCGACGATTTCCTCTATCGCCGCGGCAACTTCAACGGCACCTGGGATCAGCTGATCCTGGATGCGCTGATGGCGGTCAAGGGTGCCGATGCCGGCTTCTCGCCGGGCTTCCGCTGGGGCACCACCATTCTGCCGGGCGAGCCGATCACCATGGAACGACTGATGGATCAGACTGCCATCACCTATCCATATTCCACCCTTACCGCCATGAAGGGCGAGCAGATCAAGGGCATCATGGAAGATGTCTGCGACAACCTGTTCAACCCCGATCCCTACTATCAGCAGGGCGGCGACATGGTGCGGGTGGGCGGCATCCAGTACACGGTGGCGCCCAACAGCGGCATGGGCCAGCGGATCAGCGACATGACCCTGAACGGCAAGCCGATCGAGGCCGACAAGACCTACAAGGTCGCCGGCTGGGCTCCCGTGGCCGAGGGTGCCAGCGGTGCGCCGATCTGGGATGTGGTGGCGGAATACCTGCGCGCCAAGAAGACCATCAAGGGCGTCAAGCTCAATCAGCCCAAGATCGTCGGAGTCGACAAGAACAATCCGGGCATCGCCAAG
This sequence comes from Hydrogenophilales bacterium, assembly GCA_037446165.1. Taxonomy (GTDB): domain Bacteria; phylum Pseudomonadota; class Gammaproteobacteria; order Burkholderiales; family Thiobacillaceae; genus Parasulfuritortus. Next base: position 125 of record JBBIJC010000081.1, on the reverse strand, counting down.
CTCTGATTTTTGCTCGATCGGGAAAGGGGCCTTCGGGCCCCTTTTTTGTTGTAAATGGTTTCCATGGCGAAAACATGAACGAACTCGCGCGTTCCGCCTATGTCTCGCTTGATAGCAAACGCCTA
>JBBIJC010000080.1:0-11229 GCA_037446165.1 Hydrogenophilales bacterium | reverse complement strand
AAAAAAATGGATTGCAGTGCGGATTCGGATGGATGAACAACAGAGCGGAACCAGCTGGCAATGATGATCGGGCAGTAAGGCTCACTTCCGCCTGGACTGAAACACCCCGCGCACATGGGCGACCTTGGCCAGAAACCGGGCCAGTTGTTCCACATCCTTCACTTCCAGGGTGAATTCCATGCGGGCGATCTCGTGCTGACTCAGGGTGTTTACCCGGATCACGTTGATGCGCTCCTTGGCGAACAATTCGGTGATGTCCTTGAGCAGGCCCTGGCGGTCGTAGGCATCGATCTCGACCCGGACCGCGAACAATTCCGTACCGGCCTGGCCCCAGGATGCCTTGAGCAGCCGTGAGCGCTGGTCGGGTGACAGGCGCTGGATGACCGGGCAGTCAGCGCGGTGGATGGTGACGCCCCGGCCCAGGGTGGTATAGCCGACGATGTGCTCTCCCGGCGCCGGCTTGCAGCAGCCGGCCATGTGGGTCAACAGGTTGGCCTCACCCTCGACCAGCAGGCCGGACGGCGCCTCCCGGCTCTTGGGCGCGGAGAGCAGCGGTTTTTCCGGTGGCGGCAGGAATTCGTCCTGCAATGAACGGGTGAGCTGGCCGGCGCCGAGGTCGCCCCGGCCCAGGGCGGCGTACAGTTCCTCCGATTTGGCGAACTTGAGCCGGACCGCGAGCTGCTCCAGATTGACGTTGTTCAGATTGAGCCGGTGCAGTTCCCGGTCCAGGATGTCGCGGCCGTCCTGGACGTGGCTGTCGTGGTCGAGCTGCTTGAACCACTGGCGCACCTTGCTCCGGGCGCGGGAGGTGGCAGTAAAGCCCAGGTGCGCATTCATCCAGTCGCGGCTGGGTCCGCCTTCCTTGACGGTCAGGATCTCCACCCGCTGACCGGTCTTGAGCGGGGTGTCGAGCGGTACCAGCACGCCGTCCAGCTTGGCGCCCCGGCAGCGGTGGCCGAGTCCGGTGTGGACGGCATAGGCAAAGTCGATCGGCGTCGCACCCTGGGCCAGGGCGACCACCTTGCCCTGCGGAGTCAGCACGAAGACCTCGTCCTGGAACAGCTCGTTCTTGAACTGCCGGGCCAGTTCGGCGCTGTCCGCCACTTCCTGCTTCCAGGCCAGCAGTTGCCGCAACCAGGCAACCTTGTCGGCAATCTGCTGGCCCTTGCCGCCTTCCTTGTAGCGCCAGTGGGCGGCGACGCCGAGTTCCGCTTCCTGATGCATGTCGAAGGTGCGGATCTGGATTTCCAGGGCCTTGTTCTCCGGCCCGACCACGGCCGTGTGCAGGCTCTTGTAACCGTTGCCCTTGGGCCGGGAGATGTAGTCGTCGAACTGGCCCGGGATGGGTTGCCACAGACTGTGGATCAGGCCGAGGGCGTGGTAGCAATCCTTGACGTCCTTGACCAGCACCCGCACCGCGCGCACGTCGTAGACTTCCTCGAAATCGAGATGCTTCTTGCGCATCTTGGCCAGGATGCTGGCGATGTGCTTGGGCCGGCCGCTGACCGCCATGGTGGCGATGCCGTCGCGGTGCAGTTCCGCCTTGACCTGGCCGATGACCTTTTCGATATACCACTCGCGATCCATCCGGCGCTCATCCAGCAGGCGGGCGATGTGCTTGTAGGTGTCGGGCTCCAGATAGCGGCAGGACAGGTCTTCCAGTTCCCACTTGAGTTGCCAGACCCCGAGCCGGTTGGCCAGCGGGGCGTAAAGATCGCGGGCATCGCGCGCGAACTTGCCGCGCCGGGCGGGATCGCCGTTGGCCAGTTCGCGCAGGGCCTGGCAGCGGTCGGCCAGCTTGATCAGGACCACCCGGATGTCATCGGTCATGGCCAGCAGCATCTGGCGCAGGGCCTCGCTCTGATCCTGGCCATCCGGCTGGGTTGCCGTGATGAAGCGGTCCATCTGATGCAGGCGGGCGGCGCCCAGGGCCAGATGACTGACCGCTTCGCCCAAAGCCGGTGTGATTCGGTCGGCTGCGAGGGCGGGCTCGGGCAGGGTGCAGATCAGGGCGGCGGCCACCGTTTCGGCGTCGAACTGCATGCCGGCCAGAATGGCCGCGGTGCCCAGGCTGTGTTCGATCAGTGAGGCGCCGGTATCGGCGCTCAGTCCGTTACCATGGCTTTCAAGCCTGGCAACCGCCTGTTTCAACAGGGCAAGCTGCTCGGGCCCGTATTTCTGGTCCAGCGCGGCCAGCCACCCGGACGCGTCATCATGGGTCTGGGTGAGGGCGTGGGCGACCATGGCGTCAGGACGGTGCGTGTTGCTTGGCCGGGACCGCCAGGCTTACCAGACGCGCCACCAGGGCTTGTTCTTCCTGATGACGTTGCCATCCATCAAGCTGCTGTTGGGGAAGTTTTTCTTGAGCACCCGCAGGGTGTCGTCGCGCAGATCGGTGAGTCCGAGCTTGTCGTAGCTCTTGGCCATGATCGCCAGGCCTTGTTCGACCGACGGCGCCTGCTGGTAGTGTTCCAGGAGATATTTGACCCGGTCCACGGCCGCGACATAGGCGCCGCGTTCATAGTAATAATTCGCGACATGGACTTCGTGGTAGGCCAGGCTGTTGACCAGATATTTCATCCGGGCCAGGCCGTCCGGGGTGTACTTGCTGTTGGGGAAGCGGGTGGTCAGTTCCTTGAACGCCTCGAAGGCTTCGTTGGCAGCCAGGGGATCACGTTCGCTCAGGTCCTGGTCGGACAAGCCGGAAAACAGTCCCAGGTCGTCATTGAAGTTGGCCAGGCCCTTCAGGTAATAGGCATAGTCGACATTGGCATGATCGGGGTGCAGCTTGATGAACCGGTCGCAGGCGGCAATGGCGGAAACCGGCTCATTGTCCTTGTAATAGGCATAGGCCTCTTCGAGCTGGGCTTGCTGGGCGTAGGGGCCATAGGGATAACGCGCCTCGAGCTTCTCGAAATACTTGACCGCATCGGCATAGTTGCTGTCCAGGAGTTCGGTCTTAGCCTTGTCGTAGAGCTTGCCCGCCGACCAGTTTTTGGTCTCGTCTACTTGCTCCGGGAGCAAACCGCAGCCGTTCAGCAATGCGGCAGCCAGTAAAACGGCTAGAATTTGTCTCATCTCAACGCCTAGTAAAAAGATCGCAGGATTGTATATCGGATGTCTTATAACTTCATTCTCTCGATTCCCACCGAACATGGCGGCCGTCGCCTGGACCAGAGCCTGGCCGAATTGCTGCCGGACTACTCGCGCAACCGCATTCAGCAATGGATAGAGGAGGGCGGCGTGCTCCTGGATGGCGCGCCGACAACCCGCAAGACCAAGATCTGGGGTGGCGAGGAGGTGGAAATCAGCGTCGAGGCCCACCCGTCGGATCAGCCCTATCAGGCCGAGGCGATGACCCTGGATATCGTGTACGAGGACGACGCGGTGATCGTGATCGACAAGCCGGTCGGCCTGGTGGTGCATCCGGGTGCGGGCAACTGGACCGGCACCCTGCTCAATGCCTTGCTCCATCACGCGCCCGGATTGGCCAATATTCCCCGGGCCGGCATCGTCCACCGCCTGGACAAGGACACCTCCGGCCTGATGGTGGTGGCCAAGACCCTGGAATCACAGATTGCCCTGGTGCGTGCCTTGCAAGCGCGCGAGGTCAAGCGGGTGTACTGGGCCGTGGCCCAGGGCGTGTTCCGTCCGGCCGAAGGCGAGATCGACGCGCCGATCGGCCGCGATCCGCGTAATCGGCTGCGCATGGCGGTGGTCGAGAATGGCAAGCCGGCCCAGACCCACTACAAGGTGCTGCATCAGTACCGAAACGCGGCCTGGGTGGAGTGCCATTTGCGCACCGGACGCACCCATCAGATCCGGGTTCATCTGACCCACCTCGGTCATCCCTTGCTCGGCGATGCCCTATACACCGGCCGGAAAACCCATCAGATCGCTTTCCAGCGCCAGGCGCTGCATGCCTTCAGGCTGGGCTTCATCCATCCTGTAAGCGGCGAAGCCATGGAGTGGGAGTCGCCCATGCCGGACGATTTCCATGGCTTGCTGAACGATCTGGACGCTGCCGATGCATCCTGACTGGATCGTGCCCGACTGGCCGGCGCCAGCCAACGTGCGAGCCTTCATGACCACGCGGGCGGGTGGGGTGAGTCAGCCGCCTTTCGACAGCATGAACCCGGCCAGCCATGTCGGTGATGCCCCCGACGCCGTGGCGGAAAACCGGCGGAAATTGCGTGCCGGTCTCCCGGCTGAACCTTTGTGGCTGGAGCAGATCCATGGAACGTGTGTAGCGGCGCATGGCGAGAGCGACGCAACGCCCTGCGCCGATGCCAGCCTCGCCCGTCAGTCTGGCCAGGTGTGCACGGTGATGACGGCCGACTGCCTACCCGTACTGTTTTGCGACCGGGCCGGAACAGTGGTCGCGGCGGCCCATGCCGGCTGGCGCGGACTGGCCGGCGGAGTGCTTGAAGAGACCATCGCGGCCATGGACGTGCCACCGTCCGAAATCCTGGTCTGGCTCGGTGCGGCGATTGGACCGGAGGCTTTCGAGGTCGGCGACGAGGTTCGACTGGCGTTCATGGACACGCATCCGCTGACCGCCGTGGCCTTTCGTCCTGCCTTCCTGGGTACACTGGACGAAGCGCCCCGCAAGTGGCTGGCGGATATTTATGCCCTGGCTCGCATTCGTCTTGCGGCAGTGGGAGTGGATGCGGTGTATGGCGGGGGTTTGTGTACATACAAGGATGCCCGGCGCTTCTTTTCCTATCGCCGGGATGCGACAACGGGCCGCATGGCAAGCCTGATCTGGCTTGCATAAACCGAAAGGCCAATTTCAGGGCGCCGATTACCACAGCCGCGGAAGTCCATGCCCAGATCCGGAAAATCGAAGGCTTTCACCGTCGCTATATGGTTTCGAACAAGGTTTGCCGGTTTTGGGCAAACATGGTCCGGACCATGGAGGTCGATATGCTGGTGCCCCAGCATGGCCGGTGGTTCAAGGGCAAGGAGGCGATCTCCGCTGTCCTGGCCTGATGTCATCTCCCGGGTCGAATTGTCCGGTCAGCTAATTTTCTCCTAATTCTCGGTCGCTATCTTCATCCCCACGCGAATCCCCGCGTGATTTGAAGGTGCGATCATCATGAATTGCAAAGCCTGTCCGACGGCAAGTGTAGTCATCTCCGTTGCCGTGATTGGAAGCAGCCATGCACTTCAGAATGACCGAACTACTCAGCCGCCAGGGCATCATCGTCTTGGCACGTTCACGAGCTGTAGCAGGCTCACTGAAAACCCGATGGGAGAACTCTAATGAAGACACTGACCCGAGCAGATGTGATGTTCATGCTGAACAAGGTTCCTGAAGTCACGCTCTACTTCTGGATCATCAAGATCATGGCCACTACCGTCGGCGAGACGGCCGCCGATTTCCTCAATTTCAATCTGCATTTCGGTCTGACCGGCACCTCGGCCGTAATGAGCCTCCTCCTGGCGGTCTTCCTGGCCATACAGCTTCGCGCCAGGAAATACGTGCCCTGGATGTATTGGGTGGCTGTCGTCCTGATCAGTGTCGTTGGCACGCTCATCACGGACAATCTGGTGGACAACTTTGGTGTGCCGCTGGAAACCACGACCATCGCCTTCGGCCTGGCCTTGTTAGTGACCTTTGTTGCCTGGTATGCGAGCGAAAAGACGCTGTCGATCCACACGATTGTCAGCACCAGACGCGAGCTGTTCTACTGGGCGGCCATTCTGTTCACGTTTGCCCTGGGCACCGCGGCAGGCGATCTCGCGGCGGAAGGTTTGAAGCTGGGTTATGCGAATTCGACCCTGGCATTCGCTGCGCTGATTGGCGCCGTCACGTTCTCTTATTACATCTTCAGGGCGAATGCCGTGCTTGCGTTCTGGATTGCCTACATCCTGACCCGGCCTCTGGGGGCGTCGTTCGGCGATCTGCTTGCCCAGCCATCGGTCAATGGCGGTCTCGGGCTGGGCACCACAACCACCAGCGCGATATTCCTGTCCTCCATTCTCGGACTGGTGGTCTACCTGACCCTGCGCCCGCGGCAGAAGGCCGTAACGGTACAGGATTGAGGCCGTCGCCTCGCCTCGACTGGAGTGCCCATCTTGGAAATCTGGAAACCATCACGAATCGGGTTGTTTCTGACCCTGCTGGCCGGACTGTCCGGCTGTGCCATGTACCGGCCGCTGCCGCTGGCCGAGCACCCTGATCAAGCCACGTCGGTCGACAAGCTGACGGTCAATCGGGACCGGCTGCCATTTCCGGCTCTGGCCGCACACCGCTTCGATCCAAGCGACGGGCTGGACATGGACGAAGTGGCGATGCTGGCCGTGGCAAACAATCCGGACCTGAAGCTGGCGCGGGACGATGCCCATGTCAGCCGGGCCCAGTCCTTTGCGGCCCGGTTGCTGCCTGATCCACAAGTCAGCCTGACCCGGGATTACCCGCAATCTTCAGGGCCCGGGGTGACCAGTGCCTTCAATGTCGGTTTGTCCTATGACCTGGGTACGCTGGTCAGTCATGCGGCCGGTCTCTCGGCGGCACGCGAGGATGATCACAAAACCAATCTCAACCTGCTCTGGCAGGAGTGGCAGGTGATCGCTCAGGCGCGCCAGTTGTTTTTCCGCTCGATCAGCCAGAAAGAGCAGTTGCGCTGGCTGATCTCGAATCGCGATTTATTGGCAGAGCGGGAAAAGCAGACCCGACTGGCCCTGGCGGCGGGCGATCTGACCGCGGATGGCGCCAATGCCGGGCTGATCGCGGAGCAGGATGCGGCCCGTCAGGTAAGCGAACTGGAGCGTCAGCACCTGCAGACCCGGCATGATCTCAATGCCTTGCTGGGTCTGGCGCCCGATGTGGAGCTTCACCTGGTCGAGGGCGAGGCACTGGCTCTGCCGGATGAACAGACCGTGCGCGACGCGCTCGACCACCTGCCACAGCGCCGCCCCGACCTGATGGCCTTGCGGGCGGGATACGCGGCCGAGGATGCGCGCTATCGGCAAGCCATCCTGGCTCAATTTCCGCCGCTCAACCTTGGCCTCACCCGGGCCCGCGATACGGCCGGCCTGTTCACCCGCGGATTCGCCCTGTCCATGGCCTTGCCCCTGCTCAACGGCAATCGCGGCAACGTCCGTATCGAAGAGGCCACCCGCCGGCGTCTGCACGACGAATACCAGATGCGCATGAACAGCGCTCAAGCAGAAGTGCAGCGCCTGCTGGCGGACAACAAGCTCATGGCCGACCAGCTCAAAACCGCGGCCGCCGCGTTGCCGAGGCTGGATCAGGCGGCAGACCGCGCTGGCCAAGCCCTGACCGAAGGCGATCTGGACGGCACGGCTTACGCCGCCTTCCAGTCGGCGCGCATTGCCAAACATGTCGAGGTCGCCAATCTGCGGCAGTCCCTGCTGGAAAGCCGCATCACCCTGATGAACCTGCTGGGCGGAGATTTTCCGGCCCGGCCCGAGCTGCCGGAGAAATAACCATGTTCAAAACCACATTGCTGGGCGGCCTGCTGATTTTCCTGTGCAGTACTGCCCTGGCCGAGACGTCAGAGGGCGTCAGTGCACTGGTGCAGACCATGCCCCTGCGCCAGATGACCCTGTCAGACCGGATTTCCGGCTATGGCACGGTGATGCCTGAACCCGGCGCCACTGTAAATCTGAATCTGGCCAAGGCCGGTCAGGTCACGCAACTTCTGGTTGCTGCAGGCGAGTTGGTGAAGAAGGGACAGTCCCTTCTGGAACTGAGCACCGATCCGGCCGCCACGCTGGCCTTCGGTCAGGCAGAAAACGCCGTGGCCTTTGCCAAGGAGGAGTTGAAGCGGACCGAGTCTCTGCTGGCCCGGCAACTGGCCACGCGCTCCCAGGTGGATGCGGCAACGCGCGCCCTGAAGGACGCGGAGCAGGCCTGGGCAGCGCAGAATGCCCAGGGTGCGGGAGACCGTATCACCGTGCTGAAGGCCCCGTTCAGTGGCCTGGTTGTCTCGACTGCGATTGCCCAGGGCGACCGGGTACAGCCTGGCACCAACCTGATTCAACTCAGCCATACCCAGTATCTCCGTGCCCGTCTGGGTATTGAACCGGGGGACAGCCAGCGTTTGCGTCAGGGCATGGCCGTGCGTCTGGCCTCCGTGTTCGATCCAAAACGGACGGTCGACGGCACGGTGACCCAGGTCGGCGGGCAGGTCGATCCCCAGACCCAGCTGGTGGAAGTGACGGTACGTTTTTCAGGCGCGGCCTTTTTGCCGGGTACGCGCTTGCGCGGCGACGTTGCCGCCATGCCCCACGTGGCCTGGTCGGTGCCTCGGCAAGCCGTGCTTCAGGACAGTGAAGGCGCCTATCTGTTCCAGGTGGTGGCAGGCAAGGCCGCGCGGATTCGGGTTGAAACCGGGACCGAGGACGGCAACTGGGTCGAAGTCCGCGCGACCGGCCTGCTGAAAGCACCGGTCGTAGTGCTGGGCAACTATGAACTGGAGGATGGCATGGCGGTGCGGGAGGGCAAACCGTGAACGTCACGCTCTGGATCCAGTATCACCGTCGTTCCATCCTTTTCCTGCTGGGCTTGCTGGCGGGCGGCGGCCTGTATGCCGCCTTTCATCTGCCGGTATCGCTCTTTCCGACAGTTGATTTTCCGCGCGTGGTGGTCAGTCTGGATTCCGGCGACCGGCCGGCCGAACAGATGGCCCTGCAGGTCAGCATACCGGTCGAGGAGGCGATCCGCCGGGTGCCCGGTGTCAAGGACGTGCGTTCCACAACCAGCCGGGGCAGCGCCGAGGTGTCGGTCAATTTCGGCTGGGGAACCGACATGGCCGCCGCCACCCTGCAGGTCAATGCGGCCGCATCCCAGATATTGTCGACACTCCCGGCCGGCACCAAGCTGGAAACGAAACGCATGGACCCGACGGTGTTCCCGGTGATCGCCTACAGCCTGACCTCGGACTCCCTGCCGCTCACCCGGCTGCGCGACATCGCTCAATACGAAATCCGGCCGCTGCTGTCTTCCGTGGACGGCGTGGCGCGTGTGCAGGTCGTCGGCGGCACCCAGGAGGAATACCAGGTCATGGTCGATCCCGCCCGGCTGCAGGCGTATGGCCTGGCCATGGACGACGTCTCGCGCGCGCTCTCGGCCGCCAACGTCATCACGGCCGTGGGACGGCTGGAAGACCACTACAAGTTGTATCTGGCCATTGCCGATACCCGCTTCCACAACGGTGTCGAGATCGGCCAGACCGTGCTCAAGGCCGGCGCCAACGGCCTGGTGCGACTGGAAGATGTGGCCGAGGTGCGTCATGCCGTGGCGCCCCAGTGGCTGCGCGTCAATGCCGACGGCCACGATGCGGTGCTGTTCCAGATCTATCAGCAACCCGGCGGCAACAGCGTTCAGATTGCCGCTGACGTCAAGACGCGGCTGGCCGTGTTCAGGAACAGTCTGCCGAAGGGCGTCAAGATCGCCAACTGGTATGACCAGAGCGAGCTGGTGGTCGCCTCCGCGGCCAGTGTGCGCGATGCCATCCTGATCGGCATTGCCCTGGCGGCTGGCGTGCTCTGGCTGTTCCTGCGCAATGGCAAGGTGACGCTGATCGCCGTGCTGGTTGTACCTGCGGTCCTGGCCACGACCGTGGTGCTGCTCGACACGCTCGGCATGAGTTTCAACATCATGACCCTGGGCGGCATGGCGGCGGCGGTCGGCCTGATCATCGACGATGCCATCGTCATGGTGGAACACATCATGCGCCGTCTGCTGGAAGGCACGCGGCCCCATCACGAACGGGTCATGGCCGCGGCACTGGAGTTTTTCCGTCCGCTGGCCGGTTCCAGCGCCGCCACCCTGGTGATCTTCATCCCGCTGGCCTTTCTCGACGGCGTGACCGGAGCCTTCTTCAAGGCCTTGTCGCTGACCATGGCCTCGGGCCTGTTCATCTCCTTCCTGGTGACCTGGCTGGCGGTGCCGATCCTGGCTGACCACTGGCTGACCGAAAAGGATGCCGAGTCGGAACATGGCGGCCGGCCTACGGACTGGTTCCACAAACGCTATGAGGCCGTGATGAGCCGGCTGCTGGATCGTCCCGTCTGGCTGCTGATCGGGGTGGTGCCGCTCCTGCTGGCCGGCGTGCTGGCCTACCGGGCGGTGGGCAGCGGCTTCATGCCGGCCATGGACGAAGGCGGTTTCATTCTCGATTATCGCAGTCCGCCCGGCACCTCGCTGACCGAGACCGACCGCTTGTTGCGCCAGGTCGAGGGCATCGTCAAGGCCAATCCCAATGTGGATACCTATTCCCGGCGCACGGGCACGCAGCTGGGTGGCGGTCTGACCGAAGCCAACGAAGGTGACTTTTTCATCCGCCTCAAGTCCGGTCCGCGTCCGTCCAGCGACGTGGTGATGGACCAGATTCGCAGCCAGGTCCAGGCTCAGGTGCCGGGTCTGGATATCGAGCTGGCGCAGTTGATGGAAGATCTGATCGGCGACCTGACCGCCGTGCCGCAGCCGATCGAGGTCAAGATCTTCTCGGATGACCCCGCTCAGCTCGCCGCCCTGGCGAAAAAGACAGTCGCCGGACTGGCGCGCATCCCCGGCATCGTCGATGCGCGCGACGGCATCAACCCGGCCGGCGATGCGCTGGAAATTCACGTTGACCGGGTCAAGGCCGCCCTGGAGGGAGTCGATCCGGATAGCGTGACCCGGATGCTGAACGATATCCTCGGCGGTAACGTCACCACCGAGATCCAGCACGGCCCGAAGATGATCGGGGTGCGGGTCTGGACCCCGGCCGCCCTGCGCGATACCGATACCAAGCTCAACCGCATGTTGTTGCGTGCGCCGGATGGCCATCTCTTTCCGCTCAAGCGGGTGGCCGACATCGTGGCAGTCCAGGGGCAGCCCCAGATCAGTCGCGAGAACCTCAAGCGCATGGTGGCGGTGACCGCTCGTCTCAGCGGCCGCGACATGGGGTCGGCCGCACGCGACGTCAGGCGGATGATGGATGCGCCGGGTATGTTGCCGCAGGGGGTCTATTACGAACTGGGCGGCCTCTACAAGCAGCAGCAGATTGCCTTTCGTGGGCTCATCGCGGTCCTCGCGGCCGCCGTTGCCCTGGTCTTCCTGCTGTTGTTGTTCCTTTATGAGCGCTTCCGGTTTGCATTCTCGGTGATGACCATCCCGTTGTTGTCCCTGTCCGCCGTCTTCATCGGCCTGTGGGCGACCGGGATCGAGCTCAACATCTCGGCCATGATGGGCATGACCATGATCGTGGGCAT
>JBBIJC010000079.1:0-11344 GCA_037446165.1 Hydrogenophilales bacterium | reverse complement strand
GACTTTTAATCCGTTTGTCGTGGGTTCGAATCCCACACCGCCCACCAGACAAAAAAAAGGCCACTTCACGGAGTGGCCTTTTTCGTTTCAGGTTGCCACCAGGCTCACCTGCGAGGAGTCAATCCGAGGGGCAGTCATGTCTTGGTTCGGCTACGCCTCATTATTTCGTAGCTGCAACCGCCACATCTCGGCGTAGCGGCCATCGCGCATCATCAGCTCGGCGTGATTGCCGCGTTCGACGATGTGGCCCGCGTCCAGAACCAGGATTTCATCGGCGTCGACAATGGTGGACAGGCGGTGGGCGATGACCAGGGTAGTGCGGCTGCGGGCGATCTGGGTCAGTTCTTCCTGGATGGCGGCTTCGGTGCCGGAGTCGAGCGAGGAGGTGGCTTCGTCGAAGACCATGATGGGTGGATTCTTGAGGATGGTGCGGGCGATGGCGACGCGCTGTTTTTCGCCGCCGGAAAGTTTCAGGCCGCGTTCGCCGACCACGGTGTCGTAGCCGTCCGGCAGGCTGGCGATGAATCGGTCGAGGTGGGCGGCGCGGGCGGCTTCCAGGACTTCTTCCCGGCCGGCCTCGGGCCGGCCGTAGGCGATGTTGTGGTACAGGCTGTCGTTGAACAGTACGGTGTCCTGGGGGACGATGCCGATGGCGGCGCGCAGCGAGGCCTGGGTGACCTGGCGGATGTCCTGATCGTCGATCAGGATGCGGCCGCCGGTGACGTCGAAGAAGCGGAACAGCAGACGGGACAGGGTGGATTTGCCGGCTCCGCTGGCGCCGACCAGGGCGACCTTGTGCCCGGCCGGGATGGTGAAACTGACATCGCGCAAAATGGGGCGACGCGGGTCGTAGGCGAAATTCACCGACTCGAATCGCACTGCGGCGGACGGGATGGCCAGCGGCTGTGCATTTGGCGCGTCGGTGATCTCAGGTGGCTTGGCGAGCAGGCCGAACAGCCGCTCCATGTCGGTCAATGCGTTGCGGATTTCACGGTACATGCCGCCCAGGAAGTTGAGCGGCAGAAAGAGTTGCAGCAGGTAGGCATTGACCAGGACCAGATCGCCCAGGGTCATGGTGTTGGCCGCAACGCCGCGGGTGGCCAGCAGCATCATGGCGGTGACGCCAAGGGCGATGATGCCGGCCTGTCCCGAGTTCAACCAGGCAAGCGAGATCTCGCTTTGCACCGAGGCATCTTCCACGCGCTTGAGCTCGGCCTCTAGGCGGTTGGCCTCGTACTGCTCGTTATTGAAGTACTTCACGGTTTCGTAGTTGAGCAGGCTGTCGACGATCCGGGCGCTGGCGGCGGCGTTGGCTTCGTTCATCGCGCGCCGGTGCTGCAGCCGCCAGTTGGTGATGAGCAGGGTAAAGGCGATATAGGCCACCAGCGTGATCAGGGTGACCGCCCCGAACCAGGGGCTGTACTTAAGGAACAGCACGCCGGACACCATCAGTATTTCGAGCAGGGTCGGGACGATGTTGAACAGCAGGATGTTGATCAGCATGCCGGCGGAGCGGGCGCCGCGTTCGATGTCCACGCCCAGACCGCCGGTTCGACGGCCCAAGTGGTAGCGCAGGGACTGGGCATGGAGATGCAGGAATACGTCTTGCAGCACGCCGCGCTTGGCCCGCTCCATGACCCGTGCGAACAGGGCGTCGCGAAGTTCGGAAAATCCGGTATTGCCGAAGCGCAACAGCCCGTAGAGGACCACCAGCAGCATAGGCATGGTGACTGAAGCACCATGGTGGCCCAGCCGGTCGACGATTTCTTTCAGCACCAGCGGCACGGCGATGTTGGCGAATTTTGCCCCCAGGAGCAGGCCGAACGCGGTCATGACCCGGTCCTTGTAGCGCCAGACATAGGGAAACAGTGACCAGGCCGCCCGCCACTGTTCGGTGGTGACGCGGGAGGACATGGAGTCGGAGCGGTGGTGATTGTCGGCCATGGCAGGATTATCGGGCTTCAGGCCGGCTTCGTCAGCCCTTTCGGCAGCATGGCCAAGGGCCGCAAAACTTGACCAAAAGGGGCGCACCGGCTACTGTTCTTCCCCTTTGAAATAATTCATAAATCCTTCGTAATTCATGGCTGATACCGAATTAACCGGTGCGGAGATCGTGGTCCGCTGTCTAGCCGCCGAGGGCGTCGAGCATGTGTTCGGCTACCCGGGCGGGGCAGTGCTCAACATCTACGACGAAATCTTCAAGCAGGATAAGTTCGAACACATCCTGGTGCGCCATGAACAGGCCGCTGTCCATGCGGCCGATGCGTACTCGCGTTGCACCGGCAAGGTAGGCGTGGCGCTGGTGACCTCCGGTCCCGGCGCGACCAACGCGGTGACCGGTATTGCCACGGCCTACATGGATTCGATCCCGATGGTGGTGATCACCGGCCAGGTGCCGACCGCCGCGATCGGCATGGACGCCTTCCAGGAAGTCGATACCATCGGCATCACCCGGCCCTGCGTGAAGCACAACTTCCTGGTCAAGGACGTCAAGGACCTGGCCGACACCATGAAGAAGGCCTTCTTCATTGCCGCGACCGGCCGGCCCGGCCCCGTGGTGGTGGATATCCCCAAGGACGTGACCCAGCACCTGTGCGCGTTCCATTACCCGGACAGCATCAGCATGCGGTCCTACAACCCCACCTCCAAGGGCCATGCTGGCCAGATCAAGCGCGCGGTGCAGATGTTGCTCGAGGCCAAGCGCCCGGTGATCTACACCGGCGGCGGGGTGATCCTGGGCGATGCGTCACAGCAATTGATCGAACTGGCTCGGCAACTCGGCTTCCCGGTGACCAGCACGCTGATGGGGCTGGGCGCCTATCCGGCGCCCGATCCGCTGTTCATGGGTATGCTGGGCATGCACGGCACCATCGAGGCCAACATGGCCATGCAGCACTGCGACGTGTTGCTGGCGGTGGGCGCCCGCTTCGACGACCGGGTGATCGGCAACCCGAAGCATTTCCAGAAGGAAGCGCGCAAGATCATCCACATCGACGTCGATCCGTCCTCCATCTCCAAGCGGGTGAAGGTGGATGTGCCCATCGTTGGTGACGTATCCCATGTGCTGGCCGATTTCACCAAACTGGCCCAGGCGGCTGACCATGGCCCCGACCAGGAAGCGATCAAGGCCTGGTGGGCACAGATCGAACTGTGGCGCTCGCAGGATTGCATGAAGTACGACCGTGACTCTGCCGTCATCAAGCCCCAGTTTGTGGTCGAGAAGCTGTACGAAGTCACCAGCGGCAACGCCTTTGTGACCTCCGACGTCGGTCAGCATCAGATGTGGGCCGCCCAGTACTACAAGTTCGACAAACCGAGGCGCTGGATCAACTCCGGCGGCCTGGGCACCATGGGTTTCGGCCTGCCCGCCGCGATGGGCGTGCAGATGGCGCACCCCGACGCGCCGGTCGCCTGCATCACCGGCGAGGGCAGCATCCAGATGAACATCCAGGAACTGGCCACCTGCAAGCAGAGCAATCTGCCGATCAAGATCATTCTGCTGAACAATGGCTATCTGGGCATGGTCCGCCAGTGGCAGGAGTTCTTCTACGAGGAACGCTATTCCGAATCCTATGTCGAGTCGCTGCCCGATTTCGTCATGCTGGCCGAGGCCTACGGTCACGTCGGCATGCGCATCGAAAAGCCCGAGGACGTGGAGCCAGCCTTGCGCAAGGCCTTCGGCGAATACAAGGATCGGTTGGTGTTTCTCAACTTCCTCACCGATCCGCGCGAGAACGTCTATCCGATGATCCCTGCCGGCAAGGGCCTGTCCGAAATGATTCTGGTGTAACACGATGCGGCATATCATCTCCCTGTTGATGGAAAACGAAGCGGGTGCGCTGTCCCGTGTCTCGGGTCTGTTTTCGGCGCGCGGCTACAACATCGAGTCGCTGACCGTGGCGCCGACCGAAGACGACAGTCTGTCGCGGATGACCATCGTGACCCGCGGCTCGGACGAGGTTATCGAGCAGATCACCAAGCAGCTCAACAAGCTGATCGACATCGTCAAGGTGCAGGACCTGACCGACGGCTGCCACATCGAACGCGAACTGATGCTGGTCAAGGTCAAGGCCTCCGGCGAGTACCGCGAGGAAATGAAGCGGATGGCGGACATCTTCCGCGGCCGCATCATCGACGTGGCGGACAAGACTTACACCATCGAACTGACCGGTCCCGGTTCCAAGCTGGATGCCTTTCTGGATGCGATTGACCCGACGGCCATCCTGGAAGCCGTGCGTACCGGTGCCTCGGGCATCGGGCGCGGCGACCGGATCATGAAATTCTAGTGGCTGGCGCAACAGCGCTGCTCACTCCCCTCATTTTTTGAAAGGAACGAACATGAAGCTCTTTTACGACAAGGATTGCGATCTCTCCCTGATCAAGAAGAAGAAGGTTGTCATCGTCGGCTACGGCTCGCAAGGCCATGCCCACGCCAACAATCTGAAGGATTCCGGCGTCAAGGTGACGGTCGGCCTGCGCAAGGGCGGCGCGTCCTGGGACAAGGCCAAGAAGGCCGGTCTGGCGGTGAAGGAAGTCGCCGAGGCGGTCAAGGACGCCGATCTGGTCATGATCCTGATACCCGACGAGATGCAGCCCGAAGCGTACAAGAGCGATATCGAACCCAACATCAAGAAGGGCGCGGCGCTGGCCTTCGCCCACGGCTTCTGCATTCATTACAACCAGATCGTGCCGCGCGCCGACCTGGACGTGATCATGATCGCCCCCAAGGCCCCCGGTCACACCGTGCGTTCCGAGTTCGTCAAGGGCGGCGGCATTCCCGACCTGATCGCCGTTTATCAGGACGCCTCCGGCAAGGCCAAAAACCTGGCCCTGTCCTACGCCTCCGCCATCGGTGGCGGTCGCACCGGCATCATCGAGACGTCCTTCAAGGACGAAACCGAGACCGACCTGTTCGGTGAGCAGGCAGTGCTTTGCGGCGGCGCCGTGGAACTGGTCAAGATGGGTTTTGAAACCCTGGTCGAGGCCGGCTACGCCCCCGAGATGGCCTACTTCGAATGCCTGCACGAACTGAAGCTGATCGTCGACCTGATCTATGAAGGTGGCATCGCCAACATGAACTACTCCATCTCCAACAACGCCGAGTACGGTGAGTACGTCACCGGCCAGCAGGTCATCAACGAGGAATCGCGCTACGCCATGCGCGAGGCCCTGCGCAATATCCAGAACGGCAACTATGCCAAGCGTTTCATCCTCGAAGGTCGTTCCAACTACCCCGAGATGACAGCCCGCCGCCGTCTGAACGCTGCCCACCCGATCGAGGTCGTGGGTGAGCAATTGCGCGCCATGATGCCCTGGATTACCGCCAACAAGCTGGTGGACAAGAGCAAGAACTGATGTGAGGGGGGAAAGGTACAGGGCAGCGGGTGAATCCGCTCCCTGGTCGTTCCCTCTTTACCGTTCCCTGTTCATAGCTTATGTGCATCGGCGTCTGCCCACCTGCCAAGGCCGCTTGGCCACACCCCATCATCGCCCGTGAAGGCTGGCCATTTCTGGCTGGTGCCTTTGTGCTGGCGTTGTTGGCCACTCTATTGACCGATTTTTGGCTGGCTGCACTGGCCTGGATCGTGTTTCTGTTCGTACTCCAGTTCTTCCGTGATCCGGCGCGCCGGGTGCCCATCGGCGAGAATCTGGTCCTGGTGCCGGCTGATGGCCGAGTCATCGTGGTCGAGAAGGCCGAAGACCCCTGGCTCAAGCGTGAGGCCTTGAAGATCAGCGTGTTCATGAATGTGTTCAACGTCCATTCCAACCGTGCGCCGGTCGATGGCGAGGTGGTCCAGCGCTGGTACACGCCGGGCAAGTTCGTCAACGCCGATTTCGACAAGGCCTCGACCGAAAACGAACGCAATGCCCTGCATCTGCGTACGGCGGATGGCCAGGACGTCACCTGCGTCCAGATTGCGGGCCTGATCGCCCGGCGTATCCTCTGTTACGTCGAGCCTGGCGCCAAGCTGACTCGCGGTCAACGTTATGGCTTTATCCGTTTCGGTTCGCGGGTTGATGTCTATCTCCCGGTCACGGCCACCCCTCGCGTCGCCTTGGGCGACAAGGTGTCCGCTTCCCAGGACGTGCTGGCCGAACTCGCCCGTCAATGATTGATTTGCCCACTAACTCCGAGCCACAACGGGGCAAGATCATGCGCCGGGGCATCTATCTGCTGCCCAATCTGTTCACCACGGGCGCCTTGTTCGCCGGCTTTTATGCCATTGTCATGGCCATGAACGGCCGATTTGAATTGGCGGCGACGGCGATTTTCGTGGCCATGGTGCTGGATGGACTGGATGGCCGGGTGGCGCGGCTGACCCGCACGCAGAGCGCTTTCGGCGCCGAATATGACTCCCTGTCCGACATGGTTTCGTTCGGCGTCGCGCCAGCCCTGGTGATGTACAGCTTCGCCCTGAAGGGCATGGGCAAGCTGGGCTGGATTGCGGCCTTTATCTACTGCGCCGGTGCGGCGCTGCGGCTGGCCCGTTTCAACACCATGCTGGAAGTGCAGGACAAACGCTGGTTCCAGGGCCTGCCCAGCCCTGCCGCGGCGGCGCTGGTGGCGGGTCTGGTCTGGGTGGCATTCGACAATCATTTCGCCGGAGCCGACATGCGCTGGCCGGCCTGGGTGTTCACCGTGTTTGCCGGCCTGACCATGGTCAGCAACCTGCGTTTCTACAGCGGCAAGGACATCAACTTGCGCAAGAGTGTGCCGTTCATGTTCGTCGTGCTGATTGCCCTGGCCTTCACCCTGATCTCGGTCGATCCGCCCATCGTGCTGTTTGCATTGTTCCTGGCCTATGGGCTGTCCGGCTATGTTCTGGCGGCGTGGCAGTATTTTGCCGAGCGAAAAGCGAAACACTTGTCCAAAGCGGAATAGCCGTTTATATTCGGGCCATGAACACGGTTTCCTACACCTTCTCGTTCTTCTCTCTGGTCCGGCTGGCGACTCGCCTGCTGCTGCCCTGCGCGGGCAAAAACTAATACCTCCCCTAGATGTACCCATAGTGTCCGGCGGCCTGCAATGCCGATCGGTTTGCATTGAATAAAGAATCCTGGAGTACGCCATGAATGAACAATTGATCATATTCGATACCACGCTTCGGGACGGGGAGCAGAGCCCCGGCGCGGCCATGACCAAGGAAGAAAAAATCCGCATCGCCCGTCAGCTGGAACGGTTGGGCGTGGACGTCATCGAAGCCGGTTTTGCGGCCGCCAGCCCGGGTGATGCCGATGCCATCAGGACCATCGCCCAGATCGTGCAGAATTCCACGGTCTGTTCGCTGGCCCGAGCCAGCGAGAAGGATGTGCGCGCGGCCGGCGAGGCAATCACACCGGCCAAGCGGGGCCGCATCCATACCTTCATCGCCACCTCACCCATTCATATGGAGAAGAAGCTGCGCATGTCGCCGGACGAGGTGGTCGAGCGCGCGGTCGCGGCGGTCAAACTGGCGCTCGAATACACCGACGACGTGGAGTTCTCGGCCGAGGACGCCGTACGCTCCGAGATCGATTTCCTGATCCGGGTGTTCGATGCGGTGATCAAGGCTGGAGCCAAGACCTTGAACGTGCCCGATACCGTCGGCTACAGCATTCCGGTGTTGTGGGGCGAGCGCTTCAAAGAGTTGATCGCACGCGTGCCGGACAGCGGTCAGGTGATCTGGTCCACCCACTGTCACAACGACCTCGGTATGGCCTCGGCCAATTCCCTGGCCGCCGTGATGAATGGTGCGCGTCAGGTCGAGTGCACCATCAATGGCCTGGGCGAGCGGGCTGGCAATGCCTCGCTGGAAGAGATCGTCATGGCGGTGAAGACCCGGCGCGACATCTTCTCCTGCGACAGCCGGATCGACACCACGCAGATCGTGCCGACCTCGAAGCTGGTATCCAGTATCACCGGCTACCCGGTGCAGCCGAACAAGGCCATCGTCGGCGCCAACGCCTTCGCGCACGAGTCCGGCATCCACCAGGACGGCGTGCTCAAGCATCGCGAGACCTACGAGATCATGCGGGCCGAGGATGTAGGCTGGAGCACCAACAAACTCACCCTGGGCAAGTTGTCCGGGCGCAATGCCTTCCGTACCCGGCTGACCGAATTGGGCATCGTCATGGAAAGCGAGGAAGCGCTCAATGCGGCGTTCGCCCGGTTCAAGGAACTGGCCGACAAGAAGCGCGAGATCTTCGACGAGGATATCCAGGCCCTGGTTTCCGACGAGGTGATGGCCGAGGCCAAGGATCGTTTCAAGCTGGTCTCGCTCAAGGTCTGTTCCGAGACGGGAGAAACGCCACACGCCCAGATCGTGATCGCCGAAAACGGGGTGGAAAGTCGGGCTGAAGCCGATGGCGGCGGGCCGGTGGATGCCTCGTTCCGGGCGGTCGAGCAGGTGGTGACTAGCGGCGCCACGCTGTTGCTGTATTCGGTCAACAACATCACCACGGGCACGGACGCGCAGGGCGAGGTGACGGTACGACTGGCGCGCAATGGCCGGGTGGTCAACGGGCAGGGCGCCGACACCGATATCGTCATCGCCTCGGTGAAGTCCTATCTCAATGCCCTGAATAAATTGTATGGCGCTGAAGAGCGGGCGCATCCGCAGATCTGATCCGGGATTTACCTTGTAAAAAAAACGGGCGACCAGATGGTCGCCCGTTTTTTTATGGCCGGATCACCCCGGCCTGCTGCAGTTCAATCAGTTGCCGCTGTGTATGCAGGGCAGCTCGCCATTTTCGGCCACGTCTGCCGGCAATTTGTAGAGCCACATCTGGTACATGGAGGTGAACCACATGATGGTGAAGGCGATGCCATACAGTGCGCCGCTCAGGATCACCACCCAGGCGAAACCATGCCACATCTTGGTCAGGTACCAGGAGGCCACGTCGACGATCAGGGACAGGAAGGGCACCGAGATCACCACGCACTTGAACCACATGGGCCGCACATAAGCGTGGCTGTAGATGAAGCCGACGATGAAGAAGATGAATGTGATGCCGAACAGGTGGATGTGGGAAACCCGGATCAGAGTCGGGATGGTCATGCCGGTGTCGGTAGCCGTGACTTTTTGCACGCCTTCCCAGTTGGTGTAGTCAGGCAGGTTGGGATTGGCCGTCGGGTTGTGGCACATCACGCAGTGTTCCTGCAGGATGGGGTTGATGGTGGTGTCGAATTCAGCCTTGGGCGCACCCTTGTGCAGCCAAGTGTAGACAACCTTTTTGTTGGCATCGTCCAGCATCGCGGACATGGGGCCCTTGAGGGCAGTTTCCATCTTGGAGCCATCCTTGTTGCCGCTATAGGCAATGATCAAGTCATCGGCAGTCAGGTAGTTCTTGCCATCCAGGCCGACGTGGGTCACCCAGACCTGGATCATGGCCATGCAATAGGCCGATCCGAATACCAGCAGGACCATGGTGAACAGCATCCGCATGGACATGGGCAGAAACTTGAAATGTACCGAATTGGTGTTTTGCATGGCGCTTCCTTAGTATGGGGATCAAGTCTTCAAAAAAGGTGCGAAAGTATATTAGTGGACGTGAATGTCGTCAATTTAAGGGCTACTCATCCAGCGAGGTTTGATTGTGGTCAATTCCGCCCATTCCTGCTACTGGTTCTGGCATAAAAAGCCGCGCTCAGGAAAAAAACCAGTGACAGAGCGATTTCCATTATGGCCAGCAGCCGCGCGGGCTGGGTTTCGGTCATTGCGCGCATCACGCCTTCGGTAAAGTAAGGCCAGATCAACAGGGTCGACCAGCGATAAGTGTAGAGCTTGCCATGCAGGATGCCGAACAGCGGCGCCAGCAGGGGCAATGTCTTCAATACCCACATTGAGCCGCCGGGCTTGAGCGGCGCCAGCCACAACTCCCAGGACAGACAGAGAAAGATCAGGGCAATCAGGCTGGCAGAGGCCAGCAGGCGCAAGCGGGCGGGGGTCATGACCGGCATTGTCTGGCGTGGGAAACCAGGGCGGTGCGGGCCTCCTCCGCGTTGGTGACAGGCGACTCGAAGTTGAATCTCAGTTGCTTGTCGCCGGCCCGGACATCGTAGCCATCCGGGTCGATGCCGATCATCTCGGCCGTTGAGGTTTCGATGTTGTGGAAATGCCGGCAACAGTCCCGAAGCATGTCGGCATGATCGGCGTTCATGTGGTCGAGAATGCTGGTTTCCGCCTCGGCCAGTGTGCCCGCCGCAGTCATAAACGCCTCCGGATCGACCCAGAAGATGCGGCCGAAGCCGCCGATCCAGCGAATCCGTACCGGCTCGATACGGTAGAAATGAAAGTCGTGCATGGCGAAGTAGGACTCGGCCTGCGGGAAATAGCGCAGGTAGCGGGGTCCCAGCATGTCCTTGTCTTCAAGCCGTTCGGCGCGGCCAATGAGGGTTGTCCGTCCCGTGGTCTGCATGTCGATGCTGTAGGGCTGCACGATGATCGACACGCGCGGATCGGCGATGATGTTCTTGGTGTGTTCGGCAATCTCCGAAATCAGGATCACCGGCCGGCCGGTGTGATCAAGGATGAAGGGCGATACCGAGCCGAAGGGAAAGCCTTCCAGCCGTTTGGAGATCGTCGACAGCACGCCGCTGGTCTGGCCGCGCGTGAAACGGCGCGCTTCGTCGCCTTGCTCGCTCATGCTGCCAACTTGAAGGCGATTTCGGCCAGCCGCTTGCCCTGGGCGAAGGCCAGCTTGCGCTCTTCCTCGGTCACCGGCTGCTTGCCATCCGGACCCGCGAAATGACTGGCTCCGTAGGGCGTGCCGCCGGAGCGGGTGGCAGTCAGCTCAGGGTTCGTATAAGGCAGCCCGACGATCACCATGCCGTGGTGCAGCAGCGGCAGCATCATGGTCATCAGCGTGGTTTCCTGGCCGCCGTGCAGGCTCGCGGTGGAAGTGAACACACTGGCCGGCTTGCCAGACAGCGTTCCGGATAGCCAGAGGCCGCTGGTGCCATCCCAGAAATACTTCATCGCCGCCGACATGTTGCCAAACCGGGTTGGCGAGCCCAGCGCCAGACCGGCACATTCTTCCAGGTCCTTATGGGTGACGAAGGGAGCGCCTTCATCGGGTACCAGTTTTGCCGGGCCATCGGATTCGCTGACCACTTTGGGCACGCTGCGTATTCGTGCATGCATGCCCGGCACAGACTCGACGCCGTGCGCGATGTGGGCGGCCAGTTGTTTAACCGAGCCGTGCAGGCTGTAGTAAAGGATGAGGATATCGTTCATTGCATTGCTCCATCAGAGCCGCAATGTTACCGGAATTAGCGGCTAGCCTTGCTCTGGGGAAATCAGCTTATTTCGGCTTGGGTTCTCACGTTAAAATCATTGCCGCACCCGCTTGTGGTGTTGAAATG
>JBBIJC010000078.1:5701-11662 GCA_037446165.1 Hydrogenophilales bacterium | reverse complement strand
CCTGACGCCCGTTGTCAGATATGTTCCAGGCTTGAATAGCCGTGATGAACCTGTTGCGATCAAATCAACTGACACATCCTGTCAGTTCAAGTCTAAGCTTTTACAACTTGACCTATTCGTCAGCCATCAGAAACTGCCAACATGCCAGCTCCCTTTCCGACCCTGTTCATCGGCCACGGCAACCCCATGAACGCGCTTGAAGACAACCTCAACAGCCAGGCCTGGCGCGCGCTTGGCGCCGACCTGCCCAGGCCCCGCGCCATCCTGATGATCTCGGCCCACTGGGTAACGGCGGGCGTTGCCGTGACGGCCATGCCCCGGCCGGAAACCATCCACGATTTTTACGGGTTCCCGCACAAGCTGGCCGAGTTCCAGTACCCCGCCCCGGGCGACCCGGAACTGGCCCGACGGGTCGCCTCCCTGCTGGCACCCACGGCAGTGACCCTGGACAAGGAGTGGGGGCTCGACCATGGCTCCTGGTCCGTGCTCACCCATCTTTATCCCAAGGCGGAGATCCCGGTCGTGCAACTCAGTCTGAACGGTCGTGAAGACGCCAACTGGCATCTGGAGTTGGCCCAAAGGCTCCGGCCATTACGCGATGAAGGCGTGCTCATCGTGGGAAGTGGAAACGTGGTCCATAACCTGAGGCGCATGAACTGGGGCCAGCCTGACGCGACGTATGACTGGGCGGTACGGTTCAATAATGAGGTCAAACGAGCGCTGCAGGCGGGAACGCTCGGCGCCCTTGCCTCCTGGGCCTTTCCCGACGCGACCATGGCAGACGCACAACTGGCCGTTCCCACGCCGGAACATTATCTGCCGCTGCTCTATATCGCGGCCCTGGGCGATGCGGACGAACCTCTGGAGCTGTTCAACGACCGCTTCGAATATGGCGCAATCGGGATGCTGGGCGTCAAAGTAGGCGCAGCCCGGTCCGGTTAACCGCTTGGGTTTCGGGACATCAGGCGGACAAGCTTGCGCTTTCTTCGCGCACCACGACCAGGTCATTCGCCGCGGCAAAGGCCTCAAGATGAAAGGCGATGGCAGAGTTGCTGGAATTGACGCGCACCCCTGGATGACCGTCGTGGGTGACGGGCTGTACGTCAGGGTGGTAGCGGACTACGTTCTGTTCCACTGTTCCGTAAGGACCGGCCAGACGGCAGGGCCAGTCACTCGGTCTGAATTTATGGCCGCCCTGGGTCAGCCCCAAAATAGTAAAAGACTTGACCGGGGGTGGCTCTTCCGAAATTTCATTCATGCTGTTCTCCTGTTCAAAACTCATTCAGTACTGCGCCGATGCCGAACCTTCTTGGCAACCTTCTCGGCGACATAGACCGAGAATTCATCCAGGTTGCCGTATTCATGTTTCAGGGCCAGGTCAGCCAGCGCGTCGATCAGGTCGCGGGTCTGGCTGATCTCATCCAGGCTGCGGCCGCAGACCAGGCAGGTCGTGCCGTCGTCACGGCAGGCGGTCTTGCCCCTGCAGGGCGTAAAGGTCCTCATATCTGGCGCACCTTGATGTTCAATGTCTGGATCCGGTAAGCAATCTGGCGCGGGGTCATGTCGAGCAACCGCGCCGCCTTGGCCTGGACCCAGCCGGCCTGCTCGAGCGCCGCGATCACCCGTTCGCGTTCGTCCAGGTCGGGGTCGTCGAGATCCACCTCGCGGGCCGGGCCACGACTGGCCGAGACATGTTCCTCGATACCGGTGAGCAGGATGGAATCGCGGTCGATGGTGCCGTCCTCGCTCATCACCGCGGCGCGCTCCAGGCAGTTCTCCAGCTCGCGCACGTTGCCCGGCCAGTCGTGGTGCATCAGGATGCGTAGAGCGGAATCGGTGAGTTCTAGTTCCCGGCCCTGTTGCTGGCCGAGCTTGCCGATCAGGAAACGGGCGATGTCGGGGATGTCCTCCATCCGCTCGCGCAGGGCGGGCAGGTAGATCGGCATCACGTTGAGCCGGTAGTACAAGTCCTCGCGGAACTTGCCATTGGCGACGTCGCCCTCCAGGTCGCGGTGGGTGGCGGCAACGATCCGGACATCGATCTTGATGGTGCGGGTGCCGCCGACCCGTTCCAGCTCGCCTTCCTGCAGCACGCGCAGCAGCTTGGCCTGGAACGCGGCCGAGACCTCGCCGATCTCGTCCAGGAAGATGGTGCCGCCGTCGGCCTGTTCGAAACGGCCCTTTTTCTGGTTCATGGCGCCGGTGAAGGCGCCCTTCTCGTGGCCGAACAGTTCCGACTCCAGCAGGTTCTCGGGCAGCGAGGCGCAGTTGAGCTTGATGAAGCTGCCCCGTGCCCGCGGCGAGTTGTAGTGGATGGCGTTGGCGATCAGTTCCTTGCCGGTGCCGGTCTCGCCCCGGATCAGCACCGTGGTGTTCCATTTGGCGACCTGGCGCACCTGCTCGAACACCCGGCGCATGGGCTGGGTGTGGCCGATGATGTTGTCGAAGCCGTACTGGGCGCGCACCGTGCGCCGCAGCTGGTCGCGCTCGTCGGTCAGTTCCTGGCGCTCCTGCGCCACTTCGCGCGACAGGCGGACGCTCTGGCCGATGACGTTGGCCACCATCTCCAGGAAGCGGGCCAGGTCCTTGAGGTGGCTGCGCTCGTCGCTGGCCGGCTGCGCGGCGAGCACGCCGGCGATACTCTGGCCGACCCGGATCGGCACGCCGATGAAGGGCGCATCGCTGTCGTAGATGCCGAGCTTGCCGCTGAACCGCGGCTCCTCCGAGATGCGCGACAGCACGACGCAATCGCCCGCGTCCATGACCATGCCGACCACGCCTTCGCCGGGGCCGTAGCGGATGTCCTCGGTACGCACGGTGCGCAGGCCATGCACCGCGACCACCTGCTGCTCGCCGTTGTCGGGATCGGCCAGGGTGACCATGCCGCGCTCCAGGCCGCCGCCTTCGTGCAGGGCACTCAACACGCCAGCCAGGGTTTCCTTGAGGTCGAGCGAGCGCGCCAGCACCTGACTGACCTGGAACAGGGTGTCGAGCTGGGCTTCCAGCTGTTCGTTGCGGCGTCTCAGGCCGGTGTCTCTGCTGTAGATGTCCATGGCGGCCTCAGCTGATCGGAAGTTGCACGCGGGCGATGCAGCCGCCGCCCGGCGCGTTGTCGAGTTCGATCATGCCGCCGTGGCCGGTGGCGATCTCCTGGGCCACGGTCAGGCCCATGCCGATGTGCTGGCGCTCCGCGCCCTTGGTGGTGAAGAAGGGCTCGAACACCTTGTAGCGCCATTCGTCGGGAATGCCGGGACCGCTGTTCTCGATGCTCACCTCGATCCGGTCGTCGTGGGTCCGGGTCGCCACCTTCAGCTCGCGCCGGCTGCCGCGATGTTCGTGGATCGCATCGAGCGCATTCTCCAGCAGGGCCTTGAGCAGGGTGGCGAGCCGGGTCTGCCGGCCGGAAAAGACGGGTAGCTCGGCCGGCTGCCACTCCACGGTGACGCCATCGGCCAGCAGGCGTGGCGTGACCAGGCGCAGCAGATCGGTCAGCACGGCATTGAGATCCACCGGACCGGCCGTTTCCTCGGACTGGCTGGGGATGCAGGCACGCAGCGTTTCCAGCGTGCGGTTGCCGGCGGCGAGGGCTTCTTCCAGGCTGGCGGTCACCGTATCGACGGAACTGGAACCGTTCTGCCGTTCGAGCATGCGCACCGCCGCAGCCAGCATGTTGAACGGCCCCTGCAACTGGAACACGGCGCCGGACAGCGCCTCGCGCAGGCCCTGGATGCGGTCCTGCTCGGCCAGCATGGCGCGCAGGGCGGCCACCCGGATCGCCTCCTGCTGCTCCTTCAGGGCCGTAATGTCCTGAATCACCAGGAGCATGTACTGACGGCGGGCAGGTTCATAGAAACCGTCGGCGCTGCCGTCCTGTACCTCGATCCACGAAACCGAACAGCTGAACCAGCGCGTCCTGCGACCTTCGCGAGCGTAGCGCACCTCGCGTCCGGAGAAACCCCGGCCCGCCACCTTTCCATTTTCGAACTCTGCCCCCATGGCGGCATGCATGGCTGCCAGCAGGACTGCCGCCGGCTCGCCATTCAGTTCGCCGATCAATTTCTTGTATTCCTGGTTGTCGAGCACGACCTTTTCGTTTTCGTCGAGCATGACGATGGCCACCGGCGCCGCATCGACCACCGACTCGATCTGCGTCTTCTGGTTCTGGACCTGGCGCTCCAGGCGGTGCACCTTGGTGACGTCGCGGTGCATGCCCAGGTAGTGCGTGGTCTTGCCGGCCTCGTCGACCACGGGGGTGATGGTCAGGTCGGCCAGGTAGCGGTTGCCGTCCTTGCGCCGGTTCACCAGCAGGCCGTTCCAGGGCCGCTGGCGCAGGAGTTGGGCCCACATCGAGTCGTAGACCAGCTTGGGCGTGACCTTGTAGGACAGGATGGACTCGTTGTTGCCGATGATTTCATGCGGGTCAAAACCGGTCACCTTCTGGAAGGCCGGGTTGCTGTACAAGATATGGGCCTGAGCATCGGTGATCGAGATGGCTAGCGCAGCCTGCTCCACCGCCTGTCGGAAGATTTCCAGCGGGACCGATGCTTCGGTCGGTTTTGAGTCATCCATGATCATGCCCGATCAATAGTATTGCTCGACTACGAGCAACATCTGTGCCGTGTCCGAATATCGATATGGCACGGGCTTTGTCGGACCTTTTTGTCGTTTTTGCGACAGCCAAAGTGCCTGTGGCTGTACCACGACAAGGCAGTCATGCGCCAAATTGGGGCGCACAGGCGCAAACCCTTGTTTTACCGGGCCGTGTAATCGGGCAGTCACTTTGGCACGGAGAATGCAGAGGGTGGATCAGGAGATTCATAGCCATGACCCAATATCTGCTGCTGCTGCTTTCCACTGCGTTGGTGAACAACGTCGTCCTGGTCAAATTCCTGGGCCTGTGTCCGTTCATGGGCATCTCCAAGAAGGTCGACACCGCGGTCAGCATGGGGCTGGCCACCACCTTCGTGATGACCATGTCCTCGGCCTCCTGCTGGCTGCTGGAGAACTGGCTGCTGGCGCCGCTCGGCATCACCTACCTGCGCATCCTGGTCTACATCCTGGTGATCGCCTCGGTGGTCCAGTTCACCGAGATGGTGGTGCGCAAGACCAACCCGGCGCTGTATCAGGTGCTGGGCATCTACCTGCCGCTGATCACCACCAACTGCGCAGTGCTCGGCGTGCCGCTGATCTCCACCCAGGAGCACCAACCCTTCATCGTCAGTCTGCTGTTCGGCTTCGGCTCGGCGGTCGGCTTCTCGCTGGTGCTGGCCCTGTTCGCCGGCCTGCGCGAACGGCTGAACCTGGCCCAGGTGCCCTCGGCCTTCTCCGGCAGCCCCATCGGCTTCATCACCGCCAGTCTGCTGGCCCTGGCCTTCATGGGCTTTGCCGGCCTGGTCAGTCATTGAATCCAAGGAGTCCCTGACCATGTTCGTCGCCGTCGCCAGCCTGACCACCCTGGGCCTGATCTTGGGCCTGCTGTTGGGAGTCGCCGCCCGCCGCCTGGCAGTGGAAGGCAACCCGCTGCTCGAGGAGGTGCAGGCCATCCTGCCCGGATCGCAATGCGGCCAGTGCGGCTTTCCCGGTTGTGCCGGCGCGGCCCAGGCCCTGGTCGCGGGTGAGGCGCCGGTAACTTTGTGTCCACCGGGCGGTCGCGATGTGGTCGCGGCGCTGGCGCTGAAGCTGGGCATCGAGGTCGACCTGTCCGGGATCAAGGACTCCGGACCGCAAATGGCCGAGGTCAAGGAAGAGCTCTGCATTGGTTGCACCCGCTGCTTCAAGGTCTGCCCGACCGACGCCATCCTGGGCGCGTCCAAGCATATCCATTCGGTGTTCCGCGAGGCCTGCACCGCCTGCGGCAAGTGCGTCGAGGTCTGCCCGACCGAGGCCATCGCGATGCGTCCGTTACCGGTCACCTTGCAGTCGTGGTACTGGGACAAACCGGAAGAAAGGCTGGCGGCATGA
>JBBIJC010000078.1:4056-5601 GCA_037446165.1 Hydrogenophilales bacterium | reverse complement strand
GCATGAAACTCTTCTCCCGCTTCAAGCCTCAGGGCGGCGTCCACCCCGACGGGCGCAAGGACCTCTCGGCCGACCGGCCGATCCGCATCCTGCCCATGCCTGAACAGTTGTTCGTCTCGCTGCAGCAGCATGTCGGTGCGCCGGCCAGCCCGGTGGTCGTGGTCGGCGAAAAAGTACTCAAAGGCCAGCTGATCGCCGCCAGCCAGGGCAATATCTCGGCCCCGGTCCATGCCCCGACTTCCGGACATGTCAGCGCCATCGGCGATTATCTGGCGCCGCATCCGTCCGGCCTGCCCGCGCCGACCATCACCCTCACCCCGGACGGCGAGGATTGCTGGACCACGCTCGACGTGCCGAACGACCCGTATGCGCTCGAACCCGAGGAGATTGCAAAACGCGTCGCCGCCGCCGGCATCGTCGGCCTGGGCGGCGCGGCCTTCCCGTCGGCGGTGAAGCTCAACATCAGCCGCAAGACCAAGGTCCAGACCCTGATCATCAACGGCGGCGAGTGCGAGCCCTACCTGACCTGCGACGACCGCATCATGCGCGAGCGGGCCGCCGAGATCGTGTCCGGCATCCGCCTGATCCAGCGCGCGGTGGGCTGCACCGAGGCCCTGGTCGGCATCGAGGACAACAAGCCCGAGGCCATCGCCGCCATGCGCGAGGCGGCCAAGGGAACGGACGTGAAGGTCATCCCAGTGCCAGCCATGTACCCCATGGGCTGGGACAAGCAGATGACCCGCGCCCTGATCGGCAAGGAAGTGCCGGCCGGCGGCCGCTCGTCCGACATCGGCGTACTGGTGCACAACGTCGCCACCGCCTATGCCGTGCATGAGGCCGTGGTCCTGGGCCGGCCGCTGATCGCGCGCCTGGTCACGGTCAGCGGCGAAGCGGTCAGGATCGCCTGCAATCTGGAAGTCATGATCGGCACCCCGGCCCAGGCCCTGTTCGACTACTGCGGCGGCTTCGAAAGCATTCCGGCCCGCCTGGTCATGGGCGGCCCGATGATGGGTCACGAGATGCCCAATCCGCACATCCCGGTGGTCAAAGGCACCAGTGGCGTGCTGGCGCTCACTCACAAGGAGATCGGCCAGCCGGTGCCGTCGCCCTGCATCCGCTGCTCGACCTGCGTGCGCGCCTGCCCGGTCGGTCTGCTGCCGCTGGAGATGGCCGCCCACATCCGGGCCGGCGACCTCAACACATCGGTCGATTTCGGCCTCAAGGACTGCATCGCCTGCGGCTCCTGTTCGTATGTCTGCCCGGCGCACATCCCGCTGGTCCATTACTTCAACTTTGCGAAGGGTGAGCTGGCTGCCAAGGAACGGGCCAAGCTGAGACAGGAGGGCACCAAGAAGCTGGCCGAAGCGCGCAACGAACGCATGGAAAAGATTGCCCGAGCCCGCGAGGAAGCCTCACGCCAGCGCGCAGCCAAGAAAGCGGCACAGGAAGCCGCTAAAAAGGCCGCCGCCGAAGCCGCCGCTCAACAGGAGGCCACTGCATGACCCGCATCGCCCACTCCCCCCACGCCCATGCCCCGGTCAGCGT
>JBBIJC010000078.1:0-3956 GCA_037446165.1 Hydrogenophilales bacterium | reverse complement strand
GTGGTCGGCGCCCTGTTCGCCATCGTCATCGCCAAGCAGGTATTCGGCGGCCTGGGCCAGAACGTGTTCAACCCGGCCATGGCGGCGCGGGTGATGCTGCTGATCTCGTTCCCGGTCGACATGACGATGTGGGCCGCGCCCATGCCACTGACCAGCGCCCATGCGCCGGGTTTGCTGGAAGGCCTGGCCATCACCTTCGGCGGCGCCCATTGGGACGCCATGACCAGCGCCACCCTGCTCGGCCACGTCAAGACCGAATTCACCCGCGGGGTCGATCTTTACCACAGCCTGCCCGGCTATTTCGCCGCCCAGGATTCGGCCATCGGCAGCCGCGCCGGCAGCCTGGGCGAGACCTCGGCCGCACTGATCCTGGCCGGCGGCGTGTTCCTGATCGCCCGTCGCATCATCACCTGGCACGGCCCCGTGGCCATGCTGCTCGGCGTCGCCGTCCCGGCCCTGATTGCCCATGCCGTGGCGCCGGCCCATTTCCTCGGTGTGCTGCCGGAAATATTGTCCGGCGGCCTGATCCTGGGCGCGTTCTTCATCATCACCGACCCGGTCACCTCGCCCAACACCAATGTCGGCATGTTCCTGTTCGGTCTGCTCTGCGGCCTGCTGACCTGGACCATCCGCAGCTTTGGCGGTTATCCCGAGGGCGTGGCCTTTGCGGTGATGCTGATGAACTCGTTGACCCCGATCATCGACCGCTACGTGAAGCCGCGCATCTATGGCCGCACCCGCAAGGGCACCGCGCTGCCGGTCGGCAAGGAGGCATGAGATGAACCTGGAAAGCCTGCGCGGCAAACTGGTTTATCAGGGCATCCTGCTCGGCGGCGTGACCCTGCTCACCGGCGGCGCGCTGGCCCTGGCCGACCGCGCCACCGAGGCCGACATCCTGGCCGCCAAGGCGCGCGACATGAAACAGTCGCTGAGCCAGGTGCTGCCTGGCCAGTACGACAACGACCTGCTCAAGGACACCGTGGTGCTGCCGGGCCCGGACGGCGACGTCACCGTCTACCGCGCCCGCAAGGCCGGCAAGGTGGCGGCGGTGGTGTTCCAGGTCCAGGCCATCGGCTACGCCGGCCCGGTGGTCAGCATGATGGGTGTCGACCGCGACGGCCACGTCCTCGGCGTGCGGGTCATCCAGCACAAGGAAACCCCCGGTCTGGGCGACAAAGTCGATCCGGCCAAGACCGACTGGATTCATTCATTCGAGGGCAAATTCCTGGGCAATCCGCCAGCCGACCGGTTCGCCGTGAAGAAGGACGGCGGCGTGTTCGACCAGTTCGCGGGCGCCACCATCACGCCGCGCGCGGTGGTGAAGTCGGTCAAGGGCGGGCTGGAGTTCTTCGCCCGCGAGCAGGGAAAGCTGCTCGACGACGAAGCATCGGGTGCCGTCGCTCCCGCGCTGGCGGGAGCCCAGTCAAATAACCTGGATTCCCGCCTGCGCGGGAATGACAAAACCAACGGAGAAAAACCATGACCTACGCCAAGATCGCCCGCGACGGCCTGTGGGACAACAACATCGTGTTCGCCCAGATCCTGGGCATGTGCCCGACCATGGCGGTGACCAGTTCGGCCACCAACGGCCTGGGCATGGGCCTGGCGACCACAGCCGTGCTGGCCGCGGCGAACACCCTGGTCGCGGCGGGGCGCGACCTGATCAGTCCGGACGTGCGCATTCCGGTCTACATCGTGCTCATCGCCTCGCTGGTGACGCTGGTCGACGTCAGCCTGAACGCCTTCGCCCATGACCTGTACAAGGTGCTCGGCCTGTACATCGCCCTGATCGTGGCCAACTGCGCGGTGCTCGGCCGGGCCGAGGCCTTCGCCGGCAAGTCGCAGGTCGGCCCGGCCGCCATGGACGGCCTGATGATGGGCCTCGGCTTCACCTTCGCCCTGACCACCATCGGCGGCATCCGCGAACTGATCGGCGCCGGCACCTTGTTCGCCAACGCCCATCTGCTGCTGGGCAGCGCCTTCGCCTTCCTCGAAACCACCGTGATCCCGGGCTACAAGGGCTATTTGCTGATGATCCTGCCGCCCGGCGGTTTCCTGGTCCTGGGCTTTCTGCTGGCCGGCAAGCGCATCCTCGACCGGCGCCTGGCCGAACGCGCCATTCCGGTCGACGCGGAACCTGCCGCCGCCTGAGTAAGGAAGACATCATGCAAGTCGCCGTCGCCTATTCCGAACCCGCCAACCAGATCTGGCTGCGCATCGAAGTGCCCGAGGACACCACGCTGGAACAGGCCATCATCAAGTCCGGCATCCTGCGTCAATTTCCCGACATCGACCTGACCGCGCAGCCGGTCGGCATCTTCGGCAAGCTGGCCAAGCTCGACGCCCCGTTGCAACCGGGCGACCGGATCGAGATCTACCGCGGCATTACCGCCGACCCGAAGACCACGCCTCGCCGCCGCATGGCGGACGAGGATGACGACGACTGATGCATGCACCATATTGACTCGCCCATGGCCCACCGGGGTGCACTCGATTTCCGCTGTCTGGCCTGAAAACCCGCATCACCAGGCGATATCCACCCGGCCGATCCCCAATCAAGTCCGGCATGCATCTTGCTCGATAACGGCAAGAGCCCATCGCACCACGGATTGAATTGGCGGAACCCGGACCCCTCATGAACACCCTGTCACCCCCCTCGCTGCAGCACGCGCACACACGGGATTTCGACGAACAGGCCAGCATGCTGGAAGGCTGGAACCAGCATTATTCCCAGCTCTCCTCGGGCGCCTTCGAAGGGGCCATCACCGAACTGGTGTTCGAGGACGTGCATCTGTTCATGGAATACACCAGCCGCGCCCTGCACCAGAGCGGCAAGCTGGACAGCGACACGCTCGCAGTCGGCGTGCCCATGCGTCATGGCCAGGGCGGTGTGTTCTGCGGAACGGCGATGAAGGGCCCCGCCACCCACCTCTTCTCCGGCGCGGACGGCTTCGATTTCTATTCCCCGACCCGGCTGTTGATGGGTGGCCTGGTGGTCTCCCGACACGCCTTCCAGGACTGGCTGCACGACCGCCCGGCGGTCTTCGCCGATGACCGCGCCCGGCTCCAGACAGTCGACCCGCAAACCCTGCGCGAGGCCGGCAGCTTCCTGTGGACCGTGTTCGACCTGTGCCAGCGTTCGCCCCAGTTGCTGGACCGTCCGCTGTTCCGCGACCGTCTGCGCAACTCGGTGTTCTCCTGCCTGGCCGACATCGCGGACGAACCGGGCCAGCCGGCGAACGGCCTCAGTTCCAGCCAGCGCCGATCCCTGGTGCAGGCGGTGCGCGACTACGTCGAAAACCGGCCGGAAGACCCGGTCTCAATCGACGACGTCTGCCGCGACCTCGGCGTCAGCCGGCGCGCGCTCCAGTACAGCTTCCAGGACACCCTGGGCATCAATCCGGCCGCGTTCATCCGCGCCCGGCGCCTGAACAAGGTCCGCGCGATGCTGCGCGAAGGCGACTCGGTGACCGAAGCCGCCACCGCCTGGGGCTTCTGGCATTTCGGCCATTTCTCGCACGAGTACAAGAAGCTGTTCGGCGAACTGCCGTCGGCTACCATGAAGCGGCGCCCGCGTCCATAAAACCGGGCAACCGCCCGCCACTGCATTCCTCACGCCATCCGAACGTCCTGACCCATGTGCGTCATCCCGTGCGTTCGCGCTTATCATGCGCGGCTTTGCATTCAACATGGATCGGGAATGACTCAAGGACTACTGCTCGCCCTGCTGTCCCTGCTGCTCTACGGGGTCTGGGGTTTCTCCTACAAGCTGCTGTCCATCCGGGAAATCCATGGAGAATGGGCCGTCGCGCTGGTCATGCTGCTCGGCGCGGTCATCTCCGCCCTGATCGCCCTGGTCCGTTCGGACCCGTTTCCGCTCGCCAAGATGGCAGGAAGCGCCCCCTGGCTCATCCTCGTCGCCCTGAGCGGCGCGGTCGGCAACATCTTCCTCATCA
>JBBIJC010000077.1:0-11735 GCA_037446165.1 Hydrogenophilales bacterium | reverse complement strand
CTTACTTTGCTGTTGCCGGTGCGCCGAAGTCCACTGTCGGCGGCGCCGCGATGGTCTTCTCGTTATCGACCGTGAAATTGGCCTTGGTCTGCATGCCAAACATCTTGGCTGTCATGTTGTTGGGGAAGGTGCGCACCGTGGTGTTGTACTCCTTGACCGACTGGATGTAGCGGTTGCGGGCCACGGTGATGCGATTTTCGGTGCCCTCCAGTTGCGCCTGCAAGTCCCGGAACGAGGCGTCCGCCTTCAACTGCGGATAATTCTCGGACACCACCATGAGCCGGCTGAGTGCACTGGACAATTCACCCTGGGCCGCCTGGAATTTGGCGAATGCGGCCTGGTCGTTGACCAGTTCCGGGGTGGCGGCGATCTGACCCACCTTGGCCCGCGCTTCGGTCACCTGGATCAGGATGTCACGTTCGTGGGCGGCATAGCCCTTCACCGTATTGACCAGGTTGGGCACCAGATCGGCCCGGCGCTGATACTGGTTCAACACCTCGGACCACTGCGCCTTCACCTCTTCGTCCTGCGCCTGCATGGTGTTGTAGCCGCAACCTGATAACTGGCTGATCGAAAACAACAATACAAATATAAACAATATATTGCGAATCATTGTTAACTCCTTTGATTAACTTGTTTTGGTGCCAATCAGATCTCTGGCCAGGCACAGATCGTCCCAGACCTTGGCCTTGTCAGCCGGGTTGCGCAGCAGATAGGCCGGATGATACGTCACCACCATAGGCACGCCACGGTATTCATGTACCTCGCCCCGCAAGCGGGAAATGGAGGTATCGGTCAGGAGCAGACTCTGGGCGGCGATACGCCCCAGGGCGACAATGATCCTGGGCTGGATCAAGTCGATCTGACGCTGCAAATAAGGGATACAGGCCGCCACCTCATCCGGCTTCGGGTCCCGGTTGCCCGGCGGGCGGGATTTCAAGACGTTGGCGATATAGACGTTTGCGCCACGTTTTAGTCCGATCGAGGCCAGCATCGCGTCCAGCAATTTACCGGCCTGCCCGACGAAGGGTTCACCCAGCCGGTCTTCCTCCGCGCCCGGCGCCTCGCCCACGAACAGCCAGTCAGCCTGGATATCACCGATGCCGAAAACACCCTGGCCACGGGTTTCGTGCAGGGGACAGCGGGTGCAGGACAGGACGGCCTGGCGCAGCGCATCCCAGTCCAGCACAGCGAGATCCGGATTCGAGACGACTGAGGCCGAGGACTGCAGACTCGCGGCGCCCGGCTCACTCGATGCCAGCGGGGGCATGCTGGCGGATTCGTCAGCGCCAGATGAACCCCGCAACCGCCAGACCGGCGCAAGGCCGAGAATCTTCAGTCGCTCCTCAGGCGGCATGGTCATAGGTCATACCTCATCACCAAGGCATCTTCGCGCCCCTGATCGGCCGGATAATAATGTTTACGGAGCCCCACGGACTCGAATCCCAAGCTGTCATAGAGGTTGATGGCCCGGGTGTTGGACGGCCGCACTTCGAGAAACAGGCACTCAACGCCGTATTCCGGCGCCGCCTGGATCAGCCTCAGCATCATCAGCCGTCCCAGTCCCCGGCCCTGCCAGCTCGGCGCCACGCAGCAATTGAGCACATGCCCCTCGCCCGCGCCAGACATCAAAATGCTGTAGCCCACCACTTCCTGGGCCACTTCCGCGACCCAGCAGCTATAGCCCGAACTGATGCAATCGACGAAATTGCCCCGGGTCCAGGGGTAGGCATAGGCGGCCCGCTCGATGAGGATGATCCGGTCGATGTCCTCCGCGATCATCGGCCTGAAATCGGGTTTGAGGGGAGAAGCCAGTGCGTTCATCGCTCGCAGGTCTTCAAGGCGACCTTGTCCCGGACATAGACCGGTTCTGCCAGTTCCGGAGCCGCACCAAGACCCGCTGCAAAGACAGGCAGGGCCAGCTGCGCGACAGCCTGGGCATGGGGATAGGCATTCGGCCTGACTTCGCTCAACCGACCCGCCAGCAGATCGGGATAGGCCGCAAAACCAGTGCCGCAACCCAGCCAATCGCCCTCGTCCGGCAAAGTCAGTTCTGCCGGTTTCAGCACGGCGGGCGCCGCCACCTCGACCATCACGCCATCTTGCCGTCGGTAGGCTGCGGCGTAGATCTCGTGCATGCGCGCATCGATACAGGCCAGCACCTGGCCAGCGCCGGTGGCATAGGCCATGGCCTCCAGCGTGACCACGCCGACGACCGGGAGATCCGCCCCGAACGCCAGCCCCTGAGCGATGCCGCAACCGATACGCAGGCCAGTGAACGACCCCGGTCCCTTGCCATAGGCCAGCCCATCCAGGGCACGCAGGCTCAATCCCGCTTCGGCCAGCAGCGATTCAACCATCGGCAGGAGCAGTTCGGAGTGCCGGTTGCCGGCCATCTCCTCGCGCACCAGCCAGGCGCCGTCCAGGCGCAGGGCCGCCGAGCACAGTTCGGTGGAAGTATCGAATGCCAGAATGTTCAAGGACCAGTATCCAGGTAATTGCCGATAGGCGATTTTACCTGCTAGCCCGCTCAATGACCGTGGTCGACGGCAACAACCTCGAATAACACCCGCCGCCAGGGATTGCGGGCCTTTTGCAGATTGACGATGCGGCCCTCGACCTGAGCGCCATGATCCATGATGCGGGCCAGATCCACATTGTCCGCCCGCGGCGCATAGCCGATCATGACCCCGCGCCACTCGACGCGAACCGCCTTCGGGTCATACGGGTTGTCCGGTTCCCGGATCAGTTGCAGGCGATCACCGACCTGCATGAACGGGAAAATCGCCCGGCCGGCGTGGTACTGAAAGCCGGCCAACGGCGAGGTTTGCAGGATGACCGACGACTCCACATCCGCCCAAACCGGGTTGACCCAACCCGGCAGGGCAGACAACAGGGCGATGTGGAGCCAGCGCTTCGGCATCAGCGCTGCATGCCGGGGCCATGACCGGGACCGCCGACCGGACCGCGATGATCAACCCGGTTCAGGTGGTGCCGATGGTGGTGGAAACGGTGATGACGATGGTGAGCAAAGGCGTGCCGCGCCATGGGATGCTCGGCTCGCTGGCCTGCCCCAGGGCCGCCCATCGGACCGGGAGGATTGCCGGGGCGATCGAACGCCATGGCCGAACTTGCGGTAAGCGTGATGATAGCCGCGAGGATCAGGGTTTTGCCAAAATTGCGCATGATGTATTCCTTCTGTTTGCTCGCGTTCAATTAACGCGCAATGCCAGAATACGATCGAGACGTTATGCAACTGTCTCCGGACTGCAAGGAATTGTTTCCATCTGTTTCACCTCAAAAAATGCCACCGCATCGGTCTGTTTGCGACTCCGGGTCATGGGCGGCAGCGATTGCCAGATCCTGCGGCCATAGGGTTTCTCGACCAGGCGCGGATCGCAGATCATCAAGACGCCGCGATCGGTTTCCCTCCGGATCAGTCGCCCGGCCCCCTGCTTCAGGTTGATCACCGCATGGGGCAACTGGTAATCGAAGAACGGATTGCCGCCGGCTTTCTTCATCGCCTCGATCCGTGCCGCCAGCACCGGATCGTCGGGCGGCTGAAACGGCAGCCGGTCGATGACCACCAGTGACAAGGCCTCGCCGGCCACGTCGACTCCTTCCCAGAAACTCTGGCTGCCCAGCAGCACGGCATTGCCCAGTTCCCGGAAGCGGTTGAGCAGTTCGCTCCGGCTGCCGCTGCCCTGCAGCAGCAAGGGCATGGCCGGGCCCTCCGACGCCATCTTCGCCTGCACCAGGACATGGGCCTCGTTCATCGCCCGCAGCGAGGTGAACAGCAGGAACGCGCGGCCGCCGCTGGCTTTCAGCACCGGCCAGGCGGCCTCGACCACGGCCCGCGTATAACCCGGCGAATTGGGATCGGGCATGGCCTCCGGGACATAAAGCAGGGCCTGATTCGGGTAATCGAAGGGGCTTTCCCAATAAGCCGTGTCCGCACCGGTCAGGCCGATCTGGCTGACGAAATGACTGAAATCGCCGCGCACCGCCAGGGTGGCCGAGGTAAACACCCAGGCCCGGCTGTCGTTTTCCAGTTGCCGGGCAAACAGTTCGCCCACATCCAGCGGCGTGATGTGCATCAGCACCGCATGCTGGGTCGCCTCCAGCCAGCGGATCTGGCCGCCCTCCCCTGCCGGGTCGAGCCAGTCGTTTAAAACCGCCTCTGCCTGACGGCAACGCTCCAGACAACTTTTCAGTCCCTCCGAGCGTTCCGCCTGGGAATCCAGCATCCGTTCAAGCTCGGCCAGTTCGGTCCGCAATATCCCCAGTGACTGAGCGAATTCGGTCTTGACCAGGGCCTGGGCCGCTGGCAGGCGCATCGGCAACGTACCCAGCGCAAGCCGGACATTACGCGCGGCCGCATCGACCTCGGCCGCGCGTTTCGGCAGTTCAACGAAATCGCCGGCCGCCTCCGCCGCCTCCTGGCGCACATCGCGGGTCAGGTCCACCACCATGCCGGTGGTGACCGTACGGCCGAAGAACAGGCTGGCGATCTCGGGCAACTGATGCGCCTCGTCGAAGATGACGGCATTGCACGCCGGCAACAGTTCACCGGCACCTTCGTCCTTGAGCCAGACATCAGCGAAAAACAGGTGATGGTTGACCACCACCAGATCCGCCTCCAGCGCCTTCTTGCGCGCCTTCAGCACGAAGCAGTCCTGATGCTTGGGACAGTCCCCGCTCAGGCAGTTGTCCCGGGTCGAGGTGGCATAACCCCAGGCCGGCGAGTTCTCCGGCACTTCCGACAGCGCCATCCGGTCGCCGGTCGAATCCACCTGCGCGAACTGGGCGATCCGGCGCAGGTGCAAGGCCTGCTCCTGCGTGGTCAGACGGGCATCGGCCAGGGCATGTTCAAGGTGATAGTGGCAGACGTAATTGGCCCGTCCCTTGAGCAAAGCGACCTGGATCGGCCGGTTGAGCGCCTTGCGCACGGCGGGGATATCGCGGTGGAACAACTGGTCCTGCAAGGTCTTGCTGCCGGTGGAGATGATGCACTTGCCGCCTTCCAGCATGGCCGGGATAAGATAGGCAAGCGTTTTCCCGGTACCGGTTCCGGCTTCCAGCACCAGATGCGAGCGCGCCTCCAGGGCGGCATAGACCCGACGGGCCATCTCAAGCTGCTGGTCACGCGGCCGAAAGTGCGGAATGACGGCCTTCAGCGGGCTATCTTCGACAAAGTAATCATCCAATTTCATCGCGCCAGTGTAGCGGATGGGCCCTTGGGAGAGGAACCTGCTTGAGCCGGCATTTGGGAAGAAGCCTTGCCGGAACGACCGGCTGGCCAATCCGGGCTGAACCTCAGTCCCGCTTCTTCGCCGCCATCATCGCCTTCAGGTCAGCGAACGGATTGAACGTGGTGGACGGTGTCGCGGTGCCGGAGTCGGTGCGGCCGGCCATGTCTTTCAGCTTGGCGTGCTCGTTCTCATGGCAATAGGTGCAGAGCAATTCCCAGTTGCTGCCGTCGGGCGGATTGTCGTCATGATTGCTGTTCTTGTGGTGGACTTCGAGCAGCTGAAGGTTGCTCCGGTCAAAGGTCCGTGCACAGCGTCCGCAGACCCATGGAAACAGCTTGAGGGCCTGCTCGCGATAGCCCTGCGCGCGCTTCTCGGCATTGCGCCGGGCGTCGAGAACGATCTGATCGAGTCGGTTTTTTGAGTCTGCCATAAGGTGATTATTTACCACTTACCTGCTTGAGACGCCAGCGCAGTGGTGGGTGCAGCGAGAAGCCACCTATCGGCCGGCCCTGAGCCGCCAACATTTCCAGCAACCCCCTGGTCGCATCAGGCCCCATGGCCCGCGCGGCCTTGCGATCGACCTGCAATTCGAAAATCCAATGCACGACCAGCCAAGCCAGCAAAAAGCCGGCGGCGACCAGCCAGTCGCTCAACCCAGATGGCACGCCGGGGAACAGCACGGTCAACGCCAGAACCGGCAGCATGGCGACCAGCCGTTGCACCCAGGTGCCATGCACCAGAGTACGCGCCAGCAGGAAACGCAACCCGTATGGGCCGAGATGGCCAACCAGGCCGGATGACAGGTAGACCTCACATTGCCTGGGCAGGAGGCCCGCGGTTAGAACAAATGGTTCCGGGTAATCGGCGAGGACGACCGGCAGACTTGCCAGGCGAACGCCGCCATGCCCCAGATTCTGGAGTGCCCTATCCACCGCCTGGCGCAATGGGCCGGAGTCCATTTCCTTGACCACCATGACCTTGCAGATCGCGGGGCCAAACCAGAACCAGGCCACGACCAGGGCGCCCTGATAAAGATTGGAGATCAGCAGGTAGCTTGCGCTGTGTTGCCACGTGGCGGGAACCAGGTAATCCGGCCCCCAGAAGGCCAGGGAACTGACCAGCAGGAAGACCCAGGTTCGTTTCGGGGTGGAGGGAATCATGGTTTGGCGTACTGGCTGGACCAATCAACCGTTACGCCACCACCAGCCTGACCGCATCCTCGACATCCACCGCCACCGGCCGCGACACACCGGGTTCGGGCATGGTCACGCCGATCAGGTGGGTGGCCAGTTCCATGGTGATCCGGTTATGGGTGATGAACATGAACTGGGTCTCTTCCGACATCTTCGCCACCAGCCGGCAGAGGCGTTCGGTGTTGGAATCGTCGAGCGGTGCGTCCACCTCGTCCAGAATGCAGAATGGCGCCGGGTTGAGGCTGAAGAAGGCGAACACCAGCGAGATGGCGGTGAGCGCCTTTTCGCCGCCGGAAAGCAAGTGGATGGAACTGTTCTTCTTGCCCGGCGGCTGGGCCATGACCACCATGCCCGCGTCGAGAATCTCCTCGCCGGTGAGGATCAGCTCTGCCTCGCCACCGCCGAACAGCTCGGTGAACAGGCGTTTGAACGAGGTGCTGACCGAATCGTAGGTGGCCTTCAGTCGGGCACGGCTTTCGGCATCGATGCGCTGTATGGCCTCTTCCAGCGTAGCGGCGGCCGTGGCCAGATCTTCGGCCTGGGCGTCGAGATAATCCTTGCGCTGGCGGGCGGTATCCAGTTCTTCCAGGGCGGCCATGTTGACCGCGCCAAGGCTGGCGATTTCACCGCCCAGCCGGTCGATGTCTGCAGTCAGGCCGCTGTCGCGCAGGTCAGGCGTGAGCTTTTCGGCCAGCACAGCCTCATCCTGCTCCAGCAGCTGTTCGGCGAATTGCTCTTCCCTGAGCCGGGCTTCCTGCAGCTTCAATTCCAGATTCTGCACATTGGCCCGCAGCGGCTCCAGCTTGCGCTCGGTCAGGACGCGGTTCTGTTCCAGTTCGCGCAGCTTCTGGTTGGCACCTTCCATCGCTTCACGGGTCGCGACCAAGGCAATCTCGGCCTCCTTGCGCCGTTCCAGCGCGGCCAATACCTCACCCTGGACCACGATTTCATCCTGCCCCTGCAACTGGGCCTGCAATTCCTGTCCGCTAAGGGCGAGTTCCTGCAACAGCCGGTCCGTTTGCTGACGGCGCTCGCCCAGATCATGGAACCGGGTGACCAGCGTCTTGACCCTGAACCCGGCCTCCTGCGCCTCACGTTCATCGCGCCGCAACTGCTCGCGCAGGGCGGCTACGGCGGCCTCCTGTTCGCGCCGGGCTTCGCGCTCGGTTTCAAGATTTTCCTGCGCGAATTCCTGCTGCAGTTTTGCTTCCTGGTAACGGGCCTCGGCCTCCGCCCGGCTCATCGTCTCCTCGGCCAATTGCTCCGCCAGTTCGGCCAGTTCATCGTCCAGTTGCTGGCGACGTTGTTCCAGACGCTTGACGGTTTCGCTTTCCTTCAGGAACACCATCTGCCGCTGATGCGCCTCAGCCTGAGCCTGGTTGACGCTGGCCTGCAGATTCTCCATTTCGCGGCGGGCGTCCTGTACCTTTTCGCCGGCCTCATCGGCGATTTCACGGTATTCGTCATGGCCGCGCTCGGCCTCTTTCAGGCGCACGGTCAGGATTTCGATGTCGCGCGAGCGTTTCAGCAGACCATGATGGCCCTTGTTCGGGGCGTTGTAGGTGACGGCGGCGCGGCTGATCAGATGCCCCTGCGGCGTGGCGATCAACCCGCCGGCCGGGAGGTGCACGCGCAGGGCCATGGCGGTGGCCAGATCGGGCGCGGCATAGACCTGGGCCAGCCAGTCGGCCAGCAGCCGCTCGGCCAGATGTTCGGGGCTGCGGATTCGCTGCAGCAGGGGCGTCAGGTCAGGATGACGAGGCGGGATTTCACTCGGGTCAGCGATCCAGGTCAAGGCCAGGTCGAGCCGGCTTTCCGGCGGTGCGCTGAGCCAGCTGTCCTGGTTCTCGGTCAGCAGGGCGGCGAGGCGCTCGCCCAATGCGGCCTCGACCGCATCCTCCCAGCCTGAATCGACCCGGATGCCCTGCCAGAGGTGACGGCAGTCGTTCAGACCCTGCCGGGTCAGCCAGGACTGACCTTCCTGTTCGGCGTTGCTGGATCGCTCCTGCAACTTCCGCAGGGCCAGCAGTTCTGCCTCCAGCCGGTGCAGATTGCGGCTGGCCTGGTCGAGTTGGTCAGCGGCGTCGCGGCGCGCCCGCTCCAGCAAAGGGAAATCGGTGCGCAGGTCTTCCAGCTCTTCCTTGAGCAGTTCGACCCGCTGATTGGCCTCTTCCAGGTCCTGTTCCAACTGCGCCAGATGCTGCGGCGTGGCATTGCCCAGGGCCGAGCGTTCCTGGCTGAGCCGGGTCTGGCGGACCTTGAGTTGTTCGATGCTGCGGTCGGCATGCTGACGGTGGGTCTGTTCCACCTGGGCCTGGTGCTCCAGGGCGGCCAGTTCGCGCTGCCTCTCGGCATGGCGGCGCTGGGCGGCTTCCAGCGCCTGTTCGGCATCGGGCAGGGTCTTCGACGACTCCAGCGCCCGCTCGGCCAGCGTCTCGGCCAGCTCGCGCGCCGCCTCGCCATCCATCTGGCATTGCTCGACCTGCTCGGCCAGGGTGTCCTGATCGACCCGGGCCTGCTCGACCCGCTCCGCCAGGCGACGCAAGTCGTTCTGCAGGCGTTCCCGGTTGTCCTTGATGTGACGCTGGGCCTGTTCCAGCCGGCTCGCCTCGGCCCCCTCGGCATAGAACCGGGCCTGGGCCTGATTGACCGCCTCGGTGGCCGAGAACTGGTCCAGGCGGGCGGTCTCCATCTCGCTTTCCAGCCTGCGCAGGTCAGCCATGGCGGCCTCGATGTCGTTGCGGGCACGTTCCATGTCCTGGACCAGCTTGACCTGGCGGGCCTGGGCATCGCGCTTGCGCAACAGCGAGAGCAGGCCTTCTTTCAGCACCTTTTCTTCGTTCAGGGCAAAAAAGCGGCGGGCGACCTCGGCCTGGCCGGTCAGGCGTTCGAGCTGGGTGGCCAACTCGGCCCGGATGTCGTCAACCCGGGACAGATTCTCGTGGGTGTCACGCAGCCGGGCCTCGGTCTCCTTGCGCCGCTCCTTGTACTTGGAGACGCCGGCCGCTTCCTCCAGATAGCCGCGCAGTTC
The DNA here is from genome assembly GCA_037446165.1 of Hydrogenophilales bacterium. Taxonomy (GTDB): domain Bacteria; phylum Pseudomonadota; class Gammaproteobacteria; order Burkholderiales; family Thiobacillaceae; genus Parasulfuritortus. Next base: position 2,259 of record JBBIJC010000077.1, on the reverse strand, counting down.
CTCGGGCTTGGACTCGATGATCCGCGAGATCATGCCCTGCTCGATGATGGCGTAGGCATCGCCGCCCAGACCAGTGCCCAGGAACAGGTCGTAGACATCCTTGCGCCGGACCTGGATGTTGTTGATGTAGTAGCTGGAATCGCCGGTCCGGGTCAACATCCGCTTGACCGAGATCTCGGCATATTGCGACCACTGGCCCTGCGCCCTGCCCTCGTTGTTGTCGAACAGCATCTCGACCGAGGCACGCGAGGCCGGCTTGCGATTGGCCGAACCGTTGAAGATCACATCCTGCATCGACGAGCCGCGCAGTTCCTTCGCCTTGGACTCGCCCAACACCCAGCGCACCGCATCGATCACGTTCGACTTGCCGCAGCCGTTCGGTCCGACGATGCCGGTCAGGCGCGCGGGGGCCGGAATGGTGACCGGATCGACGAACGACTTGAAACCGGCGAGATGGATGTGTTTTAGACGCAAGGAAGGAAGCTTCGGGTTTTATAATTGCTGTCACATTTTAACTTGCCCGGCGAACAACATGCCCAGCCAACCCCAAAAAACCCTGGAAACCTTCGACAGTCCCAACTCCGCCCGCGACTACCACATTCACATCGAAATACCGGAATTCACCTGCCTGTGCCCGAAAACCGGCCAGCCCGACTTCGCCACCCTGTACCTGGACTACATCCCGGACCGGAAATGCGTCGAACTGAAGAGCCTGAAGTTGTATGTGTGGTCGTTCCGCGACGAAGGCCACTTCCACGAAGCCGTCACCAATCGCATCCTGGACGACCTGGTGACTGAACTGGATCCGCGCTTCATGCGCCTGACCGCCAAGTTCTACGTCCGGGGCGGCATTTTCACCAACGTGGTGGCCGAACATCGCAAACCGGGCTGGCAACCGACCCCCTTCGTCGAACTGAGCCAGTTCGCAGGGCAGTCGAATACGCGGGGCTAAGGAAACGCTGATTTAATCGACTTCGTCGCTCCCGCGTAGGCGGGAGCCCAGTCGAATCAAGGCACTGGATCCCCGCCTACGCGGGGATGACGAATAAATCAGTGCTTCCCTAAAGCGGGGACAGACAGGATCGACTGGTTTGCAGCATGTTGGCGTAAGGCACCTGCCTGTCGAACCTGGCGGCCTAGGCCGGAATCAATTCATGTAGGACTTGGCTTCCTCGCCCGGATTCGGCAGACCCGCCACGCGCCACAGTCCTTTGCAACTGCCGAACAACGTGTAGGCCTTATGCCGGTCAAGGCCGGCGGCTCGGCACACCAGGCGCATTACGGGCAGCGCCCCGTTCAGGAAATACTTCTCGCGCACATGGTCGATGACCTCCCAATGCTTGGCCGTGAGTTGCGATATCCCATCGGCCAATGCGATCTGCTCGGCAAGCTGGTGATTCCAAATGTGCGGATCGGTCAGGAAGCTGTCCTCATCAAACCAGGATGCCGGCAAGGTTTCCATTTCAGATCGGATCATGGCGTCGCCATTCATGATATTTCCTCCTTTTCCGAGCACTGCCAATGCCGATGCGAATCAGACAGGATTTCCATTCGAGCCAGCCAGTTTCGCCATTGCATACAGGTATTGCCGACTCAATTCTAGAAACCGGGGCGTCGGTCCTACATCTTCGTAGAGCGGGTTCCCTTCCTCATCCTCGGACACCACCTGCTTGCCCTGAACATAGGGCATGGACGTTTCAAGCTCATCCAGCGCCGCACTGAGCAATTCAGAAATCAACTGGGTTTCGCTTCGACGCGGATACATATCGGCCAGAGCCGCCACCCTGGCAGCATCGACCAAGGACAGATGCACACCGTATTCGCGGACGGTCATCATGCCACCCGCCAGTTTTTCCCATTGTCCGATCAGGTTAACGATGTTTGTCATTTAGCCCACCATTACTTGCCGGCCTTAATGAACCAGAACTGATTCTGGCACTTGGTAGCCGAGTTCTTCCAAATCGATTTTCTGCGCTTTCCAGTAGATTTCCCAGCCCCGTTGTTGGTCCTTGACCACCTCCGGATGCTCATCCATGAATCGGTCCATGAAACTCATGAATTCACCTCTGGCGAAAACATTTCTTTCCATCATCGGCCTCCTTTCTCAAGGGTTCCAATAGGTACGGCATGGACTGGCCGGTCGCCCAGCACAACATGTGGATATGGGACATCCGCTCCGCGTTTCATCTGCGCGCATAGCTATCAGGTCGATATGGATGTTTCTCATGTCTGTTCCTTTGGGTCAGGCAACTGTAATTA
>JBBIJC010000076.1:1804-11756 GCA_037446165.1 Hydrogenophilales bacterium | reverse complement strand
ATGATGTCGATTCCCGGCCTGGCCTTGTTCTACGGCGGTCTGGTGCGCAGCAAGAACATGCTGTCGATCCTGATGCAGGTGTTCTCGATCTTCGCGCTGATCGTCGTACTCTGGGCCATCTATGGCTACTCCCTGGCGTTCACCGAGGGCAGCGGCGCACTGAGTCCGTTCATTGGCGGTTTCGACCGGCTGTTCCTCAAGGGCATCTTCAACCCGGTCGACGGTAGCGTTGCCAATGCGGCCACCTTCAGCAAGGGCGTGGTCATCCCCGAGTTCGTCTTTGTGGCCTTCCAGGCGACTTTCGCTGCGATCACCGTCGCGCTGATCGTCGGCTCGTTCGCTGAGCGCATGAAGTTCTCGGCCGTGCTGCTGTTCTCCGCCTTGTGGTTCACCTTCTCCTACCTGCCGATCGCTCATATGGTGTGGTTCTGGACCGGCCCTGATGCCATCAAGGACGCCGCCACACTGGCGACCGAGACGGCCAAGGCTGGCTGGTTGTTCCAGAAGGGTGCGCTCGACTTCGCCGGTGGCACTGTGGTTCACATCAATGCCGGTGTCGCCGGCATGGTGGGCGCCATCGTGATCGGCAAGCGCATCGGCTACGGCAAGGAAGCGTTCACGCCGCACAGCCTGACCATGACCATGATCGGTTCTTCGCTGCTGTGGGTGGGCTGGTTCGGCTTCAATGCCGGTTCAGCACTGGAAGCCGGTGCAACGGCCTCCCTGGCCTTCATGACCACCTTGATCGCTACGGCGGCGGCGGCTCTGTCCTGGACCTTTGCCGAGTGGCTGCACAAGGGCAAGCCTTCCATGCTGGGTGGCGCGTCCGGTGCGGTTGCCGGTCTGGTCGCGATCACCCCGGCCTGCGGCTGGGTTGGGGTGGGTGGCGCCCTGGTCATCGGTCTGCTGGCTGGCATCGTCTGTCTGTGGGGTGTCACCGGGCTGAAGAAGCTGCATGGCCAGGATGACGCGCTCGACGTGTTCGGCGTGCACGCCCTGGGCGGCATCATGGGCGCCCTGTTGACCGGTGTATTCAACACCTGGTCGCTCGGCGGCACCGGCATCATGGACTACGTCAAGAACGTCCCGACCGACACCGTGATCATGGACCAGCTCCTGATCCAGGCCGAGGCAGTCGGCACCGCCATCGTCTGGTCCGGTGTTGTGGCCTACATCTGCTACAAAGTGGTCGACCTGACCATCGGGCTGCGCGTCTCCGAAGAGGAAGAGCGCGAAGGTCTCGATACCGCCAGCCACGGCGAGCGGGCTTACAACATGTAAGCAAAGTTGCTCCTTCCTGCCTGTTCCCCTGCAGGCAGTTTTACAAAGGCGCCGAAAGGCGCCTTTTTTTATGTCTGCCCGGCTAACAGGTATAGTCGCTGCCATGAAACTTCTCGTGCTTGCAGTCGGCGACAAACTGCCCGCCTGGGCCGACACCGCCGTGGCCGATTACCTCAAACGCATGCCCAGAGAGGCCCGGGTCGAAATCGTGCCGATCAAACCCGAGAAACGCGCCGGCCAGTCCGCAGACCGGATCAAGGCGCTCGAAGCCGCGCGCATCCTGGAAAAACTGCCGGCCGCTTGCACCCTGATTGCCCTCGACGAACACGGCCGGGAACTGACTACCCGCGAGTTGGCGCAAACCCTGGATACCTGGCTCCACTCCGGCCGCGACATCGCGCTGGTCATCGGCGGCGCGGACGGCCTTTCGGCAGACATCCTGGGCCGGGCCGAGGCGACCCTGTCCTTGTCCCGTCTGACCCTGCCCCACGCGCTGGCCCGCGTGCTGCTGGCCGAGCAGTTGTACCGGGCCTGGACCCTTCTCGCCAATCATCCGTATCACCGCGATTGACAGGGTAGAATCGGGCCATGTCCAAGTCCGTTTATCTCGCCTCACAAAGCCCGCGCCGCCTTGAGTTGCTGCGCCAGATCGGGCTGTCGCCGGTGATCCTGCCGCTGCGCCATGGCCAGCCCCGCGCGGATGTCGATGAAACACCGCTTCCTGGCGAGAATGCACTCGATTATGTGCAGCGCCTGGCGCGCATGAAGGTCGAATCAGGGTGGCTGGCACTGGCCGGACGCCGTATGCCGGTAATGCCGGTCGTCGCCGCCGATACCACGGTCACCCTGGACGGCAACATCCTGGGCAAGCCGGCCGACGCGGCCGAAGCCGCCGCGATGCTGCGCCGCTATTCCGGCCGCGTGCATAGCGTGCTGACCGCCGTTGGCGTCGCCTACCGGGAGCGGATCGAGGTGGCGCTTTCAGAGAGCGAGGTTCGGTTCAAAACGCTGGCCGAGGCCGAGATTGCGGCCTATGTGGCCAGCGCCGAACCCTTCGACAAGGCCGGCGGCTACGGCATTCAGGGCCGGGCAGCCATGTTCGTGGAGCACCTGTCGGGCAGTTATTCCGGGGTGATGGGGCTGCCGCTCTATGAAACCGCACAACTGCTGAAAGAGGTGGGATTCACCCTGTTGTAGTAGCGAGTCGGGAGTCGAGTCTCAGGCACTCGCTTCCCGACTCTCCACTATCACGGTCCTATCATGAGCGAAGAAATCCTGATCAACGTCACCCCGCAGGAAACTCGGGTGGCGGTGACCTACCTGGGCACGGTGCAGGAGCTGCACATCGAGCGCGCCAGCCAGCGCGGCCTGGTCGGCAACATCTACCTGGGCAAGGTCAGCCGGGTGTTGCCCGGCATGCAGTCGGCCTTCATCGACGTCGGCCTCGACCGCGCCGCCTTCCTCCATGTCGGCGACATCTGGGACGCGCGCGAGGGCGACAGCCTGAGGCCAATCGAGCGCATCCTGCACGAGGGCCAGAACGTCCTGGTCCAGGTCATCAAGGACCCGATCAGCGCCAAGGGCGCGCGCCTGTCGACCCAGATCAGCATGGCCGGCCGGTTCCTGGTCTACCTGCCGCAGGAGACCCGGATCGGCATCTCGCAGAAGATCGAGGACGAGGCCGAAAGAGAACTATTGCGCGACCGCTTGCAGAGCCTGCTGCCCCAGGACGAGCACGGCGGCTTCATCATCCGCACCATGGCCAACATGGCCGAGGATTGCGAACTGGCGGCCGATGTCGAATACCTGCATACGCTGTGGGATGCGATCAAGAACCGCGCCAACACCAGCGAAGGGCCGGCGCTGATCTATCAGGAACTCGACCTCGCCCACCGTGTCCTGCGCGATTTCGCCAATGTCGATACCGACCGCATCCTGGTCGATTCGCGTGAAACCTTCCAGCGCATGATGGGGTTTGCCGAGGACTTCACCCGCAACCTGGTCAAGAAGCTCAACCACTACGCCGCAGACCGGCCCTTGTTCGACCTCTACGGTGTCGAGGACGAGATCGAGCGCGCCCTGGGCCGGCGGGTGGACCTGAAGTCGGGCGGCTATCTGATCATCGACCAGACCGAGGCGCTGACCACGGTCGACGTCAACACCGGCGGTTACACCAGTGGCCGCACCTTCGACGAGACCATCTTCAAGACCAATCTGGAGGCTTCCCAGTCCATCGCCCGGCAACTGCGTCTGCGCAATCTGGGCGGCATCATCATCATCGATTTCATCGACATGGACGTGACCGAGCACAAGGAGGCGGTGCTCAATGAGTTGACCAAGGCCATCGCGCGCGACCGCACCCGGATCACCATCAATGGCTTCACCTCGCTCGGCCTGGTCGAGATGACCCGCAAGCGGACCCGGGAAAGCCTGGCCCGGCAGATCTGCGAGCCCTGTCCGACCTGCCAGGGCCGGGCCCAGATCAAGACCGCGCAAAGCGTGTGCTATGAGATTCTGCGCAACCTGATGCGCGAGGCGCGTCAGTTCACCGCGCGGGAATTCCGCATCCTGGCCTCGCAGCCGGTGATCGACCTGTTCATCGACGAGGAGTCACAGAACCTGGCGCAATTGTCCGATTTCATCGGCAAGCCGGTCTCGCTCCAGGTCGAGGGCCTGTTCACGCAGGAACAGTACGACATCATCCTGCTTTAGCCAGCAGACTTCCGATCATCCGTCCCGCCTGCCCGGCATAACCGCCGCCGAACAGGTTGTAGTGGTTGAGGATGTGATAAAGGTTGTACACGATCTTGCGGGTTTCATAGCCCGCATCGAGCGGCCAGGCTTCGCGGTAGGCGGCATAAAACGCCGCCGGAAAACCGCCGAACAACTCGGTCATGGCCAGGTCCGCCTCCCGGTCGCCGTAGTAGACCGCGGGGTCGAACAACACCGGCTCGCCGTTGGCAAAGCCGTAATTGCCACCCCACAGATCGCCATGCAAGAGCGCAGGTATAGGCTGATAACTCTCGAAAAACAGATCAATCTGAGTTAGCAAGCGCTCACCCTGGTCGACCAGCCCGGCGGGTGCACCATTGCGACGTGCCAGATCAAGCTGGTAGCCCAGGCGCTGCTCGCGCAGAAAATCAACCCAGTCGTCTTGCCATGCGTTGGCCTGATGGGTCGCGCCGATGGTGTTGTCGCGACGCCAGCCAAAACGGGGCTGGCTGTGTCGATGCAGCGCCGCCAGACGATGGCCAAGTTCTGCGGCATCGCCCCGACCATCCAGCTCCAGATACTCGAGCACCAGGAAGGCGCGCTGACCATCGACTCCGCAACAGACCGGCCGCGGCGCACGGATGGCAGCGGCTGACAGGATCTCGTTCAGCCCGTCCGCTTCCGCTTCGAACATGGCCAGACGATCAGCCCGATTGAGTTTGACGAAGAACCGCCGGCCGTCACGGCCGGTCAGCCGCTCCGCCCGGTTGATGTCGCCGCCGCCGATGGGCGTACGGCTGGCGATTTCAAACGCCTCGCCGGTGGCGGCAGCGATCTGCCCGGCGAGGGCCATGCGGCTTATTTCACCAGGGCCTTGGACTCGCGTGATTCGCCGGCTGCTTCCAGCCGGCGCAGGTATTCACGCCAGTAGACATCGTAGTGCTTGCCCAGGTCATAGAGGTAATCCCAGGAATAGATGCCCGAGTCATGGCCGTCGTCGAACACCAGCGCCACGGCGTAGTGGCCGACCGGCTCGACGGCATTGATGTCGACGTACATCTTGCCGACTTGCAGCGTCTCCTGGCCAGGGCCATGGCCGCGCACCTCGGCCGACGGCGAAAACACGCGCAGCCCTTCAAACGGCAGGTTGAACCGGCTGCCATCGTCGAAGGCAATCTCCATCACCTTCGACTGCTTGTGCAGCTTGATCTCGGTCGGGATCGGGGTTTCTTTGGTCAGGCCGCTCATGGTGGCTCCTTGGTCAATTAGCGAATCCTGATAGTGTGCCAGCGCGCCGGGGTTCAAGCAATGCCAGAGCGTGATTGTCAGGTATTACGCGATCCGTTCCCGCTCTGCTCACCTGGCGACACAACCCAAAATAGTGCCTCGGTGCACTGAAAGAATGCCTGCCCAGACCCGCAGCGTCTCCTCGCAAAAACAATTAACCATTTATATACATATACTTAATAAGTATCAAGGCCATGGCACGGTAGTTGCTGATTACCTATCGAATATTACTAATATTCACTTCGGTAATACCCTTTGATCAAGGAGTCCACCATGAATGTGCAGTCCCTCAGCAGCACCCTGAAGCATCTCATTACCCGGCTGGTCATTCCCGCCGCCACGGCACTGGCCTTTTCGGCCCACGCTGCCGCTCCGCTCAAGATCGGCTACAGCGACTGGCCGGGCTGGGTCGCCTGGCAGGTCGCCATCGACAAGGGCTGGTTCAAGGAAGCCGGCGTACCCGTGGATTTTGAATGGTTCGATTACTCCGCCTCGATGGATGCCTTCTCGGCCGGCAAGATCGACGCGGTGACCATGACCAACGGCGACGCCCTGGTCACCGGCTCGGCTGGCGGCAAGAGCATCATGGTCATGCTCACCGACTATTCCAACGGCAACGACATGATCGTCGCCAAGCCCGGCATCAAGTCGCTGAAGGATCTGAAGGGCAAGAAGGTCGCGGTCGAGGAAGGCCTGGTCGAACACCTGCTGCTGCTCGACGGCCTGAAGAAGGCTGGCATGAAGGAATCCGACGTCAAGCTGGTCAACGCCAAGACCAACGAGATGCCGCAAGTCCTGGCCACCGGTGACGTATCAGCCATCGGCGCCTGGCAGCCGATCGCCGGCCAGGCCATGAAGGCGCTGCCCGGCTCGCGTCCGGTCTACACCTCAGCCAACGAGCCCGGACTGATCTACGACGTGCTCGCGGTCAACCCGGCCAGCGCCAAGCAACGTAAAGCCGACTGGATCAAGGTGACCAAGGTCTGGGACAAGGTCGTGCATTACATCAACGACCCCAAGACCCAGCCTGACGCCGTGAAGATCATGGCTGCCCGCGTCGGCGTCACGCCGGAGGTCTACCTGCCGCTGCTCAAGGGCACCAAGCTGCTTGACCTGAGCGCCGGCAAGAAGGTCTACGTCAAGGCCGACGGCTTCGGCTCGCTGTATGGTTCGAGCAAGGTCGCCGACGACTTCAACGTCGCCAACGGCGTCTACAAGGCACACGAGAACGTCGACGCCTACATCGACCCGTCCTTCACCAACGCCAAGTGATCCACTGACCACACCAGCCTGACGACGGAGCGGAAATGAGCACGATTGCCAATGGATTCATCAGTAGCGTGGACATTGAAGCGCACAAGCGCACGCTGCTCGGCATCGGCTCCTTCCTGCTGCCGTTGCTGGTCTGGGCCCTGGTCAGCTATGTGCCGTTCGTCTGGCACCCCAAGGTCGACGTCACCGACCCCGGCGGCGTGGATTACTTCCAGGTCGGCATGCTGGTCGACAAGGCCATGTTCAACGAAGAAGTCGCGAACATGCGGCAGGCGAACCTCGCATTGCCCGTCGGCAAACCGTCCAACCCAATTTACCTGCCGGCACCCGACGCGGTGGCGAAAGCGCTCTATAACGGTTTCGCCCACCCACCCGCCGACACCGACGTGCCCTCAATGCCCGCCAGCCTCTGGCATAGCATCCAGATCATCTTCTGGGGCTTCCTGATCTCGTCGCTGATCGGTGTTCCGCTTGGCATCGTGTCCGGCACCTACGTCACCCTGGGCCGCTTGAACGAGCCGTTCATCGAATTCTTCCGCTACCTGCCGGCGCCGGCCTTCGGCGCCCTGGCGGTGGCCATCCTGGGCATCTACGACGGCCCGAAAATCGCCATCATCGTCATCGGCACCCTGTTCCAGCAGGTACTGATCATCGCCAACACCACGCGCAAGCTGGAAACCACGATCATCGAAGCCGCCCGCACCCTGGGCACGCGCGGGCCCCGCCTGATCAGCAAGGTGGTGGTGCCCGGCATCCTGCCCGATCTCTATCGCGACCAGCGCATCCTGCTCGGCTGGGCCTGGACCTACCTGATCGTCGCCGAGCTGATCGGCACCAGCTCGGGCATCACCTGGTTCATCACCCAGCAGGCCCGCTACCAGCATTTCGACAACGTCTACGCCGCCATCATGACCATCGGCATCATCGGTTTCGGTTCCGACCTGATCCTGGCCCGGCTCGGCCGACGCCTGTTTCCCTGGGATCGCACCCAGGATAGGACTTGAGCCATGGAAACCCGCTATCTAGACCAGTCCGACAACGTCCGCGAGCGCTTCGAGCGCATCCGGCAACGCGAGGTCATCCTCGAAGTGCGCGGCCTGGGCAAGCGCTACCGCTCCGCCCAGGGCGAGACCGAGGCCCTGCGCAACATCGACTTCAGCGTCCGCCGGCGTGAGTTCGTCTGCGTCATCGGCCCCTCCGGTTGCGGCAAATCGACCCTGATCCGCATCCTGGCCGGACTCGACAAGCACACCTCCGGCGAGGCCCTGCTCGACGGCAAGCCAATCACCGGACCAGGCCAGGACCGGGGCATGGTGTTCCAGGGCTACTCCCTGTTTCCGTGGCTGACGGTAAAGAAGAACGTCATGTTCGGGCCGCAGATCAATGGCCACGGCTACGACAAGGCCGAGCGCGATGCCCAGCTATGGCTGGAACTGGTCGGCCTGGAGAAGTTCGCCGATTCCTATCCGCACCAGCTTTCCGGCGGCATGCGCCAGCGCGTCGCCATCGCCCGCGCCCTGGTCAACCAGCCGCGCATCCTGCTCATGGACGAACCGTTCGGCGCGCTCGACGCCCAGACCCGGGCCAAGATGCAGTCGCACCTGATCGACATCTGGCGCAACATCGACGTCACCGTGCTGTTCATCACCCACGATCTCGACGAGGCCATCTATCTCGCCGACCGCATCCTGGTGCTCAAGGCCCATCCGGGCGAGGTGCAGGAAGTGATCGAGGTGCCGGTGCCCCGGCCGCGCTCGCCCGGCCAGTTCAACTCGCCCGAGTTCCGCGCCACCAAGGCCCGCCTGGAGGAGTTGATCCACCCGGCGCCGGAACCCATGCCGGAAGACGAACAGACGGTGAAACCGCATCTGATCCGCTTCACCGACGTCACCGACAACGTGGAGTAACGCGATGAAATGGGCTGACCTCACCTGGTCCGAAATCCCTGAAGTGCTGGCAAAGTGCGGCCACGCCGCCATCCTGCCGGTGGGTGCCACCGAACAGCACGGCCCGCACCTGGGTAGCGGCGTCGATTTCGTCATCGCCGAAACACTCTGCGCCGCCGTCGCCGACAAGACCGGCGTGCCCATGCTGCCGGTCCTGCCCTACGGCTGCTCGCTCGGTCACAGCCGGCGCTGGCCGGGGACGCTCGCCCTGCAGCCAACCACGCTCATTCAAGTCGTCAAGGAACTCGGCGACTGGGCCTACCACAGCGGCATCCGCCGGCTGTTCATCGTCAACGCCCACGTCACCAACGCCGCGCCGCTGCGCTGCGCCCTGGAGATGCTGCGCGCCGAGCACGACGACCTGATGGTGGCGGTGATCAACACCGCCACCATCAGCGAGCGGGTGCGCGAGTTCCACTTTCATGATGCCGCCGACTGGCACGCCAACGACGCCGAGACCTCGATCATGCTGGCCATTGCCCCCGAGGCCGTCCGGCCGGACAAATTTGCCGAGGCCGATGACCCCGACCGCACCTGCGGCTGCGTGTTCGCCCATCCGGTCAACCGCACCAGCCTGAACGGCGTCACCGGCACGCCCAGCCTGGCCACGGTCGAGAAAGGCCGCGAGTGGTTCGACTGGCTGGTCGCCGACCTCACCGCAACCATCCTCGCCGGCTGCGCGGAAACCCCGCCGCTGCCCCATTCCTACTTCGCAACCGTTTGACGGAAACCATCATGCACACCCCAGAACAGATCGCCAGCCTGAAGCAGGAACTCACCGACAAGGGCGTCAAATATTGCATCGGCGCCTATGTCGACATCCACGGCGTACCCAAGGCCAAGGTCGTGCCGATCGACCACCTGGCCCACATGGCCAAGGGCTCAGAACGCTACACCGGCTATGCCCTGGACGGCCTCGGCCAGGCGCCCAACGACGACGAACTGACCTCGGTGCCCGATCTCGACCGTGCCATCCAGCTGCCCTGGGAACCCAAGATCGCCTGGATCCCCGCCGACAACCACTTCCAGGGCCAGCCCTACCCGCTCAACACCCGGGTCGCGCTCAAGAACCAGCTCAAGGAAGCCGCCAAGCTGGGCTACGGCATGAACCTCGGCATCGAGTGCGAGATCTTCCTGTTGAAGCAGAATGAGGATGGCAGCCTGTCGGTGCCGGTCGCCGACGACAAGTTGACCAAGCCTTGCTACGACGTGCGCGGCTTCGTCGACAATTTCTCCTGGCTGGACAAGGTGGCCACCACCATCAACGAACTGGGCTGGGACCTCTACTCCTTCGACCACGAGGACGCCAACGGCCAGTTCGAATTCGACTTCAACTACGCCGACGCGCTGACCACGTGCGACCGGCTGACCTTCTTCCGCTTCATGGCCAAGCACTACGCCAAGGAGGAAGGCCTGCTCGCCACCATGATGCCCAAGCCCTTCGCCGACAAGAC
>JBBIJC010000076.1:0-1704 GCA_037446165.1 Hydrogenophilales bacterium | reverse complement strand
TCCAACAACCGCACCAACTCGGTCCGCATCCCGGCTGGCGGCGGCCGCTGCGAATCGCGCAACGCCGACGGCGCGGTCAACCCCTACCTGGCCGCGACCCTGGTCCTGGCCGCCGGCCTGGAAGGCATCCGTGAGGGCCTCAACCCCGGCAACCCGAACGAGGACAACCTGTACGCCATCAGCGACATGGAGCGGCGTGACCGGGGCATCGAATTCCTGCCCCAGACCCTGCAGGAGGCGGTCTCCGCCTTCGCCGCCGACCCGCTGGTCGAGGCCACATTGGGCCGCGAACTGCGCGACGAGTTCATCCGCTACAAGACCGAGGAGTGGGAGACTTATCACCTGTCGGTTAGCAAGTGGGAAGTCGAGCGTTACAGCTACATGTTCTGATCGAAAGCAACTGGAGAAATCATGTCCACCCCCGTCAGCCGCATCAGCATCTCGCTGCCCGCCGACCTGCTCGACGAACTGGATCGCATGGTGGCGAGCCGGGGCTACGGCAGCCGCTCGCAGGCCATCGCCGAGATGGTCAACTACCAGCTCGCCGAACATAAGCGCACCCTCGGCGACGAGGTCATGGCCGGCACCCTGACCCTGCTCTACAACCGCGCCACGCGCGGCCTGCAGGGCCGGCTGGCCGACCTGCAATACCAGCACATCGCCGAGGTCATCAGCTCGCTGCACGTGCACCTGTCCGAAGACCAGATGCTGGAAGTGCTGCTGGTGCAGGGTCCGGCCACCCGGCTGCAGGCCATCGCCAACGAGATGATCTCGCTGCGCGGCGTCATCACCGGCCATCTGAAACTGCTGGCGGCGGTGATCCCGCCCCTGCACGCTCCGAAGGAATAGTCATGGAACATCCGGAAATGACTCTGAACAATTCTCCGGCCTCAGACCCGGTCGACGCGACGGAACACTGGCGCCGCTTTGCGCCCAACCTCGACGCCAGCAAGGTGCTGTTCTCCGAGGTCATCCCCGGTGGCGGCCACTGGTCCTGGCGCTTGCCGCGCGGCGTCACCCTGCGCCTCACCGCGCTCAAGACCGGGGCCAACCTGTCCGTAGTGCTCTACGCCGCCCAGGAAAAGCTGGAGCGCTACAACATGCCCGATTCGCTCAAGGCCCAGCACACCGCCCACTACACCCGGGGCCATGTCCTGATGAGCGACATGGGCCGGGCCATGGCCTCGATCACTGCCGACAGCACCGGCTGGCACGACCCGCTCGGTCTGCTGCTCGACAACCGGCTGATGGCCGAGAAATACGGTGCGCACGACTACCAGCACTACCGCAACGCCATGTACCGCTCAGGCCGCGACGGCCTGCTGATCGAGATCGGCAAGTACGGCTTGGGAAAGCGCGACCTGGTCGCGCCGGTGAATTTCTTCAGCAAGGTGACTGTCGACGAGGAAGGCAGCTTCCACTACGTGCCGGGGCACACCAAAGCCGGCGATCACGTCGACCTGCGCCTGGACATGGACGTGCTGGTCGCCGTCTCCGCTGCGCCGCACCCGCTCGACCCCGATCCGGCCTACCCGATGGGCGACGTGGTCGGCCTTGCCGCCTGGCGCTCCGGTCCCGCCCCGGCCGACGACTACTGCCGCGGCTTCCGGCCCGAGAACGCCCGGGCGCTGCACAACACCGACATGCAGTATCTGGTGTGAGGCAATGATGAACCGGCCAGCAACACCTCCACGTCATTCCCGC
>JBBIJC010000075.1:3149-11966 GCA_037446165.1 Hydrogenophilales bacterium | reverse complement strand
AGAGATCCAATATTTCCCGGGGAATCCAGCCCCAGGGTGCGGTGTCGTGGCTTAGTGCCAGTTGCCCGGGAATGGTTCAACTGCCCGAGCCGGTTTTTTGTAGCTACGAAGTGGTGCTCCGTCCGATGACCTTGCTGCCATCGCCGATCTGGTCGTTCGGCCGGGAGACCACTTTTTCGCCGGCCTTCAAGCCGGACAATACCTGGGCCTGCAGGCCGTTGCGCTGGCCTACCTGTACCGGCCGCAGCCGGGCACGTCCGGACTCCATGACAAAGACCGCCCAGCCGTCGCCATGCCGGAACAGGGCGTCGGTCGGAACCTGCAGCGCATCGGGCGCGGACCAGATGATGAAGCTGGCTTCGACCCGGTAGCCGTCGCCCAGTTGTCGCCATTGCCGGGCCGGTGTGGTCAGGTCGCAGATTACCCGCACGCGCTGTTCCTCGACCCCCAGCGCGGAGATCTTGGTGAAGCCGGCCGGTTCGACCTCGCGCACGCGCGCGGCCAGGGTGGCCTCTCCGCCCCAGCGGTCGAGCCGGACCGGGGTGCCGGGCGCAATCTTGACCGCGGCGGTGGAGAGTACCTCGACCACGATCTCCAGGCTTTGCGGGTTGCCCACTTCGAGCAGTGACTGGCCGGCCTGGACCGCGCCTTCACTTTCGTGCGGCACGCTCAGGACGCTGCCGTCCACGGGCGAGGCGACCTGGATGATCTCCGCCGGCTTGCCGGTATCCAGCCCATTCGCCTGCGCGGCAGCGGCGCGGGCCGCCTCCACGTTATGGGCCGCGCCCCTGGCGGACTGTTCGGCCGCGAGCCGGTCGGCCTTGGCGGCCTGGAATGCGGTGCGGGCCTGGTCGATGGCCGATTGGGACACGAAGTGGCTCTGGCCGAGGGCTTGGCTGCGCGCGTATTCCTGCTCTGCCAGTCGCTCTTGGGCCGCGGCGGCATGCGTAGTTTCGTTGGCGGCGGCCAGGGCTGCCTGGGCGGCGGCGAGTTGAGCTACGGCCTGGGCGCGGCTGCGCGGATCGAGGCTGACGGCGCGAGCCGGTTCGAGCACGGCCACGACCTGGCCCTTGCGCACCGGGTCGCCGACCTTGAGGTCGATGCGCCGGGCATAGCCCGCGACCGGCGCCGATACGGCATAGCGTTCGCGCACCCGGGTCTTGCCTTCCTCCTCGACCGTAACTTCGAGCCGGGCCGTTCTGGCTTCAGCTACATCGACCGGGATCGGCTTGGGCAGAAAGCCATAGGCCAGGGCCGCCGCGATGGCCAGCACCAGGATCAGGAGTCCGATTCGTCCGCGCATATCACTCTCTCGTCTTTAGTACGGCCACCAGGTCCAGCTTGCCCAGCGCGCGCCAGACCAGCAGGCCGGACACGATGGCGGAAACCAGCACCACCGAGGCGGCCATGGCGTAATTGTAGGGCTCCAGGACCAAAGGCAGCCGATACAGTTCGGAATTGAACGACAGCACCAGCACGCCGCACAGCCCGACTCCGACCAGAAAGCCAACCGGGATGGCGGTCAGCGTCAGCGCGCCCAGTTCGCCGAGCAGGATGTAGGCGATCTCGGCCCGGGTGAAGCCGAGCACGCGCAGGCTGGCCAACTCGCGGCCGCGCTCCGAGAGCGCGATGCGGGCCGAGTTGTAGACCACGCCGAAAGCGATGCTGGCGGCGAGCAGGGCCGAGATCATGTTGAAGAACAGGACGAACTCGCCCATGGTGGCGTAGAAACTGCGGATGGCGTTGGCGTGGGCGACCTGGCCCAGGACCCGGGGCCGGGCCTGCAGGCGCTGGTAGATGGCGGCCTCGGCACCGGGGTCGTGGGAGAGATAGACGCCCGAGATCACGTCGCCCTCGCGCAGCAGCTTGTTGAGTGTGTCGCGCTGCATGTAGGCCGAGACGCCCAGATACTGCCTGGTGACGCCCAGCACCGGCACCTTCAGCACCCGCCGCGCGCCTTCCAGGACCTCGACCGTGAGCATGTCGCCCGGCTTCACGTGCAGGATGCGGTCGGCCAGATGATCGGTCAGCACCACGCCGCCGGGCGGCACCTGCACGGCATTGAGGTGGGTATCCAGGGCGTGATGCAGGATGCCGTCCGGTTCGATGCCGTACAGCGCAGCCCGGTACGCGTGCTGCTCGAAGCGCAGGTTGGCCGGCACGTCACGGAAGCCTTCGACCCGGCGCACGCCGGGCAGGCTGGCGATCTCGTGCAGGGCGGAGATCGAGGTCGGGTCGGTGAAAGTGACGGCCAGGTCCTCGCGCGCCGATAGGTTGAACTGCACGTCGATCATGTATTCCACCGCGCCGCGCTGGTAGTCGCCGACCATCATCAGGCCGCAGGCGCAGGCGATGCCGAGTACGGTGAGCAGAGATTTCACCGGCTTGCGTTCGATGTGGCGCAGGATCATGCGCGAGGGCTGGCTCAGCCAGCGCTGCAGGCCGACCCGCTCGATCAGGGTGGAGCGGTAGACCTCGGGCGTGTCCGGGCGCATGCCCTCGGCCGGCGGCAGGCGCATGGCGCGCGCGACCGTGAACCAGGTCCCGCTCACTGCCGCGACGCCGGCCACCGCCAGGGCGATGGCCACCACCATCGGCCGCAGCACGTAGTCGAGGTAGGGAAACCGGTAAAAGTTCATGTACACGTGCGACAGGCTGGTGCCGAACCAGACGCCAAGCGCGACGCCCATCAGCACGCCAAGCAGGGCGATGGCCAGCACCATCTTGATGAAGTGGCCGCCGATGGCAAGATCGCCGTAGCCGAAGGCCTTGAGGATGGCGATCTGGTCGCGCTGGGTGGCGATCATGCGGCTCACCACCACATTGAGCAGAAAGGCGGCGACACCGAGGAAAATGGCCGGGAACAAGGTGGCCGTGGTCTTCAGCTGCTTCAGTTCTTCGGACAGGAAGCGGTTGGAAAACTGGTATTCGCGGCCGTAGGCGCCGATGCCGCCGTAGGGGCCGAGCAGGACGTCGAGCCGGTCGATCACGGCCTGTGGGTCCGTGCCCGGGGTCAGCGTGGCGCTGACGTCGTTGAAGGCGCCGTCCATGTCGTTGGCGATAGCCAGGGCATGGCGCCCCATCCACAACACCCCGTAGTGCTGGAAGTCCGGGAACATCGCGCCGGGCGCGATCTGGTAGACATACTCGGGCGACAGGGCGATGCCGGACAGGATCAGGGTCTGGCGCTTGCCGTTGATGATCGCGCCCAGGGTGTCGCCGGTCTTGAGTTTGTGGGCGTCGGCGAAGGTGTCGCTGACCACGATCTCGTTTTCGCTGTACGGCGCAGGCAGCCGGCCGCGCTTGAGGTGCAGCCGGTTGAGCCGGGCCGGGCCATTGTCCGGCAGCGAGGAGATCATCCCGACCACCGGATCGGCGAAGCCGGGGACTTCGAGCTTGGCTGCTGTCACCACCCGGGTCTCCAGGGTTTCGACGCCGGGGATGTCGGCCAGTCGCCCGGCCAGCGACTCGGGCGCACGCTTGAGCGAGGCGAAGACCTGGCCGAAAGCGTAGTCGCGGTAGAAGCGGTCGCGGGTGGTGAGCAGTGAATCGTAGGTGGACAGCGCCATCACCAGTGTTGCCACGCCGCCCATGATCACGGCGGCGATGGCCAGAACCTGGCCGCGCATGTGCCAGAGGTCGCGGAGGAGCTTTTTGTTGAGGGCGGTCATTTTTGCGGCTGTGGCCTTGAGTCCGACGTTGTGGCCTCAGTTGGGCGGCGCAGGCCGGGGGCGCCCGGCAGCGCCTTACTTTCTTTGCTCGTGCAAAGTAAGTAAGCAAAGAAAGCACGCCCCGCACCCGTCGAAACCCCGAGGTTTCCAAACTTGCCTGGGCGACGAAAGAACTCGCTTCGCTCAGACAGCTTTCGTCGGCCTTCGGCTTCCCCGGGCAAGTCCGGAAGCCTCGGCTCCGGCTGAGGGGACGGAAAAACAAACCCGCTGTAATGCAACTGGCCAACGAAAAACTGACCGGGTTGGTGATGCGAGGGTTTGCCGTTCCATCCCCTCTGCGCCGCCAATTTTCCTGATGCCGATCGGGGGCAGTCGGCGAGCACTGTCTGAGCCCGAAGGGCGAGTTGCGCAGCCGCCCGAACTGCATCGGGAAAATTGGGAACCCGAAGGGCGGCGAAGTAGGGCGTGATTTCTTTGGTTACTTACTTTGCACGAGCAAAGAAAGTAACTGGCCGCCGGGCCACCCCCGGCCTGCACCCGCATCAAATCGGCAACGCCTACCCAGCATCCCGCAACACCCTGAACAACTCCCGACTCGACTTGGGCGGCTTGCCCAGCTCCGCTTCCTTGCGGGCATTGCGGATCAGTTGACGCATCTGCTGGGCGTCGCAGCCGGGGTGGCTGGTCAGCCATTCGGTCAGGGCGTCATCGTTTTCCAGCAGGCGTTCGCGCCAGCGTTCCAGAAGGTGGAATTCGGCCTTGGCGACGTTGGATTCGCCCCGGATCGCGGACAGTTGCTCGGCGATGGGTTCGGGTTCGATGCTGCGCATGACCTTGCCGATGAACTGCATCTGCCGGCGCAGCGCGCCGTGGCTGGTGATGCGCTGGCATTCGAGCACGGCGATGCGCAGTTCCTCGGGCAGGTCCATCTTCTTGATCTGGTCCTTGGATAGCTTGACCAGGTCGCGGCCCATGTCCTGCAGTGCGTCCGAATCGCGCTTGCGCTGGCTCTTGCTTGGTGGGCGATCGTCTTCGAATTCTTCGGTGGGCTCGGTCATGGGACGGCTGGCTGTACGGATAAGGTTGGTATGATATCGGCTTTCCATTCAAGATCAGACCGCTACCGTGTCCGAAAAGCATTTTTCCTATTCCGATTCCTCCCTGCGCGACCTCGCGGGCAAGGTGCTCGACCTGGCCCGCACTGCCGGCGGGACTGCCGCCGAAGTCGAGGTTTCCGAGGGCTTTGGCCAGAGCATCAACGTGCGCAAGGGTGAGGTCGAAACCATCGAGTTCAACAAGGACAAGGGCGTCGGCGTGACCGTCTATCTGGGCCAGCGGCGCGGTCATGCCTCGACTTCGGATTTTTCTGCCGATGCCTTGAGCCGGACCGTGGACAAGGCGCTGGCCATTGCCCGGTTCACGGCCGAAGATGATTGCGCCGGGCTGGCCGATGCCGATCTGCTGGCCAGGGACTTCCCGTCACTGGGCCTGCATTACCCATGGGATCTGTCGGTCGAGGCGGCTACCGACATGGCCCGTGCCTGCGAGGCGGCGGCTTTGGCAGTGGATGGCCGGATCACCAATTCAGAGGGTGCTGGCGTCAGCATCCAGGAGTCGCAGTTCGTCTATGCCAATTCGCTCGGCTTCATGGGCGGTTATCCCGGTTCGCGCCACAGCCTGTCGTGCGCGGTGATCGCCGAGGATGACAGCGGCATGCAGCGCGATTACTGGTACACGACGGCGCGTGAGGCGGTCGATCTGGCCAGTGCCGAATCGGTCGGCCAGCGGGCCGGCGAGCGCGCCGTACGCCGCCTCAACGCGCGCAAGCTGGAGACCCGTCAGTGTCCGGTGTTGTTTGAGGCGCCGATCGCCACCGGCCTGATCGCCAGCTTCGTGTCGGCGGTGTCGGGCGGCCACCTGTACCGCAAATCCAGCTTCCTGCTCGACAGCCTGGGCAAGCAGGTATTCCCGAGTTTCATGCAGATCGAGGAGCGGCCCTTCATCGTCAAGGGCCTGGCCAGCGCGCCGTTCGATTCGGAAGGCGTGGCCACGCGTGACCGCGATGTGGTCAAGAATGGCGTGGTCGAGGGCTATTTCCTGTCCACCTACAGCGCCCGCAAGCTGGGCATGAAGAGCACCGGCAACGCCGGCGGCAACCACAACCTGATCGTGCCCAGCACCGGCGAGTCGTTCGACGAACTGCTCCGGAAAATGGGCACGGGCCTGCTGGTGACCGAACTGCTCGGCCATGGTCTCAACATGGTGACCGGCGACTACTCGCGCGGCGTAGC
Source organism: Hydrogenophilales bacterium (assembly GCA_037446165.1). Lineage (GTDB taxonomy): Bacteria > Pseudomonadota > Gammaproteobacteria > Burkholderiales > Thiobacillaceae > Parasulfuritortus. The sequence continues at coordinate 6,004 of JBBIJC010000075.1, read as the reverse complement.
CGGGTTCTGGGTCGAGAACGGCGTCATCGCCTATCCGGTGGAAGAGATCACCGTGGCCGGCAACCTGAAGGACATGTTCATGGCCATCCAGGCCATCGGCACCGATATCGAAGTGCGCGGTTCGCGCCGGGTCGGTTCGATCCTGATCGACAACATGACGGTGGCGGGCAACTGAGTTGGAGATTTTGCTGCAGTTGTCGCGCTTGATTGACGCATTGAACGAGCGCGTCGGGCGGGCTGCAATGTGGCTGGTGTTGCTGGCGGCGCTGGTCTCGGCGGGCAATGCCCTGTTCCGCTACGGCTTCAACATGAGCTCCAACGCCTGGCTGGAGATTCAGTGGTATCTGTTCGCGCTGGTCTTTCTGTTGGGCTCAGGCTACACCCTCAAGCACAACGGCCATGTCCGCATCGACGTGCTTTACGGCCGGTTTGCGCCGCGTACCCGGGCCTGGATCGACCTGGTCGGCAGCCTGCTGTTCCTGCTGCCGACGGCAGGTCTGATCGCCTGGCTGAGCTGGGCCGGCTTTGCCGATTCCTATGCCATCGGCGAGATGTCGTCCGACGCCGGCGGTCTGTCGCGCTGGCCGATCAAGCTGGCCATCCCCGTGGGCTTCACGCTGCTGGCCCTGCAGGGCGTGTCCGAGGCAATCAAGCGGCTGGCCTTCCTGCGGGGCAAGGGGCCGTTGCCGGGTGAGCAGGCAGAGGAGGTGGTATGAGTTTCGAGCTCATGGCGCCGCTGATGTTCGTAGGCCTGGTCGGGTTCCTGCTGCTGGGCTATCCGGTGGCCTTTTCCCTGGCCGCCAACGGCCTCTTGTTCGCCTTCATCGGCATCCAGTCCGGCTTCTTCGAGTTCTCGCTGCTCCAGGCCTTGCCGGAGCGCATCTACGGCATCATGTCCAACGCCACGCTGCTGGCGATCCCGTTCTTCACCTTCATGGGCCTGATCCTGGAACGCAGCGGCATGGCCGAGGAACTGCTGGAGACCATGGGCCAGCTGTTTGGCGCCGTGCGCGGCGGACTGGCCTATGCGGTGATCTTTGTCGGTGCGTTGCTGGCCGCGACCACCGGCGTGGTGGCGGCTTCGGTGATCGCCATGGGGCTGATCTCGCTGCCGATCATGCTGCGCTACGGCTACGACAAGCGCCTGGCCAGCGGAGTGATCGCTGCCTCGGGGACGCTGGCCCAGATCATTCCCCCGTCTCTGGTGCTGATCGTCCTGGCCGATCAACTGGGCGTCTCGGTCGGTGACATGTATCGCGGCGCGCTGGTGCCGGGGCTGGTTCTGACCGCGCTCTACGTCGGCTTTGTGCTGGCGGTGACGCTGTTCCGGCCGGCCATGGCGCCGGCCCTGCCGCCGGAAGCGCGCACCCTCAAGGGAGGGGCGCTGGCCAGCAAGGCGATGGCCACCATGCTGCCGCCACTGGCCCTGATCTTCCTGGTGCTGGGCACGATTTTTCTGGGTGTCGCCACGCCGACCGAGGGCGGCGCGATGGGCGCAGTGGGCGCACTGGCGCTGGCCATGATGAAGCGCCGGCTCAGTCTCGATCTGTTGCGTCAGGCGATGGATTCCACAGCCAAGCTGACCACCTTTGTCGTTTTCATCCTGATCGGCTCGACGGTGTTCTCGCTGGTGTTCCGGGGCGTGAACGGCGACCTCTGGGTGGAACAGTTGCTGACCGCGCTGCCGGGCGGCTCGCTCGGCTTCCTGCTGGTGGTGAACCTCTTGGTGTTCGTCCTGGCCTTCTTCCTTGATTTCTTCGAAATCGCCTTCATTATCGTGCCCTTGCTGGCGCCGGTGGCGCACAAGCTGGGCATCGATCTGGTCTGGTTCGGCGTGCTGCTGGGCATCAACATGCAGACCTCGTTCATGCATCCGCCATTCGGCTTTGCGCTGTTCTATCTGCGCAGCGTGGCGCCGAAAGAAGTGCGTACCAGCGACATCTACTGGGGGGCGATTCCCTTCGTGCTGGTGCAGATCGTGATGGTGATTCTGGTCCTGGTTTTTCCGGGGCTGGTGCAGGTTGGACTGAAAAACTGATTTCTACGACAAGGAGTTTTACATGGCTGAATTGATCATTGAAGACATCACCGTGGGCGAAGGTGCAGAGGCGCAGGCCGGTCGCCGGGTGAGCGTGCATTACACCGGCTGGCTGACGGACGGCACCAAGTTCGATTCCAGCAAGGACCGCAACGAGCCGTTCGACTTCCCCTTGGGGCGCGGTCATGTGATCCAGGGCTGGGACCAGGGCGTAGTCGGCATGAAGGTGGGCGGCAGCCGCAAGCTGACCATTCCGCCCGAAATGGGCTACGGTGCGCGCGGCGCCGGCGGGGTGATTCCGCCCAATGCAACGCTGGTGTTCGATGTGGAATTACTGGCGGTAAGCTGAAAATAAAAGAGGACGGGGCAAGCCCGTCCTTTTGCTTGAAACGCGGCGCTTACTTCAGCGTGGCGATATAGGCGGTCACGTCATCGACTTCCTGGTCCGACAGGGCCTTGGCCATCGGTATCATGGTGGCGCTCATTGGGCCGATCTTCTCTCCCTTGCGATAGGTTTCCAGTTTGGCCTTCAGGTCGGCGGCAGATATGCCTGCCAGTTTCGGGAAGGTGGCCATGCCCTGTGCCTGGGCGCCGTGACAGCTGGCGCAAACGGTCTTGAACTTGGCTTCGCCGGCGTTGCCGGCAGTGCTGGCGGTCTGGGCGGCCGGAGCAGGGGCGCTGGCCTCGGGAGCAGGTGCGGCAGGCGTGGCAGGTGCCGTGGATGGGGCGCTGGCTTCGGCCGGAGTCGTCTGGGGCATGTTCTCCTGTTTGTTGCCGCAGGCGGCAAGACCCAGTGCGGCGAGGGCGGTCAGCAGGA
>JBBIJC010000075.1:0-3049 GCA_037446165.1 Hydrogenophilales bacterium | reverse complement strand
TCCTGTTTGTTGCCGCAGGCGGCAAGACCCAGTGCGGCGAGGGCGGTCAGCAGGATGGTGTATTTCATGGCGATTCTCCTTACTTGTTGACGAAGTTGTCGTAGCTGGATTCGGCCAGCTTGAACCATTGAATCTCGGTGTCGCGGTATTTCTTCCACTCGGTGTAGATCTTGCGGAAGGATTCGTTTTTGGCCGCTTCGGCTTCGTAGAGTTCAAATGCGGCCTTTTCGGCAGCCGCCATCACCTCCTGTGGGAAGGCGTGCAGTTGTACGCCGGCTTTTACCAGGCTTTGCAGCGCAATCGGATTCTTGTGGTCGTAGGCGGCCAGCATGTTGACATTGGCCTCGGCGGCGGCGGCTTCGAAGGCCTGTTTGTAGGCTTCGGGCAGGGCGTTCCACTTTTCAATGTTGACGTAGAAGGACAGTTGCGGACCACCTTCCCACCAGCCGGGGTAGTAGTAATTCTTGGCAATCTTGGCGAAGCCCAGCTTCTCGTCGTCGTAGGGGCCGACCCATTCGGCGGCGTCGATGGCGCCGCGTTCCAGCGCCGGGTAGATGTCGCCGCCGGCCAGGGTCTGCGGCACGGCGCCGAGCTTGGCCATGATCTGGCCGCCGATGCCCGGGATGCGCATCTTCAGGCCTTGCAGGTCGGCCAGCGAGTTCACTTCCTTGCGGAACCAGCCGCCCATCTGCACGCCGGTGTTGCCGCCGGGGAAGTTGATGATGTTGGCGGATTTGAACAGTTCGCGGGTCAGTTCCAGTCCGCCGCCGAAGTACATCCAGGCGTTCTGCTGGCGCGCGGTCAGGCCAAAGGGCAGGCAGGTGTCGAAGGCATAGGCCATGTTCTTGCCGACGTAGTAGTAGCCGGCGGTGTGGCCGCATTCGACGGTGCCCTGCTGCACTGCATCCATGACCTGCAGGCCGGGGACGATCTCGCCGCCGGCATAGACGCGAATCTGGAATTTGCCGCCGGTGATCTTGTCCAGCCGGTTGGCCAGCACTTCGGCCGCACCGTAGATGGTGTCCAGGCTTTTGGGAAAGCTGGAGGCCAGGCGCCAGTGGATGGCCGGCAGTTCACCGGCGGCACCGGCAGATTCTTTTTTTGCACACGCTTGCAGGGCAGCGGCGGCGGAAGCGGCGACTCCGACCCCCGCGCCTTTCAGAAAATCGCGACGTTGCATGACAAACCTCCCCATTGAAGAACGGGAGGATTATACGGTCTTGCGGAAAATCAGGTCCCAGACGCCATGGCCCAGCTTAAGGCCGCGCTTCTCGAATTTGGTGAGTGGTCGGTAATCCGGCCGGGGCGAGAAGTCAGGCGCGGTATTGTGCAAGCGGCGTTCGCCGGACAGGACATCCAGCATCTGCATGGCGTAGTGTTCCCAGTCGGTGGCCAGGTGCAGATAGCCGTCCGGTTTGAGCTTGCGCGCCAGCAGAGCGACGAATTCGGACTGGATCAGCCGGCGTTTCTGATGTTTTTTCTTCGGCCAGGGGTCGGGGAAGAAGATGTGGATGCCATCCAGCGAGCCATCGGCCAGCATGTGGTTGAGCACCTCGACTGCGTCATGCTGGATGATGCGCAGGTTGCCGAGATTGCCCTCGCCGATTCGCTTCAACAACGCGCCGACGCCGGGCGTATGGACTTCCACACCAAGGTAGTCGTTGTCCGGCAGGCTGGCTGCGATGGTGGCCGTGCTGTCGCCCATGCCGAAACCGATCTCCAGAATCTTGGGCGCACTGCGGCCGAAGGCGGCGTCCAGGTCCAGCGCTTCCGGCGTATAGGGGATCAGGAAGCGCGGCCCCAGGTCTTCCAGCGCGCGCGCCTGACCAGTGCCCATGCGACCGGCGCGCAAGACAAAGCTTTTGACGGTGCGGCGCGCCTGTTCCGGCGGAAAGCTGTCCGACATCGGGTCAGGAGCCGATCATGCCGCTGGTCGGCGACGACGGGCTGGCCTGATACATCTTCTTCGGCATGCGTCCGGCCAGGAAGGCCTCGCGCCCGGCTTCGACCGCTTTCCGCATCGCTGAAGCCATCAGCACCGGGTTCTGAGCCCCGGCGATGGCGGTGTTCATCAGCACCGCGTCGCAGCCCAGTTCCATGGCGATGGCGGCGTCCGAGGCGGTGCCGACGCCGGCGTCGACCACCACTGGCACCTTGACCCGGTCGATGATGATCTGCAGGTTCCACGGATTCAGAATGCCCATGCCGGAGCCGATCAGCGAAGCCAACGGCATGATGGCGACGCAGCCGATGTCTTCCAGTTGTTTGGCGATGATCGGGTCGTCCGAGGTGTAGACCATGACCTTGAAACCGTCCTTGACCAACACCTCGGCGGCCTTGATGGTCTCGACCACGTTCGGGTACAGGCTCTGCGGGTCGCCCAGTACTTCCAGTTTCACCAGGTCGTGGCCGTCGAGCAGCTCGCGCGCAAGACGCAGGGTGCGGATGGCGTCGTCGGCGGTGTAGCAGCCGGCGGTGTTGGGCAGGTAGGTGTATTTCGACGGTGGCACCGCGTCGAGCAGGCTGGGCTGGTTTGGGTCCTGGCCGATGTTGGTGCGGCGGATCGCCACGGTGACGATCTCGGCGCACGAGGCCTCGATGGCCTGCCGGGTCTGGTCGAAGTCCTTGTACTTGCCGGTGCCTACCAGCAAACGAGAAGAATAGGTCTTGCCTGCAATGACGAGTTGGTCCATGGCCTCAGTAAAAACGAAAAGGTGAAAAGGGTTAGCCGCCGCCGACGGCAACGACGATTTCCAGTTTGTCGCCGTTGTTCAACGACGTGCTGGTATGCTGGCTTCGAGGCACGATCTCGCCGTTGAGTTCAACGGCGAGGCGCTTGCCGGTCAGTTCGAGCTGATCCAGCAACCGGGAAACAAGGAAGGGTGAGTCGAGGCGATGCGGCTCGCCATTGACGGTAATCTCTATCATTGAAGCGCCGAAATCCAGTAACATTCGGGCCAGAAAGCTTATCACGCGGGCGTCGTATAATGGTAATACCCTAGCTTCCCAAGCTAGAGCCGTGGGTTCGATTCCCATCGCCCGCTCCACC
>JBBIJC010000074.1:0-12146 GCA_037446165.1 Hydrogenophilales bacterium | reverse complement strand
AGGAGAAATGGAGGTCCTGGATTTCGAGGACGTTTGGGTCGGACACGTTCGGCTCCATTCAGGGTTTGGCGGTTCGGGCCAGACGGCACCGACTGCACAGGATCAGCAAGCAAGGTATGCGGATCGGTCCGCTCTGGTCAAGCAATGTTCCAACAGCGCCCCGGCGGCCCTGTCTGCGCCATCGGCCGCCACCGGCGACTTCGCCGGCATGGCCCAAACCTGCTCAAGCGGCTCGGCCAACTCGCCCGCCAACAGCCGTTGCTCAGGGATTTCCAACACCCGCGCCTTGCCTTGCAGCCAGTCATTGAGATAGGTCGTCTCGGGCCAGTCTGGACGCGGAATGGTCAGCACTGGCACTCCGGCAGAAGCCGCTTCGACATAGCTGCCGTAGCCGGGCTTGGTGATCAGCGCGTCAGCCGAAGCGAGCGCGTCGCGAAACACCAGGCCGGTTTCGCGCAGCAGACGAATGGCGGGGTGACCCGTCTGCCAGTCGTCCGGCGCAAGGAACAGCACACCGGGGATGGACGGCCAGTGCCTGGCCGGCGGGCGGTAGGCAATGCCTCCCATGCCGACCAGGACCAGTCTGTCGCCGTGCGCGAGGCCGAGCTTGCCGACCAGTTCGGCGCGCCGGTTGCGGCCGGGCTGGACGACCGGCGGGATGGCCACGGCGTTGGCCAGATCGACCATCGGCATCGACGGTTCTGGACGCAGGAAGGCACGTGCGCCAGCGTAGGCCTCAAGCATCTGGTCGAGGATGGCCGCCGCCTCGGGCTCGTTGCCGAGGTAATGGCGGAAGATGTCGGCCCAGTTCAGCGAGCACATCGCCATGGACGGCAACCCGGCCTGATGCGCCGCGGCCAGCGGCAGATAGCCGACGTTGCTGAATACCGCGTCCACCTTCATGGCTTCCAGTTGACGCGCTTCGGCATCGACCTTGCGCAGCCAGTCGCGATGGAATTCGCGATAGGCGGCCAGGCTGGCCGGCACGTCGGCGCGGATGGCGTCGTGCATGACCAGGTTGCAGTCGGAGGCTTCGGGCACGTGCTCGAACGGCATGGCCAGGCGCAGCGCCAGCGTTTCGCGCGGTAGCGCGGTGCGCACCACGAATTCGATGCCCGGATCGATCCGGTGCAGTTGGTTGAGCACCGGTGCGGTCTGGGCCAGATGGCCAAGACCGTGGCCGCTGATCGCCACGTACAGCCGGTTCATGGCCTGGAGTTCAGCCAATCCCGCACCAGCGGCACAGTGACCGGTCGCTTGAGACTGAGCGAATAGGCGTCCAGTGCATCGACGTTGGCGAGCAGCGAAGGCAGGTCGCGCCGGCCATGGCTGAGCAGGTAGCGCACCACATCGTCGGCCAGACTCAGGCCCAGGCTGGCGGCACGCTCGCGAATGGCCGTGGCACGGTCGGCCTCGTTGAGCGGACGCAGGCCGAACACCAGCCCCCAGGACAAGCGGGTGGCGAGGTCTGCGCGCAGCGTCAGTTGTGCCGGCGCGACCGGGCCGGCCGCCAGCACCGTGCCGGCACCTTCGCGCGCCTGGTTGATGAGCGAGAACAGGCGGACCTGGCCTTCGGCGTCAAGCACATCGACATCGTCCACCGCCAGCAGGCCGGTCAGGTCATCAGGCAGCTCTCCGCCGCTGGCATAGCCGGCTGCACGCCCGAAACGGCGGGCCTCGGCCACCGTGGCCTGGAGCAAATGGCTGCGGCCGCTGCCGGAAGCACCCCAGATGTAGGCGACCGATTCCTTCAACTCGCCGCGCGCCATCGTGTCCAGTGCAAGCAGCAGTTCCAGGTTGTCGCCCGGCATGAAGTTGTCGAAGCGCGGGGCGGCCTCGGGCTGGATGTTGAGGACGAGCTGGCGGGTGTCGGCCATCAACCGCGTTCCGGGTAGAGCGACAGCAGACCGGCGCGGCTGGCGGCGCAGACGCCGCGCTCGGTGATCAGGCCGGTGACCAGCCGGGCCGGGGTGACGTCGAAGGCGGGGTTGGCGGCCGGGCTGCCCTCGGGCGTGACTCGCACCGTGACCAGGTCGCCGGCTTCGGTCTCGCCGGTCAGACAGGTCACCTCGTCGGCCCGACGCTCCTCGATCGGAATCGCGCGGCCATCGGCCAGGCTCCAGTCGATGGTTGGACCAGGCAAGGCGACATAAAACGGGACCGTGTTGTCGTGCGCGGCCAGGGCCTTGAGATAGGTGCCGATCTTGTTGGCGACGTCGCCATTCGCGGCGGTGCGGTCGGTACCGACGAGGCACAGATCGACCCGGCCATGCTGCATCAGGTGGCCGCCGGCGTTGTCGGCGATCACCGTGTGCGGCACACCGTGCTGCTTCAGTTCCCAGGCGGTCAGGCTGGCACCCTGGTTGCGCGGCCGGGTCTCGTCGACCCAGACGTGCACGGGAATGCCGGCATCGAAGGCGGTGTAGATCGGCGCCAGGGCGGTGCCCCAGTCGACCGTGGCCAGCCAGCCGGCGTTGCAGTGGGTCAGGATGTTGACCGGCCCGGTCTTCCGTTCGGCGATGGCGCGGATCAGCCCGGCACCGTGCCGGCCGATGGCCTGGTTGAGCGCCACGTCCTCGTCGCAGATGGCGGCGGCTTCGACCCAGGCGGCGATACGCCGTTCGGCCGGCGGCAGCAGCTGCAAGCACACCCTCATGCGGCCCAGCGCCCAGGCCAGATTGACCGCCGTGGGCCGGGTCGCGGCCAGGGTGACGCAAGCCGCATCGAGCGCTGCATCGGAGCAATCGGCATTCATCGCCACGGCCACGCCATAGGCCGCCGTGGCACCGATCAGCGGCGCGCCGCGGACGCGCATGACCGAGATCGTCTCGGCCACGTCGGCCAGGGTATACAGGGTGCGCAGTTCATAGCGAAACGGCAGCCGGGTCTGGTCGATAATCACGATGCCGCTGCGATCGGGCAGCGAGGCGATGGTTCGGGTGGGAGTTCCGTTGACGTTCATGGGCCGGATTATCCCGCAATGCAATACAATGCCGCCATGTTTACCACGCCCCTGTTTGCCGCCCTCGCCCGCCTGCTGGCCACCCAGCCAACGCTGCGCGCCCGTCTGACCCGGCATGCCGGAAAACACGTCAGCATCCGTCTGCCGCTGGTCACGATGGCGTTCCGGGTGACCGAAGACGGTAGCCTGTCGGTTGCCGACCCGGCGCTGCCCATCGCCACCGAAATCACCATTCCAGCCGATGTCCTGCTGGCCCTGGTCGCCGGACAAAAAGACGCCTTGAACAAGGCCCGGATCGAAGGCGACGGTACCCTCGCCGCCGATCTGTCCGCCGCGCTCGCCGAGTTCGACTGGGCTCTGGCCCTGCGCCCGGTGGTGGGTGACGTGGCCGCCGCGCGCGCCGCGCAAGCCGTCGAAGGCTACGGCCGTTGGCGCGATCAGGCCCACGAGGCCATCGGCCGCTCGGTCGCGGAATACATGACCTTCGAGACCGACCTGCTGGCCGACAAACACGCGGTGCAGCAATTCGTCGCCGAGGTGGACGAAGTACGCGATGCCGCCGCCCGTCTGGAAGCGCGGATCGCCCTGCTGGAGCAGCACCGGGCGTGAGAATCCTGCGTCTGACCCGCATCCTGTATGTCTCGGCCCGCTATGGCCTGGACGAATTCTTTCTTGGCCACGAACGGATCAAGCTGATCCGCTGGCTGGTCAACCTGCTGTTTTTCTGGCGGCCGCTGCGCGACCCGCGCGCAGTACGCCTGCGCAAGGCGCTGGAATGCCTGGGACCGATCTTCGTCAAGTTCGGCCAGGTACTATCCACCCGGCGCGACCTGCTGCCGGCCGACCTGGCCGACGAACTGGCGCTGTTGCAGGATCGGGTCCAGCCCTTTCCGTCTGAACAAGCTCTGGCGGTTTTGCGCCGTGCCTACGGCCGCGACGCCCATGACGTGTTCGCCGAATTCGGCCCGGAGCCGGTGGCTTCGGCTTCCATCGCCCAGGTCCACAAGGCTCGGCTGAAGTCCGGCGAGGCGGTCGCGGTCAAGGTGCTGCGCCCCAACATCCGCAAGACCATCGAAAGCGACCTGGCCCTGCTCTACACCCTGGCCGGGCTGCTTGAAGCGCTCTGGTCGGATGGCAAGCGACTGAAGCCGAAGGAAGTGGTGGCCGAGTTCGCCAAGCACCTGGAGGACGAGCTGGACATGATCCGGGAAGCCGCCAACAGCTCCCAGCTACGGCGCAACTTCGAAGGCTCGAAACTGCTTGCCGTACCCGAGGTGTACTGGGACTACTGCACGCAGGAAGTCATGACCATGACCTGGATGGACGGCACGCCCATCTCCCAGATCGACGAGCTGCGCCGACGCGGCGTGGATATCCCCAGGCTGGCCCGGGCCGGGGTGGAAATCTTCTTCACCCAGGTTTTTCGCGACGGCTACTTTCATGCCGACATGCATCCGGGCAACATCCTGGTCACCGACGAAGGCCAGTATGTGGCGCTCGATTTCGGCATCATGGGCACACTCAACGATGTCGACAAGAATTACCTGGCCCAGAACTTCCTCGCCTTCTTCCGCCGCGATTACAAGCGGGTCGCCCAGGCCCATCGCGATTCGGGCTGGATCTCGGAAGAAACCCGGATCGACGAATTCGAGGCCGCCATCCGCTCCGTGTGCGAACCGGTGTTCGACCGGCCGCTGAAGGAAATCGCCTTCGGCAAGGTGCTGCTCAGGCTGTTCCAGACTTCGCGCCGGTTCGGCATGGAAATCCAGCCACAACTGGTCATGCTGCAAAAGACCCTGCTCAACATCGAGGGTCTGGGCCGGCAACTGGACCCCGAGCTCGATCTGTGGGCCACGGCCAAACCCTTTCTGGAACGCTGGATGAGCGAGCAGCTCGGCTGGCGCGGCTGGGCCCGCATGTTCAAGGAAGAAGCGCCCTACTGGGGCAACCTGATCCCGCAACTGCCCCGTCTGGCGCATCAGGCATTGAAGGACAACCGGCTGGCAAAGCTGGAAACCGGGTTCGACCGGCTCCTGGTCGAGCAGCGCAGACGCAACCTCTGGCTGGCGGTCATTGCCGTTTTGCTGGGCGCGCTACTGTTGTTTGAAACATGCATGTAGTAAATCATTGGTAGATTCGGACCGCACGGGTGCTCATTGTGACATCCCGATCAGGTACACTCCGGGCGAAGCGGGATGCGGAACAGTCATGATTTGGCTAGGTTTAAGCAAGTCGGCCGATCTTTGGCGGTAACCTCATCCAACCCAACTCAGAGTCAACTCAGTTACATCAGGAAGGAACATCATGGCCGTTGAGAAAAGCACAGTCACCAAGCGCACCACCACCAAAACTGCAGCCGTAGCGGAAACAGCCAAGCCCGAAAAGGCAGCCGCTGCGCCCAAGAAGGCCGCGTCCAAGCCGGTCGCCAAGACGGTGACGGTCGAACCAACCGCGAAGAAGACAACGACCAAGGCCGCGACCACCGCGACCGAAAAGCCCGCCAGCCGCGCCAAGGCTGCCCCCGCAGCGAGCAAGGCTGCCGCCGCCCCCAAGGCCGCCGCCAAACCCGAAGCAAAAAAAGCAGCGACTGGCGTGAAGAAAATGGTGGCCAAGCCCGCTGCCCCGTCCGAGGCCGAGCGTCAGCAATGGATCGCCAACGCGGCCTACCATCGTGCCGAGAAACGCGGTTTTGTCCCCGGCTACGAGCAGCAGGACTGGCTCGCCGCCGAAGCCGAAATCAACGAATTGATCGGCAAATAAGCAGCACGCAGGGGCAACCGACCGGTTGCCCCTTTCACATCAGAAGCCGCAGCGTAGCTGACCCTCCCTGACCACCGGGAGTGGCTCATCAAGCTGTCTAATCCTGGTCGGCCTGTTCTTCGCAGCCTGGATCACCATGATGCTGGGCTCGGTCCTGGGCGGCAGCCTGTACTTCATGTTCGCCTTCGTGCCGCTGGCCTGCGGCGTGTACTGGAAACGGGCAACCAGGCAGGGCGCCTGGCTGTCCATTTTCCTGGGGCTTACAACCTGGCTCGCCAGCCTCAACTTCGACCCCGAGGACCCGTTCATCCCGGCCCAGTTCGCCGGACTGCTGACCTCGCTGGCCGGCATGATCCTGGGTTCACTGCTGCCGCAATGGGTCTAGCCCGGATAGGTCTCGTAAAAGGCCTGCACGAATGCATCCAGCTGGGCCTCGGGCAGGTTGTTGATCCCCCCTGCTGCCTTGCGCCCGCCGCCGCCGTCGAAACGCATGCACAGGGTATCGGCGCCGATCCGGTTGTTGACTGGCGCCCTCACGCTGACCACGTAAAAGCCCTTGGGCGAACGGGTGATCAGGGCATGGGCGCGATCGGGGTGCGCCGTGGCCAGTGCGTTGGCATAGACGCCTGACACCCGCCTTGCCCACGCGACGTCGGGCAGCACGATCACTGCGCCGGACGCGCGTTCCACATAGGGCCGGGTTGCTTCGGCCAATTGCATGTCCTGGGCATAGCCGGCCTTGAGCACGACGTATTCCGGCGCTTCGGCGATGAAGGCGAAGGGGTCGGCATAGCCATGCAGGTGCCGATACAGATCGGCGGGATGAAAGTAGAGATCGTCGACGCTGTCGCCATAGGCGTTGTAGTTGAGGCACTCGCCCAGCGCCTGCAAGGCGGCGAGCTGCCCGGCGCCCAGCCGCAGAGGCTCGGCGGCCCGACGGGCGGAGTTGTGCAGGTTGTCGCCGAAGGCAGCGGCTACCGCCCAGGCCCGGAAACGGCCACCGAGAAAGCGGTCGACGATCAGGCTGGTGCAGATATCGGCTGCGGTATCGATATGCGAATCGAAATCGGGATCGGCCGGCAGTTCGCCCGGATTGTGGTGGTCGAACCAGCGCACCTTCACACCCCTGGCCAGAAGCAACTGCAACGCCGCCAGATTCTTTTCCACCGTAATATCCAGCGCGGTCACACGATCCCCAGCCTCGGCCGCCACCCGCTTCAGCAGGCCGATATCCCGCTTGACCCCGGTGACCAGCTGGCCTTCGGCCGGCTCGGCCAGCCGGAGCTGGTGCAGCGCGCAGAGGCCGTCGGCATCGCCATTGAACACGTCGAAAATCATTGTGCTTTTTCCTCAAAATGGGCAGGCTCGCTGCCGTAAACCTGATGGTATGTTCTCACCAAATTCATGCCTGCGAAAAAACCGGCCACTCTCCGCTACATCCTGATCGCTTATGTCATGCTGATCGTGGCGGGCAGCCTGTATCCGTTCAGCGGCTGGCAGCCGCTGGCGAACTGGTCGGATGCCTTCCTGTTCGCATCGCTGCCGCGCTACGTCACCCGCAACGACGTCAGCACCAATCTGCTGGCCTACCTGCCCCTGGGCTATTTGGTTTCCCTTGCGCTGTTCCGGCCGGGACATCGCGGCCTGCCCATACTGCTGGCCTGGATTTTCGGCGCCCTGCTCAGCCTGTCCATGGAGAGCCTCCAGGTACTGATACCCACCCGGGTCGCCTCCACCCTCGACGTCTTCCTGAACAGCCTGGGCGCGTTGACCGGCGCCCTGCTGGCCCTGCATCACACCCGCTGGCTGCGCGCCGGCGAGGCCCTGTACCACTGGCGTCGGACCTGGTTTCTGGCGCATGGCGAGGCCAGTTTGGGGCTTTGGCTGCTGGTACTCTGGCTGGCGAGCCAATTTGCCCTGGTCCCCCAACCCGGCGTGGGCTGGCTCGGGATACACCTGAATCAGGCGACCCGCATCCCGGAAAGCATTCAGATGGTCAATACGCCCTGGTTCTTCGCCACCTTCCTGGAACTGATCGTGTTGGGCACGTTCACCGCCTGTCTGCTGCGGCCCGGACGCTATGTCGGCGCCATTTTCCTGCTGCTGGTCATCGTATTCGGACTGAAACTGCTGGCCTGGGCGATGCTGATGAAGCCCAAGGTCATGGGCGGCATCCTGTCGCCGGAGACCCTGGCCGGCTTTGTCGTCGCGCTCTGGCTGCTGCTTTTGCCCACGGTTTCGAGACACCGGCGGGGCATCGCCATCGCCCTGCTGGCCGGGACCGACCTGGCCCGCCTGGCATTTGTCCCCTCGCCCCTGTGGCCCAGCGGCAGCCTGCTCAACCTGGTCGGCCTGGCCCGCCATCTGGCCGTGTTGTGGCCCTGGCTGGCGCTACTCTTCCTGCTCAGGCACCGGAAGCATCCGCTGCATCCTCCTCGCTGAGCACGGCGCTGCAATCCTCTTCCGCCGCGCCACTCAGGTCGAGCACGCCCTCCAGCTTGCGCACCAGGCAATGCACGCTTTGCCGACCGGTATCGAGCACGATGTCGGCGGTCTGCATGTAAAGCGGATGGCGCTTTTCGTACAAGGCCTGCAGCCGGGCCAGCGGGTCTTCGGTTTGCAGCAAGGGCCGGTTGCGGTCGTGGCGGGTACGCAGGTAGAGCTCCTGGGGATGGCAGCGCAGATAGATCACCGTACCGCGCGCCTTGAGCCGTTCCCGGTTGACGGGGTCGAGGATCGCACCGCCGCCCGTGCCCAGGACCAGGCCGTGGCGCTGGGACAGTTCGTCGATCACGCAGACTTCCCGCCTGCGGAACCCTTCCTCGCCTTCGATCTCGAAGATGGTGGGAATGGAGACGCCGCAGCGGGCTTCGATCTCATGGTCCGAATCCATGAACTCCAGGTTGCGGTGCCGGGCCAGCAGCCGTCCGATGGTGGTCTTTCCGGCCCCCATCAGGCCGATGAGGAAGATGTTGTCACTGGGAATCATGGCTGGAATTGTATGCGATCAGCGGTCCTGACGATGATGGCGGAGCAGGCTTTCAACCGCCAATTTGAGCTCGCTCTGCGGCAACTCGCGGTCCAGTTCGTCCCATGCCGACAGGGCGCCACGGCCGAGACCACGCTTTTCGGGACGCTCGGGCCGGCTCCAGCTGGCTTCGACCCGGACCTTCAGCCGGTCGACCGGGCAGGCATCGCTGGCCAGTGCCCTGGCCGCCGTCGTGGCCTGGCTGCGCAAGCGGGACGCCGCCGCGCCGCTGTCGCAGGCTATCCTGGCCTCGCCGTTGATCACCGCCATCACCCTGCAGGCTCGGGCCACGGCAGATGGCAGGGCGCGGGCCAGACGCAGATTGAGGTCGCGCAAGCGCTCGGCCTCGGGCAGGAGAACCGCCAGCGCGCGGTCCTGGCCGATCAGTTTGCGGATGCGTTGAAAGGACGGTGGTGTCGCCATGGAATTGTAAAAAGCCGGGCTAGGCCCCTATGGTAACATTGGGAAATTTTTCACATTAAATAAGCGGTTAATACAGTTCATGTTCGTCGATCTGCTCAAAAAAGTATTTGGCAGCCGCAATGAGCGGCTTCTCAAACAATACCGCTCCCAGGTGGCGAAGATTAACGCCCTGGAATCGGCCTATGAAAACCTCAGCGATGACGGGTTGAAGGGCAAGACGGCCGAGTTCCGCGCCCGTCTGGAACAGGGCGAAACCCTTGACCAGCTGCTGCCCGAGGCCTTCGCCACAGTGAGAGAAGCCGGCAAACGAGTGCTGGGCATGCGCCATTACGATGTCCAGATGATCGGCGGCATTACCCTGCACCAGGGCAAGATCGCGGAAATGCGGACCGGCGAGGGCAAGACCCTGATGGCCACGCTGCCCATCTATCTGAACGCGCTGCCCGGCAAGGGCGTGCACGTGGTCACGGTCAACGACTACCTGGCCGCACGCGACGCCGAGTGGATGGGCAAGATCTACCGTTTCCTGGGCATGACCGTGGGCGTCATCCGCTCCCAGCAGCCGCAGGAGGAAAAGCAGGCCGCCTACGCCGCCGACATCACCTACGGCACCAACAACGAATACGGCTTCGACTACCTGCGCGACAACATGGTCTATGCGCCCGACCAGCGCGTGCAGCGGCCGCTCAACTATGGCATCGTCGACGAAGTCGACTCGATCCTGATCGACGAGGCGCGCACACCGCTGATCATCTCCGGCCAGGCCGACGACAACGTCGCGCTGTACCAGCAGATCGACCAACTGCCGGGCCGGCTGACCCGCATGGCACGCGAGCCCAAGCCGGACGAACCCGACGTGCCAGGCGACTACTCCGTGGACGAGAAGGCCCATCAGGTGCTGCTGTCCGAGGCGGGGCACGAAAAGGTCGAAGCCGTGCTGACCGAGCTCGGCCTGCTGCCGCCCGGCGGCTCGCTCTACGATGCCGGCAACATCACCCTGATGCACCACGTCTACGCAGCCCTGCGCGCCCATGTCCTGTATCACCGCGATCAGCATTACGTGGTCCAGGATGGCGAAGTGGTCATCGTCGATGAATTCACCGGCCGCCTGATGACCGGCCGCCGCTGGTCCGATGGCCTGCACCAGGCGGTCGAAGCCAAGGAAGGCGTATCGATCCAGCGCGAGAACCAGACCCTGGCCTCGATCACCTTCCAGAACTTCTTCCGGATGTACAAGAAGCTGGGCGGCATGACCGGCACGGCCGACACCGAGGCCTATGAGTTCCAGGAAATTTACGGCCTGGAAACGGTGGTCATCCCAACCAACAAACCCATGATCCGCAAGGACATGAACGACCTGGTCTACCGCACCGCCAACGAAAAGTGGGCCGCGGTCATCGCCGACATCGCCGATTGCCACAAGCGCGGCCAGCCGGTGCTGGTCGGCACCACGTCAATTGAAGTCAACGAATTCCTGTCCGAACAACTGAAGCAGGCCAAGCTGCCGCACCAGGTCCTGAACGCCAAGCAGCATGCCAGCGAAGCCCAGGTCGTATCCCAGGCCGGCCTGACTGGCGGCATCACCATCGCCACCAACATGGCTGGCCGCGGCACCGACATCGTGCTCGGCGGCAGCATCGCCAAGGAAATCGATGCGATCGAGACCGACGACAGCCTGAGCGAGGCCGACAAGAAAGCCCGCATCGCCGCCATCAAGTCCGACTGGCAGAAGCTGCACGACGAAGTCCTGGCCGCCGGCGGCCTGCACATCATCGGCACCGAGCGGCACGAATCGCGCCGGGTAGACAACCAGTTGCGCGGCCGTTCCGGCCGTCAGGGCGACCCCGGTTCCTCACGTTTCTACCTGTCGCTGGAAGACCCGCTGCTGCGCATCTTCGGCGGCGACCGCCTCGGCGCCATCATGGAACGCCTGAAGATGCCCGAGGGCGAGGCGATCGAACACGGCATGGTCAACCGTTCGCTTGAGTCGGCCCAGCGCAAGGTCGAGCAGCGCAACTTCGACATCCGCAAGCAATTGCTGGAATACGACGACGTCTCCAACGACCAGCGCAAGGTCATCTACAGCCAACGCAACGAATTGCTGGAAACCGACAACATCGCTGAAGGCATTTACGGCATGCACGCGCAGGTGCTGGACGGCCTGATCAGTGAACACATCCCGCTCGGCAGCATGGCCGAGCAATGGGACACGGCCGGCCTTGAGCGCGCCCTGGCCTCGGAATACCTGCTGCAATGTCCGGTCCAGCACTGGCTGGACAGCGACGACAAGCTGGACGAACACGGCCTGCGCGAGAAGATCATCGCCACGGCCCGCGCCGCCTACGCCGAGAAGGAAGCCGTTGCTGGCAACAACCTGCGCCAGTTCGAACACGCCATCCTGCTCCAGACCCTGGACAACCACTGGCGCGAGCATCTGGCCGCCATGGATCATCTGCGCCAGGGCATCCACCTGCGCGGCTACGCGGCCAAGAATCCCAAGCAGGAATACAAGCGCGAGGCCTTCGAACTGTTCGAGGCCATGCTCAACACCATCGCCAGCGAAGTCACCCGCGTCACGTTGACGGTGCAGATCCGCTCGGAGGAAGACGTGGAAGCGGTCGAGGCGATGGAACCGGCGTTGTCCAATGTCCAGTATCACCACGCCGATTTCGACGAAGCCCTGGCCGGCAAGGATGAAGCCATCGACGAAACCGTGCCGCAGCAGCCGATCGAACGCCAGTTCGCCAAGGTTGGCCGCAATGACCCCTGCCCGTGTGGTTCCGGCAAGAAGTACAAGCACTGCCACGGACAACTGAGTTGACCGATTGAACGCGAGGCCGCTTGCCCGGCCTCGCGTTTTATCCGACAATTTCAGTCAACATTAGAACGGAGCAGTCGGATGCCATATTTCATCTACAAGATCGGCCCCCTCAACATCCTGAACAAGCGCGGCCAGGCGGACAGCTACAAGGA
>JBBIJC010000073.1:11140-12231 GCA_037446165.1 Hydrogenophilales bacterium | reverse complement strand
GACAGGAATCGAACCTGTGACCTACCGCTTCATACCGCTACAGTTTTCACTGCCGTTTTCTTCGTTTGCGGTCTGGACTATCCCTTCACCATGGCCGTCTGGCTTTAGGCGGGAGCCGTCTAGTCTCTACACCTTCCCAGCCAGGTTTGCTTGGCGGGCTTGGCTCGGGATTGCCACGCTATCTCGATAGCAGAGGTTTCCCCGAATTTGACTCCATTCACTCCGGGCCTTTCGGCGCCGGGTGCCCACATGAGGAGGCGGTCGCTCTATCCACTGAGCTACAAGGGCAAGGCCGCGATTCTGTCACATCTTCCGGTACAGAGGTATATGCCGCTACCCGAAGCCGGCGCTACCCAACACCCTTCACATGATCATCCCTGACAGCGCCGGTGGCTCCTGGGAACCCATCAGCGTGGCGGCCCATCACCTGTGGTTGCCACGTTTCAGGCACAGTTGGCAAGGCAGGATACCGAACTGTATAGATTCGACTTGCTGCCCCATAAAAATAATCAGCAAATTCACAGTGGACGGATCCATGATTAGTGAATATTATAATATTCATATATACATGATTCGCTAGTCTGAACGTGCTTCATGTAGATGTTTCCGATTCAGGATCGCGCATGAAAGGGAGCCTGAATCCATGTCCCGCTGTTGCTCGTTAATGGGTGGCAGTTCATTAGCAACTCGCATAGAGGAAGTCAAAAAATGGTAAAGCAAACGGAAAACGAAATCAGCCAGGAAAGCACGACCGTAGAGGCCGAAGCAGTCGAATCGGCGGCGCCGGTTGCCACCGCAGAAAAGCTGCCGTTCCTGAAGCGTGTTCCGAAATGGGCGCTGATCACCCTGCCCTTGTTGTCGGTGGCAGCCATCGCCGGGCTGGGTGGTTACGGTTATGCCCGTACCCATGCTTCCAATAATGACCAAGTCGCGGCCTATCAGATGCAAGGCCAGGGCAACGACGCCAATGGCCCGGTTGGCTACGCCCCGGTCGGCTATGCTCCCGGCAACTACTATGGCCCGCAGAACTACCAGAACGGCTATGGCTATGGTCAGGGCTACGGTCGCGGTTATGGTCAAGGTTACGGCCA
>JBBIJC010000073.1:0-11040 GCA_037446165.1 Hydrogenophilales bacterium | reverse complement strand
GGTCAAGGTTACGGCCAAGCCCAGGGTCACACCAACATGAATGCCCATTTTGGCTTTGGCGGCAACATGAATGGTTCCGGCAACAGCGCGGCCAACGGTGGCAATGGCTGGAACGGCAATAACGGCTGGATGTAATACGGCCGATGGGGGAAGTTCAGGATTTCCCCCACCGTCAGGGTATTAAAAATCTTGGTAACGGATGTCCCGATATCCGAGAAGCAGTAGCAGGTATTGGTCTGGACGCTTAGGGGGCCATATTTATCGGGCTTGCATCGAAAGCAGACTGATTTTCTGCGTTTGTTGGAAAAGTCATACAACTCAACTTAATCAAGGAGCTTCAAATGATGAACAACGTATTCACAAGCAAGACCCTGCTGGCCGTCGCACTGACTGCTGCCGCTACCTATGGCGCCGTGGCTAGCGCTGCCCCCGCTCCTCAAGGCCCCTACATGGGCCAAGGTCAACAAGCCGCTCCCGCGCCTGGCTACTACGGCCCGGCCTATGGTCCTGGCTATGGCAATGGCTGGGGCAACAACGGCTACGGCAATGGTTATGGCAACGGCTATGGCAATGGTTACGGTCGCGGCTACGGCAATGGCTACGGCAACGGCTATGGCAACGGCAACGCCAACGGTAATGCCAGCGGCAATTTCGGCTTCAACATGGGTGGTGGTGCCAATGGTAATGGCGGCGGTTGGGGCAATGGCAACAACGGTTGGAACGGCAATGGCAACAACGGCTGGGGCAACAACGGCGGTTGGTGGTAATAACAAGTGTCACATCAGACGGCAACCGCCGTCTGATGTATGACATACAAAAACATTTCAGCCAATAAGGAGCGAGAGTCATGTTTAGCAAAGCAGCAAACTGGATCGTTGGGGCATTACTTCTTCTGATCGTTGTATTCCTGGTTTATCGCTACACCCCCTGGCTCAAGCCTGTAGCCGAGCATGCCAAGTCTGTAATTGGTCAAACCGTGCCTAATGGCCCGTTTGGCAAAGGTGCCTCAGAGGATCAAATCAATCTGGCTCGTGATGCCTATGCCAAGGGCGATATGGATGCCTCCATCGCCGCCTACAAGGACTACATCAAGAAGAACCCCGCCAATGCTGATGCTGACGGCGAACTGGGCAATATCTATTTCACCATCGGCAAGCTTCCCGAGGCTGCTCAGGCCTATTACGATGCTGGCAAACTGCTGCTCGACCAGAAGCAGCCGGAACGCGTCGCTGAGTTGCTGCCTGTTATCGCTCAAGGCAATCCTTCACTGGCGAATGACTTGTCGATGAAGATGGCTCAGGCTGGCAGCCAGGAGATGCCGCCCGCCGGTATCGCTCAAACCGCCAATGGCCCGCAGCCTAGCGCAGCACCTCAGGCCGCACCTCAGCCGAACTGATGTAGCAGGTGTCGCCCGGCGATCGTGCCAGGCGACTTTCATGAATGCCCTTCCCTCAGGGAAGGGCATTCTCTGCATGTGTCGCACCAACACAGTTAGCCATACCAGAAACAAACCAAAGAACTTTGGAAACAGGAGTCCGAACTCATGGGCCAGACATTGATCAACAATACCGATCCTCGATTGAATGAATCCATCACCAGGATCAACGAGCTGACCGAAAAATTCAGCAACTCGATCGACAAGCTGACCGACTCAGCCAACAAATTCAGTCAATCATCGGCGCGGATCGAACGCGCGCTGGTCAGCCGCCATTCGACTTTCAAGGGGCTTTTCTGGCTGCTGATGCTGATCATGATCGCCGTTGCCATCCTGTATTTCACCCCGAGCGCCGGTGTAAAGCCTTATGTGGATCAAACAGGCGCCAAGATTGGACTGATCGCCAACAAGGTCGCCAGCAAAATTGCGCATGAAGTGGACCGTCAGCGGGAACCGAGCAAGGCCCAAACCCAGGTCGCGGGAAAGTACTCGACCACTCTTTCTTATCCTGCCTACCCGGCTTATCCGCCCTACCCTGTAGACAAGCACGCAAGGCAGCAGCCCCTGTCGGCCCAGGCCACGGCGAAGCCGGTCGAGCCGACGGCCAAGCCGGCCGAGCCAGAACAAGCAGTGGCCGCCAAACCGCAGGACAAGATCACGACCGAGGCCAGGAACACGGTTATCGATCAGCATGAGGCCGTCCCAGTACCGAAGGCCGCCCCGGCACAGGTTGCCGCTATTCAAAAGCCCGCTACTGACGCCAGGAAAACCGATGCGGGCAAGTCAGCCAACCCGGTCACCGTCAAATCCGACGAAACGAACCAGGCAAAGAATCCTGCCCTGGCTGCACGCGTGGCAGCAAAAGAGCACAAGTACGGTCTGGCGATCGGGATTTATGAAAGTTACCTCGATGCCCATCCCGAGGATGCGGATGCATGGGGCGAACTGGGCAATGTCCAGCTGGCTGCCGGCCGTCCCTATGAGGCCGCCCAGAATTACTACGAGGCATCAACCCGCCAGATCGATCATGGTCAGGTGAGTGCCGTGTATCCGGTTCTCCCGATCATCGTGCAATACCAGCCTCAACTGGCCAGCATCCTGAACCAGAAGATGGCCCGGATGAATTTCTTCTAAGGCGGCTTTATTCGGTATTGTCGTTCCCGCGTAAGCGGGAACCCATTATTGAATCAAGCGTCTGGATCCCCGCCTGCGCGGGGATGACAGATTAAGCGTCTGCCTCCAGCCACTCCATCGCAACCCCTGGATCGTCGAATACCTGAAGTTCGCCGTCGACCAGCAGGCTGTTGAGCCAGGCAATCCAGACCATCCATTCGCTGCCGGTCACCACCGCAATCTTGCGGAAATCATAGCGGTGCTCGCGGTTGAACTTGATCTCCTCCCATACCACATCAAGGGTGTAACGAATCATGTCGCGCACGTCCAGCAGCAGGTTTACGCCGCCGGCCTTGAGGTGGTCCATGACATGCTGCTCGAACTCCTTGTAGTCCGCCACGGTGAATTCGCCCATGACGGAAATGCTGATCAGTTTGCCCTGGTCGTTGATCGCGATCATTTTGACTCCTGGTTATTCAACAATGCCTCAACAATGCCACCCGGAATCCGGCGGCTACGGTAACACTCACGCCAGCCCAAGCGATGGCCGGCAACATCTCATTTCAGAATAGCGCCTATTCTGCGTCGGTCGGCAATCTCGGCACGGCCTCAATCATCGGCGGCATCGGCAATTCCTTGTCGGCATCGGCGGCCTTGAGGTCGCGGAACTTGCGCGCGCTGACCAGTACCCGGCTTTCCAGCGAGGCCACCGCCTTGTTGTAGGCCTCGGTGGCCTGGCCGAGGTTCTTGCCAACGCCAATCCAATGTCCGGCCAGGGTCGCCAGCCGGTCATACAGCTCCTTGCCCAGGGTCGAGATCTGACGGGCATTATCGGCCAGCGCCTCCTGCCGCCAGCCGTAATAGACCGCCTTGAGCAGGGCCAGCAAGGTGGTCGGCGTGGCCAGGATGACCCGCTGTTCGGCAGCGTATTCGATCAGGTTCGGATCGCGTTGCAGGGCGGCGCTGAAATAGGCCTCGCCGGGCAGGAACAGGACCACGAATTCGGGCGACGGCTCGAACTGGGCCCAGTAGGCCTTGGCCGCCAGGCTGGCGATATGTTCCTTCACATGGCGCGAGAAACGTTCCATCGCCAACTCGCGCTTGTGTTCGTCCTCGACCGCCATCGCGTCCATGAAGGCGTCGATCGGCGTCTTCACGTCGACCACCACGGTCTTGCCGCCGGGCAGACGGACCAGCATGTCCGGACGCTGCCGGCCTGTATCTGCGGTCACGCTTTCCTGTTCATAGAAGTCGCAATGGGATTGCATTCCGGCCAGCTCCACCACCCGGCGCAATTGCACCTCGCCCCAGCGGCCGCGCACATCCGGCCGGCGCAAGGCATTGCCCAGAGTGCGGGTTTCCTTTTGCAGGGCCTGCTGGCTTTCCAGCAGCTGGCGCACCTGCTCGGACAGTCCGGTGTAGGCGACCGCCCTTGCCTGCTCCAGGCCGACGGTCTGGCCTTCCAGCTTGGACAGGGTTTCGGCCAGAGGCTTGACCAGCGATTCCACCGCCTTGTTGCGGGCATCGAGATCGCCCCGCGCCGATTCCTGGAAGCGCTCCATGCTGGTCCGGGCCAGCTCCAGAAAGGCCTGGTTGTTGCTCTTCAACGCCTCGGCAGACAGGGCGCGGAAGGCATCGGCCGATTGGGCCCGAGCGTCTTCCAGCAACCGGAGTTTTTCCGCCAGCGAGGACCGTTCGTTTTCGAGTTCGGTATCCAGTTGCGCGATTCGGACGGCGAGTTCGCCGCGTTCGGTGAGCCAGCGCCCGCGTTGCCAGAGCAGGACAACTCCACCGATCGCCAGACCGGCCAGCAGTGCGAGCAACAGTTCCTGATTGGCCATACCTTACCCCGTGGCCGGGCGGATACAGTCCACCCGGATATCCAGATTAAGCGCCAGCCAGGGCCTGTCGGCCGTGACGGCGACGGCATCGAGCGACTTGGCCAGGGCCAGGCAAGCGCAGTCACCCAACGACAGTCCTGCCGGGCGGGTCGTTGGCTGCAGCAAGCCGCAAACCAAGGCCTGTTCGGAATTGAATTCGCGCACGTCCAGTTCCAGCGAATCCAGCATGTCCTCAACCGCCGGCCCCGGCATCCCCTCAAGACGCGCCTTGCCGACCAGTTCCGCCAGATTGACGCTGCTGACCACGTGACTCTTCTGGCTCAGGATGTCAGCCACTTTCTCCCAACCCGGTTCCTGCCAGAAATACGCGAGGATCGCCGAGGTGTCGAGCACGTGGATAGTCATTCCCGCTCAGCCTCGGCGCGCCGTTCGGCGATGAGTTCATCAACGATTGAACGCCCCGGCTGCGGCGGGCAGTATTTCTGGAACAATTCCTGCGCCCGCTTGATATTCGCCGCCCGCGTGGTCAGTCGCGCCTCGCCGTTGGAAAACTCCCACAGTACGGTATCGCCGTCTTTCAGGCCGAGTTGACGACGGATCTCGACCGGTATGACAACCCGACCGCCTTCTGACATTTTCATTGGAATCATCGCCAATCCTCCAGCCATTCAACACACTGTCATTCTAGTTCGCTTATGCCAGTCATCGCTATCAAAACTAATCATTGACCTCGCTCAGCAAAAAATATCTAATAATCTAACGTTTATTAGATTGACTAAATTATGAACAATCGCGCCATCAAGGATGCCCTCTACAGCCAGGTCGCCCGCATCGGCAAGGCCGTGGCCAGCCCGAAACGGCTGGAACTGATCGAAGTGCTCTGCCAGGGCGAGAAGACCGTCGAGCAACTGGCCATCGCCACCGACATCTCGATCAAGCTGGCCAGCGCCCACCTCAAGGCCTTGCGTCAGGCGCATCTGGTCGACACCCGGCGCGATGGCAAAAACATCCATTACCGGCTGGTATCGGATGACGTCGCCGACTTCTGGGTCGGCCTGCGCAGGCTGGCCGAGGAGCGCCTGGTCAGCCTGCGCGTGGCCCTTGGTCAACTGGCCGACAAACCGGATGAACTCGCCCCGGTCGGGCGCGACGACCTGCTGGCCAGGGCGCAGCGCGGCGAGATCACGGTGATCGATGTACGACCAGAAGGCGAATTCCGGTCCGGCCACCTGCCCTACGCCAATTCCATGCCGCTGGAGGAACTCCGCAAACGATTGGCCGAACTGCCCCGCGACAAACCGGTGGTCGCCTATTGCCGGGGCCCGTTCTGCCTGATGGCGAAGGATGCCGTCGAGGTCCTCCGGCAGGAGGGATACCGGGCCATGCGCTGGGAAGACGGCGTGGCCGAATGGCGGGCCGTTGGCCTGCACCTCACCACTGAAGAAAGCAAAACATGAAAACATTGTTCATCCTGAACGGCGCCCCCTACGGCGACGAACATACCTACAACGGCTTGCGCCTGGCTGGCGCTTTGGCGCGGAACGGTGAAAACGAGGTGCGCGTATTCCTGATGGGCGACGCTGCCACCGCCGCAAAAAGCGGCCAGCAGGTGCCGGCCGGCTTCTACAACCTTCAGCTGATGCTCAACAAGACTATCCGTCCGGGACCGGGCCGGGTGGGCGTCTGCGGCACCTGCATGGACGCGCGCGGCATGGCCGAAGCCGAACTGGTCCCGGGCAGCCACAAAGGCACGCTGGACGAACTCGCACAATGGACTGAATGGGCCGAAAAGGTCCTGGTTTTTTAAGAGGAGACATTATGTTTTTAAGGCAACTAGCGGCCAAAGAAGCCACCCTGTCCTACCTGTTCGGCTGCGGCTCGTGCAATGTCGCGGTCGCGGTCGACCCGGTCGCGGGCGATGAGGACTGGTTCATCAGCGAAGCGGCGAAGCAGAACGTGCGCATCACCCATGTCATCGACACCCATGTCCATGCCGATCACTACTCCGGCGGCCGGACCCTGGCAGAGAAATGTGGCGGTCTGTACTCACTGCACGAGGCCAATGCCGGCCGGGTCAGCTTCCCCTTCGAACCGCTCAAGGATGGCCAGCGCATCGAGGTCGGCAACGTCCATGTCGACGTGCTGCATACGCCGGGCCATACGCCGGATTCGATCTGCCTGCTGGTCACCGACAAGCGTCGGGCCGACGCCCCCTGGTTCGTGGTCACCGGCGATACCCTGTTTGTCGGCGCCGTCGGCCGGCCCGATCTGGCCGGCAAGGAAGTCGAGATGGCCGGCCAGATTTATGACAGTCTGCACAACAAGCTGCTCACCCTGTCGAACGAGGTGGAAATCTACGCCGGCCACGTCGCCGGCAGCGTCTGCGGCGCAGGCATCTCGGGCAAACCGGCCTCCACCATCGGTTTCGAGAAGCGCTGGAACCCCATGCTGGCCATGGACCGGGAGGCCTTCGTCGCGGCGCTGACCCGGGAAATTCCGCCTCGCCCGGCCGAGATGGAGCGCATGGTCAAGGTCAATATGGGCCTGGCCTCTCTCTGATCCATGCCTGATCTAAACCACGGCATCCGCGACAACCTCGGCCAATTCGTCCATCAGGTCGCCCAGGTCTTCTTCGTCGGTCTCACCCTGGGCATGATGCGCACCGTCGTGCCGGCGCTATCCGAATCGGAATTCGGCGTCGCACGTGGTTCCTTCCTGCTCCTGACCAGCTTCGTGGTCGCCTTCGGCGTGGTCAAGGGCAGCCTCAACTTCGTCGCCGGCCGCCTGTCGGAACGGGTCGGCCGGCGCAAGGTGCTGTTCTGGGGCTGGTTGTCGGCCGTGCCCATCCCGGTGATGATCTGGTTCGCCCCGGACTGGAACTGGATCGTCGCCGCCACCGTACTGCTGGGCGTCAACCAGGGCTTCACCTGGTCGATGACCCAGACCAGCAAACTCGACCTGGCGCGCGGCGATCAGCGCGGTTTCGCGATCGGCGTCAACGAATTTTCCGGCTATGTCGGCGTCGCCATCGCCGGCATCGTCACCGCTTACCTGGCCGAGCACTTCGGCGCCCGCACCGGGCTGTTGTGGTTCGGCCTGTTCGCGGTCGGCGCGGCGGGCATCAGCACCCTGCTCTGGGTCAAGGAAACCCTGCCCTGGGCGCGACTTGAGGCAGCAAAACACGCCACCGCCACCGGCCCGAAACCGCGTTACCCAAAGTGCGTATCGGCCAAGCCGGCCACCTGGGAAATGTTCACCCTGATGAGCTGGCGCGACCGGCGCATGGCCACCTTGTGCCAAGCCGGCCTGGTGGAAAAGTTCGTCGATGCCTGGATGTGGGTGATCGCCCCGGTCTGGCTGCACCAGCGCGGCGTGCCCCTTCCGATGATCGGCTGGACCGTCGGCGCCTATGGCATCACCTGGGGCGTATCGCAGTTCTTCACCGGCCGGCTGTCCGACCGTATCGGCCGACTGAAACCCATTGTCTGGGGCATGTGGCTGTGCGGCGCCGGCATCGGCCTGATGCCCATGGTCGACGCGCAGGCCTGGCTGATTGCCACTGCCACATTGGCCGGCCTGGGCATGGCCCTGCTCTATCCCAACCTGTCCGCCGCCGTGGCCGACATCGCCCATCCGGACTGGCGCGGCTCGGCGATCGGCATCTATCGATTCTGGCGCGACTTCGGCTACGCCGTCGGCGCCGGACTGGTGGGACTGACCGCCGCCTTGAGCGGCACCCTGGAAAGCACCTTCTGGCTGGTTGCGGGAGCGATGTTCGCCTCCGGCCTGCTGGTTCAGCTGATGGCCGAGGAAACCTTGCCCCGGCTGAACCCCGCACTGGACTGAACGAGAGAGATCGACCATGAAACCGCACACCCTCGCCCTCGCCACCCTGCTCCTGCTGGCCCCCGCCGCCCACGCCGACGAGAAACCGGTCGTGGTCGACGCCCTGTCCGAATACATGGACTTCAGCGATTACAGCAGCAGCCTGATCCTGCCCGAACAGATTCCCGCCGGGGAGTGGAAGAACGTCATGCTGATCGACGCCCGCGACGCCGCCCAGTTCGACAAGGAACACATCCCCGGAGCGATCAACATCGAGTGGCGCCAGACTGTCGCGCGGCGCAAGGAAATCCCGAAGGACAAGCTGGTGGTGGTCTACTGCAACAGCGGAACCCTGTCGGCCCAGTCGGTATTCGTGCTGCGGCTCCTGGGCTGGGACAACGTCAAGGTGCTGCAGGGCGGCATCGAGGGCTGGAAGGCCAAGGGCGGTTTCGAGGCCAGCAAGCGGGCAGCGAGCCAGACAGTTCACGAATAGTTGCCGCGCCCCATGATCCGAATGCCCGGATCAGTGCGAGTGCAGGTGGTGCGCGTCGGGAAAATGCGGATGTGAATGCTGGATGGGCGCGTGCCGGTGGAAATGGGTATGCCGGGTACCCGGCAGAACCGGACCATCGTGCTCATGCTCATGGTGCTCGTCGCCCTCGCCGTGGCTGTGCTCATGGCCATGCTCAAGCAGCGGGTGGGCATGAAGATGTTCGTGTTTCTCGGTCAGGTGGAACCACACGCCAATCGCCATCAGTAACCCGGCCAGCAATAACTGCGGCGTGACCGATTCGCCCAGCAGCGCAATGGCCAGCACCGCACCGAAAAACGGCGCAATCGAGAAATAGGCGCCGGTCCGCGCCGTACCAAGATGACGCAGCGCAATCACGAACAAGGCCAGGCTCGCACCATAGCTGGCGAAGCCCAACAACGCTGCGCCGGCAACCACGCCGCTGCCTGGCCACTGCGCATGGGTGAGCATGGCCAGGACCAGATTGGTCGAGCCCGCCACCAGGCCTTTGGCCATGGCGATGAAGCTGGCATCGGAAAGCGATACCTTGCGGGTGAGGTTGTTGTCGATGGCCCAGGCAAGACACGCGCCCAGGACCGCCAGCGCCGGCCACGCCCCGGTAAAACGCGCATCCTGCGGCCAGCTCAGCACCATGGCCCCCACGACGATGGCAAACATGCCCAGCGCGATCCGGCGGTCGAAGTTTTCCTTGAACGCGAACCAGGCCAGCAGCGCGGTGAATACGCCTTCGGCATTCAGCAGCAACGAAGCGCCGGAGGCCGGCATCGCCGACAAGCCCAGCATCAGCAGCACCGGCCCCAACATGCCACCGGTGACAATCGCACCGGCCAGCCAGCGCCGGTCTCCGCGTTCGAGATGGACGGCGGGAGCGCGCCGGACAAGGCGCACGAGCCACAGGCCGATCCCCGAACCCAGATAGAGCAACGCGGCCAGCAACCAGGGGCTGGTATGGGCGAGCAGCAACTTGGCCAGCGGCGTTCCCGCACCAAACAAAACCGCTGCCGCCATCGCGGCCACAACGCCATTGTGCAATGCCGGTTTCATGCTGATCGCTTGCGTGTGCGGAGCGGTTCGGGCACTGCATTCAGATGACAGGCGCAGGCTTCGCCGTGCGCAGCGGCCACCAGCTCATGCAGGATGCCGCACTCGCCGGCCGCGTGGCCGGAATCGCACTGACCGCGCAAGGCGACGAGCTGTCGTTCAAGCACCTGCATGCTGTTCAACCTGGCCCGCACCCGCGCCAGTTGGCCATCGATCAGCTGGTCGATATCGCCGCAGTCGGCCTCCGGATGCGCGACGAATTCCAGCAGCCGCTTCACGTCGGCCAGCGAGATGTCCAGGGCCCGGCAATGGCGGATGAACGCCAGGCGTTCGAGATGCGCCGGCCCGTAGGCACGATAGCCGTTGGCGTTTCGAGCCGGCTCGGGCAGCAAGCCGGCCTTCTCGTAGTAGCGTATCGTTTCGATATCGACGCAGGTCGCCTGACCCAGTTCTCCGATCCGCATGGTGGCCGTCGCCTGAAAATGTGACGCGTCCATCCTACACGCTTGACCCTGGAGTAACTACCGGGTGTGTAGTGAGGTCATCGCCTTTGGAAGGAGAAATCCATGCCCGCCTGTTGCTGTGATTCCGCATGTGCTTCGCAAACCACGATCAGCCCGCGTTACCGTAAGACGCTCTGGCTGGCATTGGTCATCAATGCGGCGATGTTTGGCGTCGAGATCGTGGGCGGCCTGAAATCGGGTTCGATGTCCCTGTTTGCCGATTCGGTCGACTTCGCCGGCGATGCCGCCAATTACGGCATCTCGCTGGCCGTGCTCTCAATGGGGTTGGCCTGGCGCTCGCGCGCCGCGCTGGTGAAGGGATTGTCGATGGCGGGATTCGGCCTGTTCGTGCTCGCCAGAACCGGCTGGGCCGCGTTCCATGGCATTCCCCCTGAACCCATGACCATGGGCGCGATTGCCGTATTGGCACTGTTTGCCAACGGCAGCGTCGCATTGATGCTTTACGCCTTCCGCGATGGCGACGCCAACATGCGTTCGGTCTGGCTCTGCAGTCGCAACGATGCCATTGGCAACGTGGCGGTCCTGGCCGCCGCCGTCGGCGTGTTCGGCACCGGAAGCGGCTGGCCCGACCTGACGGTGGCCATCATCATGGCCGGACTGGCCCTCAGTTCGGGCGTTTCAGTCATTCGCCAGGCAAACCGTGAACTGGCGAAAACGTCCGAGTTTGCCACCCCTATTCTTGCCACGATACGAGTGATTCCAAGGGCGGATCGAAAAAGCTAACGGCTA
>JBBIJC010000072.1:0-12870 GCA_037446165.1 Hydrogenophilales bacterium | reverse complement strand
CGCACGTCAAATATGCCGCTTGAAACTTCAAACTTCACTTGGCCGGATCAATAAGAAAGCAGCAAAGCTTATTTACTTGGATATCGGCACAATTTGGGTTGTCTTCCCTGCCTGTCTGAAGCATCTCAGGTTTCTTTTGCACTGGCTTCGTTCATCTCAAGTCTATTTATGAAAATGGTCTGATTTGCATAAATGTTGAGCAGGTCATGCCGAGGGATATGTGATGACCGTCCTTGGGCGAGTAGGTCTTCAAAGCTCATGAGGGTGCCAGAGCGACTTCAAATAAAAACCTGATATGAGAGTTCTCCATTATTTATCAATGTGTTGACTTGCCCGTTGTTGGTGATGCCATAGCTTGGCTGATGTTGTTGACCTGCTGTCATCTCAGGTTTGTTTTACATCTCAAGTTTTATTACTCCAGCTCTGGTTTCTATTCGTTGTCACCATCGCCCTCCCGGGTTCGCAAGTTGGGCCCACATGTTAATAAATCACTTTAAGTATGGTCGCTAGATCATTAATTAGGATTGCTTAGCTTCGACTTTGGTCGATTCTGTAAGTCATTGTTGTCATTAAAAAAAATGGGATTTCCAGCTTGACGTTGGGTCGTCACCTTCTCTATAGTTGGCATTGGTGGGAGAAAATGGAGGAAAACGGGGTTTTGTGGAGATGCTGAACCTCAAATATCGAGATGTTTCGTGGCGCAACACCTATAGCCCTGGACGGTAAAGCCCGATTGGCGATACCGACCAAGTATCGCGATCTGCTGATGCAGCGTTGCGGGGGGCATCTCGTCCTGACCGTCGACCCGAGTGGCTGCCTGCTTTTGTACCCCTTCCCCGAATGGGAGCCGATCGAGCGCAAGCTCAACGCCTTGCCCAGCTTCAATCCGGTGAGCCGCCAGATGCAGCGTCTGCTGGTTGGTTCGGCCACCGATGTGGAAATGGATGGTGCGGGACGCATCCTGCTGCCAACCTTGCTGCGTGACCGCGCAGCGCTGGAGCGGGATATCGTCCTGGTCGGCCAGGGCAACAAGTTCGAACTTTGGAGCGCGGCCGGCTGGCAGGCGCAGTGTAATGCGGTGGCCGATCTTCCGGCCCTGCTCGATGAAGCCATGCGCAAGGGCGAGGTTCCGGATGAGCTCAA
Organism: Hydrogenophilales bacterium; assembly: GCA_037446165.1. Taxonomy (GTDB): domain Bacteria; phylum Pseudomonadota; class Gammaproteobacteria; order Burkholderiales; family Thiobacillaceae; genus Parasulfuritortus. The sequence continues at coordinate 11,727 of JBBIJC010000072.1, read as the reverse complement.
GGATTTCTCCCTGTGACCCTGGCCCAGGATACGGGCCACGCCGCCGTTCTGCTGGACGAAGCGCTGGTCGCACTGAATGTGCGGCCGGATGGCGTTTACCTGGATGCCACGTTTGGCCGGGGCGGACACAGCCGGGCGATTCTGGCTCGGCTCGGGCCGTCCGGTCGCCTGTTGGCCCTGGACCGCGATCCACAGGCTGTGGCGGCAGCGCACACCTTGAACGACGCGAGGTTTTCGATTGCCCATGTCCCGTTCAGCGCGTTGGCCGAGCAGGCCAAGGCGCTTGGTCTGGGTCAGGTGGATGGCGTGCTGTTCGATCTGGGCGTGTCGAGCCCGCAAATCGATACGCCGGAACGCGGTTTCAGTTTTCGTCACGATGCGCCTCTGGACATGCGCATGGATACCAGCCGGGGCATGAGCGCGGCGGAGTGGCTGAACGAGGTGCCAGAGGCCGAATTGGCGCAGGTGGTGCGTGACTATGGCGAAGAGCGGTTTGCTAAGTCGGTTGCAAGAGCGATTGTCGCAGCGCGAGCGGAGCAGGCAATCGCCACGACCGGTCAGCTGGCGCGGATCGTGGCGGGCGCAGTGCGCACCCGCGAACGCGGCCAGGACCCTGCCACGCGGACCTTTCAGGCTATCCGGATTTACATTAACCGTGAACTTGATGAGATCGCCGAGGCATTGCCACAAGCGGTCGATCTGTTACGTCCGGGCGGGAGGCTTGCGGTGATCAGCTTTCATTCCCTGGAAGACCGGATGGTGAAGCGCTTCATGCGCGCCGAGGCCAAAGGCGAACAGCTGCCGAAGGAGATTCCCGTGCTGGCCGGGCAGTTGAAGACCGGTCGGTTGCGACTGGTCGGCCGTTCGATCAAGGCATCGGATCAGGAAGTGGCGCGCAACCCGCGCGCGCGCAGTGCCGTGCTCCGGGTCGCCGAGCGCACGGCAACGGACATCCCGGAGGCGAGATGTTCCGGGTAAATCCTGTCCTTGCGGTGATTCTGATCATTTGTGCACTAGCTGTCGTCACAGCGCGCCACCAGGCGCGCGAATTGTTTATGGAACTCCAGGCCGGGCAGAAAAAGAGCCGCGACCTGGATGTCGAATGGGGCCGGTTGCAGCTCGAACAGAGCACCTGGGCCATGCATTCCCGGATCGAGCAAATCGCCCGCGGCCAGCTGCACATGTCGGTCCCCGATACCAAGCAGATCCAGGTGCTCAGGGCGCCGGAGCAAAAGTCATGAGCCGGACCCGGAATCCGATTCTGCGTCTTGACCTGCAGCGCTGGCGCATGCGGCTGGTGATGGGGCTGGTGTTCGGCGGGTTCGCGGCCTTGACCGCCCGCGCCGCCTATCTCCAGGGATGGCAGAACGATTTCCTGAACAAGCAGGGCGACCTGCGGGTGCAGCGGGTGGTCGAAATCCCGGCCCATCGAGGCATGATTACCGATCGTCGGGGCGAGCCGCTGGCCATCAGCACCCCGGTCGAATCGATCTGGCTCAACCCGCGCGAGGCCGAGGCGGCGCCGAGCCAGATCCAGGCCCTGGCCAGCAAGCTGGATCTGGACCCGGATGCCGTGGCGCGGCTGTTCGCGGACAAGGCCAAGGCCTTCGTCTATCTCAAGCGCCAGGTGCAGCCCGAAATTTCCGATGCGGTGCTGGCCCAGGATATCAAGGGCGTCCATTCGACCGAGGAATACCGCCGCTATTACCCGGCCGGCGATGTGATCGGCCAGGTGCTCGGCGTGACCGGCGCCGATGACAACGGACTGGAAGGCCTGGAATACGCCTACCAGTCCTGGCTCGCGGGCGAGCCCGGCGCCAAGCGGGTGGTCAAGGACCGCCGGGGCAATACCATCGAAGACCTCGATCTGGTCCGCTCACCCAAGCCGGGCCAGGATCTGACCCTCAGCCTCAATCTGCAATTGCAGTATCTGGCCTATCGCGAGCTGACTGCCGCAGTCGAGGCGAACAAGGCCAGGGCCGGTGCGCTGGTGGCGCTGGATGCGCATACCGGCGAGATCCTCGCCCTGGTCAATGTGCCGACTTACAACCCCAACAACCGCGCCACCATGACGCCGGAACGCGACCGCAATCGCGCGGTGGCCGACACCTACGAACCGGGTTCCACGATCAAGCCCTTCCTGGTATCGGCGGCGCTGGAAAATGGCAGCGTCACCCCGGAAACCCGCATCGACACCGATCCGGGCTGGCTCCAGATCGGCGACAAGCGGATCCATGACGTCCACGCCAAGGGCCTGATCAGCGTCGCCGAGATCATCCAGATCTCGAGCAACATCGGCGCGGCCAAGATTGCCCTGGGCATGAAGTCGGAGGATTACTGGAACATGCTCAACCGCGCCGGTTTTGGCGCGCCGCCCGGTTCCGGTTTTCCGGGCGAGGCTGGAGGCCGGCTGCGGCCCTATGAAAGCTGGCGGCCGATTGAAAAGGCCACCATGGCCTTTGGCATGGGCATGTCGGTCAGCCTGCTGCAACTGGCGCGTGGATACTGCGCCTTCGCCGACAACGGCGTGCTGCCCAGGATCACCATCCTGAAGCGCGACACGCCCGCCGCAGGCGTGCGCCTGATGTCGGCAAAGACCGCCAAAGAGATGCAGGACATGCTGGAACGGGTGACCCAGCCTGATGGCACGGCGCCCCAGGCCCGCATTACCGGTTACCGGGTCGGCGGCAAGACCGGCACCGCGCATAAGGCGATAGGCGGCGGCTATTCCGCGACCAAGTACATCGCCTCCTTCGTGGGCATGGCGCCAATGTCCAATCCGCGGGTGGTGGTCGCGGTGATGATCGACGAACCGAATGGCAAGGAATATTACGGCGGACTGGTCGCAGCGCCGGTATTTGCCAAGGTCATGGCGGATACCCTGCGCTTCATGGCCATCCCGCCGGACAAGCCGCTGGAAACCGTGCCCGCGGCAAGTGGCAGCGAAGAGGAGCCGACCTGATGGAGGTCGCTGCCCTGATCGCCAAGTTGCGCCAGTTGCCGGCCAGCGCCAGGCTGACCGCCGACAGCCGGAAGGTGTGTCCGGGCGACGTCTTCCTGGCCATGCCCGGCGCGATTCACGATGGCCGGGCCCATCTCGCAGCCGCCGTCGCCGCCGGCGCCACTGCCGTGCTCTGGGAGCCGGAAGGCTTTGCCTGGCCGACGGAGCTGGCCGTGGCCAATTTCCCGGTCCCCGATCTGAAGGCCAGGGCCGCAGCCATTGCCGCAGCCTGGTGGCACGATCCGTCGCAGTTGCTGTGGATGACCGGCATCACCGGCACCAACGGCAAGACCTCGTGCAGCCATTGGCTGGCCGAGGCCTTTGGCCGCCTCAACCGCAAGACCGCGGTGATCGGTACCCTGGGCAACGGCTTTCCGGGCGAACTGCAGGGCGCCAGCCATACCACGCCCGACGCCGTCACCCTGCAGGGCCTGCTGGCTGGTTACCTGCACGCCGGCGCTGCCGGGGTGGCCATGGAGGTGTCTTCGCATGCCCTCGATCAGGGCCGGGTCGAGGCTGTGGCCTTCGATGTGGCGGTGTTGACCAATATCTCCCGCGACCATCTCGATTATCACGGCGACATGGCGGCCTATGCCCATGCCAAGACCAAATTGTTCGACTGGCCCAGTCTGAAGTGGGCCGTGCTCAATCTGGAAGACGACCTCGGCCGCCGCTTGTATGACGACCTGGCCGGTCGCGACGTGCATCGTCTGAGTTACGGCCTGGGTATCGGCGAGATTCGCGGTCATGCCCTGCGCCTGAGCGCCGAAGGTCTGACCCTGAAGGTGGACACCCCCTGGGGTCATGGCGAGCTGCTGACCAGCCTGATCGGCCGGTTCAATGCCGAGAACCTGCTGGCCTGCCTGGGAGTGCTGCTGGCCAGCAACGTGAGCCTGACCGACGCGTTGGCCGTGCTCGAAAGGACCCGTACGGTCGAAGGCCGGATGCAGCGCCTGGGCGGCAGCGGCCGGCCGACGGTGATCGTCGATTACGCCCACACCCCGGATGCCCTGGAGAAGACCCTGGCCACGCTGCGCGACCTGACCCCGGGCCAGCTGGTCTGCGTGTTCGGCTGCGGCGGCGGCCGCGACAAGGGCAAGCGCCCGCTGATGGGCGCGGCCGCCGCCCGCCTGGCCGACCGCGTCGTGATCACCAGCGACAACCCGCGCAACGAAGCGCCGGAAGACATCGTCGCCGACATCCTGGCCGGCATGCCGGCCGGCCAGACGGTGGAGCTGGACCGTGCCACTGCCATCCGTGCCGCCATTGCTGGCGCCGGTCCGCAGGACGTGGTGCTGATCGCCGGCAAGGGGCACGAGGACTACCAGGAAATTCAAGGCGAGCGCTATCCGTTCTCGGACCTGGCGCAGGCCGAACAGGCATTGAAGGAGGCGGACCATGCGTCTGCATGAGGTGGCCCAGGCCCTGGACGCACGTGCCGTCGGCCCGGACGTCGGATTCGACGTGGTGTCGACCGACAGCCGCAACCTGCCGGCGGGCGCCCTGTTCATCGCCCTGCGCGGCGAGCGTTTCGACGGCCACGGCTTCGCCGCCAAGGCGCTGGAGCAGGGTGCCGCGGCGGTGATGGTCGAGGAAGGCGCCGGCCTGGACGTCTCGCCCGCCATCGTGGTGCAGGACACCCGCCTTGCGCTTGGCAAACTCGCCGCCTGGCACCGCAGCCGCATGCCGGCCAGGGTGCTGGCCGTGACCGGCAGCAACGGCAAGACCACGGTCAAGGAAATGCTGGCCGCCATCCTCAAGGCGGAGGCCGGCGAGGCCGCGGTGCTGGCCACCTCCGGCAACCTCAACAACGACATCGGCATGCCGCTCACGCTGCTGCGCCTGACGCCTGCGCATCGCTACGCCGTGCTCGAGATGGGCATGAACCATCCGGGCGAGCTGGACTACCTGAGCCGGCTGGCGCGGCCCGACGCGGCGCTGGTCAACAACGCCCTGCGTGCCCACCTGGAAGGACTCGGCACGGTCGAGGCCGTGGCCCGCGCCAAGGGCGAGATCTACGCCGGCCTGAAGGACGACGGCGTGGCCCTGGTCAATGCCGACGATCCGCACGCGGCGCTGCTGCGTGAACTGGCCGCGCCGCATCGCGTGATCGCTTTCGGTCTGGCGCAGGGCGAGGTGCGCGCCGACTGCGTGCTGAAGCCCTTCGGCGCCGAGCTGAAGCTGCATACCCCGACCGGCGAAGCCGACGTCACGCTCAACGTGCCCGGCCAGCACAACGCCCGCAACGCCGTGGCCGCTGCCGCACTGGCGCAGGTGGCTGGTGTCTCGCTGGCGAGCATCGCCGCCGGCCTGGCCGCTTACGTCGGCACCAAAGGCCGGCTGCAAACGCACCCCTGCATCCTGGGCGCACGCCTGATCGACGACACCTACAACGCCAATCCGGATTCGGTTGCCGCCGCCATCGCCGTCCTCGCCGCACAGAAGGGCACCCGCCTGCTGGTTCTGGGCGACATGGGCGAACTCGGCCCGGACGCCGCCGCGCTGCATTCGGAGATCGGCGCGACCGCGAAACGGGCCGGCATCGACCGCCTGCTCTGTCTGGGCGAGTTGAGCTTGAACACGGTCCAGGCCTTCGGTCCCGGCGCCATGCATTTCGAGCGGATCGAGGAGTTGCTGGCCGAAGTGGAAAACGCCATGGCTGAAGGCCATGGCCAACAGGCCCTTGGCCTCGGGGTCACGGTATTGGTCAAAGGCTCCCGCTTCATGCAGATGGAGCGGGTCGTAAAGTCGTTCGTGGAGACACACCTATGCTCCTGACCTTGTCCCAGTGGCTAGGCCACGACATCCGCGCCTTCAACGTGTTCGGCTACATCACCCTGCGCGCGGTGCTGGCGGCGCTGACCTCGCTGCTGATCTCGTTCATGCTCGGGCCATGGATGATCCGCAAGCTGACCGAACTCAAGGTCGGCCAGCCGGTGCGCGACGACGGCCCGCAGACCCATCTGGTCAAGGCCGGGACGCCGACCATGGGTGGGGCGCTGATCCTGGCATCGATCACCGTGACCACGCTGTTGTGGTCGGATTTATCCAGCCATTACGTGTGGGCGCTGTTGCTGACCCTGCTCGGCTTCGGCGCCATCGGCTGGGCCGACGACTGGCTCAAGGTGGTGGCCAAGAATCCAAAGGGGCTGGCCTCGCGCTGGAAGTATTTCTGGCAGTCGGTGATTGCGGTCATCGTCGCCTCCTGGCTGGCCTGGCTGGCCCACCTGCCGGCCCAGACCGAGCTGATCGTGCCCTTCTTCAAGCACATCGTCATGCCGCTGGGCACCACCGGCTTTGTAGTGCTGGCCTATTTCGTCATCGTCGGCACCAGCAATGCGGTCAACCTGACCGACGGCGCCGACGGCCTGGCCATCCTGCCCACGGTGATGGTGGCCGGCGCGCTGGCCATCTTCTCCTACGTGGCCGGGCACGCCGTGTTCTCGCATTACCTCGGTCTGCCCCATATCCCGGGCGCGGGCGAACTGGTGATCTTCTGCGCGGCGATCGTCGGCTCGGGTCTGGCCTTCCTCTGGTTCAACGCCTATCCGGCCGAGGTGTTCATGGGCGACGTCGGTGCGCTGGCGCTGGGCGCTGCGCTCGGCACCGTGGCGGTGATCGTGCGCCAGGAGATCGTGCTGTTCATCATGGGCGGCGTGTTCGTGGCCGAGGCGATCTCGGTCATGGTCCAGGTCGGCTCGTTCAAGCTGCGCGGCAAGCGCGTCTTCCTCATGGCCCCGATCCACCACCACTTCGAGAAGAAGGGCTGGAAGGAGACGCAGGTCGTGGTGCGGTTCTGGATCATCAGCATGATGCTGGTGCTGATCGGCCTCTCTTCGCTGAAGCTGAGGTGAGCATGGTCAAGCGCGCATTCGACTACACCGGAATCAAGGCCCTGGTCGTGGGCCTGGGCGATACCGGCGCGTCCTGCGTGCGCTGGCTGGTCGAGCATGAGGCCCAGGTACGTGGCACCGACACCCGTGCCGCCCCGCCCCATGCGCTGCATCTGCGCGAGGCATTTCCTGAGGTGACGTTCAATCTAGGGGTCTTCTCCGCCGAGGATTTTGCCTGGGCCGATCTGGTCGTGGTCAGTCCCGGCGTGGCGCTGGCGACGCCGGAGATCGTCGCCGCGGCCAAGGCCGGCAAGGATGTGGTCGGCGACGTCGAACTGTTTGCCCGAGCCATTCGGGGCAGCCAGGGCAAGGTCATAGCCATCACCGGCTCCAATGGCAAGAGCACGGTGACGGCGCTGGCCGGCCACCTGTGCCAGGCCGCCGGCCTGGATACGATCATTGCCGGCAATATCGGCCTGCCGGTGCTCGACGCCCTGGCCGAGCGCGAGATCGAGGACCGCATGCCCGAGGTCTGGGTGCTGGAGCTGTCCAGCTTCCAGCTGGAAACGACCGTCAGCCTGCGGCCGGACGCGGCGACGGTGCTGAATATCTCCGAAGACCATATGGACCGTTATCCCGGGCTGGTCGAGTACGCGGCGGCCAAGGCTGGCATCCTGACCTCCGGCACCCAGGTCCTGAACCGGGACGACCCCGCCGTGATGGCCATGGCCCGACCTGGACTTGCGCTGCGCAGCTTCGGCCTGGACCAGGGCGATTACGGTTTGCTCAAACAGAAGGATCGACTCTGGCTGGCCGAAGGCGAGCAGCCTCTGATCCCGGTCGACGAGCTGACCATTGCCGGTCTGCACAATGCCGCCAACGCCCTGGCCGCGCTGGCCCTGTGCCGGGCCATCGGGCTGAGCTATGAACAGCTGCTGCCCGCCCTGCGCAGCTTCAAGGGCCTGCCGCACCGGGTCGAAAAGGTCACCGATGTCGCCGGTCGCACGTTCTACGACGATTCCAAGGGCACCAACGTCGGTGCCACCACGGCGGCCCTGATGGGTTTTACCGTGCCGGTGGTGCTGATCGCCGGGGGCGACGGCAAGGGCCAGGATTTCTCTCCCCTGCACGAGGCGGTCAGAAACGCCCGCGCCGTGGTCCAGATCGGTCGCGACGGACCGCAGGTGGAGGCGGCCATTGCCGGCGCCTGCCGGGTCTTGCGCGCCGAAACCATGGCCGAGGCGGTGCAAAGAGCCTTCGATCTGTCGCAGCCCGGTGATGCCGTGCTGCTGTCGCCGGCCTGTGCCAGCTGGGACATGTTCCGCAACTACGAACATCGCTCGGAAGTCTTCATCGCTGCCGTGCATGCCCTGAAAGCGGAGGTGGAACGTGTTTCTTAGCACCACTGCCGCCCGCCGGACCTCCCTTGATACTTATGACTGGTCCTTGCTTTGGGCGGTGTTCAGCCTGCTCGCCCTGGGCCTGGTGATGGTCTATTCCGCTTCCATCGCCATCGCCGAGGCCAAGAGCGCCAATCACCAGCCGGCCTTCTATCTGATCCGCCATGCGATGTATCTGGTAGTGGGCCTGGCCGCGGCCTACGGCGCCTTCCAGTTGCCATCGAATTTTTGGCAGAAGATGGCGCCCTACCTGTTCATCGGCGTGGTGCTGTGTCTGCTGGCGGTTTTGATCCCGGGCATCGGCCATGTGGTCTACGGCAGCCGGCGCTGGATCCCGCTCGGGCCGCTGGGCAATTTCCAGCCCTCCGAACTGGCCAAGCTGTTCACCGTGATCTATGCCGCCGACTACACGGTGCGCAAGGCCGCGCTGATGCACGACCTGCGCCAGGGCTTTCTGCCCATGTTCATGGTCATGCTGCTGGTGGGCGGCCTGCTGCTGATGGAGCCGGATTTCGGTTCCTTCGTGGTCATCGTCGCCATTGCCCTGGGGGTGCTGTTCCTGGGCGGGCTCAACTGGCGGCTGTTCGTCGGGCTGATCATCATGCTGGCCATCGGTTTCGTCATGCTGATCTGGCTCTCGCCCTATCGCCTGCAACGGGTGATCGGCTTCATGGACCCCTGGGCCGATCCCTACGGCAAGGGTTACCAGCTGTCCCATGCCCTGATCGCGCTGGGCCGGGGCGAATGGCTCGGCGTCGGCCTGGGCGAGAGTGTGGAAAAGCTGTTCTACCTGCCCGAGGCCTATACCGATTTCCTGCTCGCGGTGACCGGCGAAGAACTCGGCTTTTTCGGCGTCGCGGCGATCATCGGTCTGTTTGCCTGGCTGATCTGGCGGGCCTTCTCGATCGGCTGGCAGGCCGCGCTGATGGGTCGCAATTTCCAGGCCCTGGTCGCGCAGGGCGTCGCCATCTGGCTGGGCGCGCAGAGCTTCATCAACATGGGCGTCAACCTCGGCCTGTTGCCGACCAAGGGCCTGACCCTGCCCCTGATGAGTTACGGCGGTTCCGGCATCGTCGCCAACTGTCTGGCTATCGCGATTCTGGTACGCATCGATTACGAGAACCGTTGCCTGATGAAAGGCAAGCGGCAATGAGCATCGCCCGCGAAGCCACGCACCCGCGTCCCCTGCATACCGCCCTGGTCATGGCTGGCGGCACGGGCGGCCACGTCATGCCTGCCCTGGCGGTGGCCGAGTCGCTGCGCGACGACGGCTGGCGGGTGGTCTGGCTGGGCACCAAGCAGGGCATGGAGGCCCGCATTGCCCGCGAGCGCGGCTTCGAGATGGGCTGGATCGATTTTGCCGGGGTCCGGGGCAAGGGCGTGCTGCGACTATTCAAGCTGCCGTTCCAGATGTTGGCGGCGTTCTGGCAGGCGCGCCGGGCCATCATGCGTTACAAGCCCGATGTGGCAGTCGGGCTGGGCGGCTATGTGGCCTTCCCGGGCGGCATGATGGCCTTCCTGAGCGGCAAACCGCTGGTCATTCATGAACAGAATGCCGTGGCAGGGCTGACCAACCGGGTGCTCGCCTGCCTGGCCAAGCGGGTTCTGCTCGGCTTGCCCGGTGCATTCAGCCAGGGCATGGACAAGCCGCTGCTCTGTGGCAAGGTCAATGCCGAATGGGTGGGCAACCCGGTGCGGCCGAAAATCGCCGGCGTGCCTGTTCCTGTGGAACGCTATGCCGGACGCGAAGGCCGTCTGCGCCTGCTGGTGATCGGTGGCAGCCTGGGTGCCACGGTGTTGAACGATGTCGTGCCGCGCGCCCTGGCCCAGATGCATTCCGAAGTCCGGCCCGAGGTCAGGCACCAGGCCGGCGCCAGGAATATCGACGCACTCAAGGACAACTACGCCGCGGCCAAGGTCAGCGCAGAGTGTCTGCCCTTCATCGAGGACATGGCCGAGGCCTATGCCTGGTGCGACGTGATCGTCTGTCGCTCCGGCGCTTCGACCGTGGCCGAGCTGGCCGCCGCCGGCGTTCCGGCCGGGCTGGTGCCCTATCCGTTTGCGGTGGACGACCACCAGACCCTGAACGCCCATTTCCTGGTCGACGCCAATGCGGCCTGGTTGATCCCTCAGGACAAGCTGAAGGCCGACGAACTGGCAACCTGGCTGGGCAGCCTGACCCGGGCCGAATTGCTGCATCGGGCCGAAAGCGCCCGTGCCCTGGGCAAGCCGGATGCCGCCCAGGCGATGGCCGCCATCGTCAAGGAGACCGCCCGATGAAACACAAGGTCAGACAGATTCACTTTGTCGGCATCGGCGGGGCCGGAATGAGCGGCATCGCCGAGGTGCTGCTCAATCTCGGCTATCAGGTTTCAGGCAGCGATGCGGCCAGCAGCGCGGTGACCCAGCGCCTGACCGGCATGGGCGCCAGGGTGTTCCTGGGCCATGCCGCAGAGAACATGGCGGGCGCTGATGTGCTGGTGATCTCCAGCGCGATCAGGGAAGACAACCCCGAGGTCCTGGCAGCACGCGCCGCGCGCATCCCGGTGGTGGCGCGGGCCATGATGCTGGCCGAACTGATGCGGTTCAAGAAGGGGGTGGCTGTTGCCGGCACCCATGGCAAGACCACGACGACCAGCCTGATCGCCAGCGTGCTTTACCAGGCCGGGCTGGACCCGACCTTCGTCATCGGCGGCAAGCTGCTGGCCGCCGGCGCCAATGCCAAGCTGGGCACCGGCGAATGGCTGGTGGCCGAAGCAGATGAATCGGACGCCTCGTTCCTGCTCCTGTCGCCGGCGGTGTCCGTGGTCACCAATATCGACGCCGATCACATGGAGACCTATGGCCATGATTTCGAGCGGTTGAAATCGGCCTTCGTCGAATTCCTGCACCGACTGCCGTTCTGGGGCATGGCGGTGCTCTGCGCCGACGACCCGGTGGTGCGCGAGTTGCTGCCCCGGATCGAGAAGCCGGTGATGACCTACGGCACCACCGACGACTGCTCGATCCAGGCGGTGAACATCCGCTCCGAAGACGGCCGGATGGCCTTCACCGCGCTGCGCAACGGCACCCGCTCGCCGATCGACGTGACCCTCAATCTGCCCGGCATGCACAATGTCCTGAATGCCCTGGCCGCGATCGGCGTGGCCTGGGAACTGCAGATTCCGGATGCGGCGGTGCAACGCGCGCTGGCCGGTTTTTCCGGCGTCGGCCGGCGGTTCCAGCGCTACGGTGAAATTCATCTGCCTGGTGGCCGGAGCTTCACCCTGGTCGACGATTACGGTCACCACCCGGTCGAGATGCGCGCCACCCTGGCCGCCGCGCGCGGCGCCTTCCCCGGCCGGCGCCTGGTCCTGGCCTTCCAGCCGCACCGCTATACCCGCACCCGTGACCTGTTCGAGGATTTTGTCCAGGTTCTGTCGCTGACCGATGCGCTGGTGCTGACCGAGGTCTATGCCGCCAGCGAAGCGCCCATCGTGGCCGCCGACGGCCG
>JBBIJC010000071.1:0-12904 GCA_037446165.1 Hydrogenophilales bacterium | reverse complement strand
GCCGCCCTGCAAATGGCCCAGGCCGACCTCAAGGTCGCCGTGCTGTCCAAGGTCTTTCCGACCCGCTCGCACACCGTGTCGGCCCAGGGCGGCATCACCGCGGCGCTGGGCAACGTGTCCGAGGACGACTGGCACTGGCACATGTATGACACGGTCAAGGGCTCGGACTACCTGGGCGACCAGGACGCGATCGAGTTCATGTGCCGCAATGCACCAACCGCCGTTTACGAGCTGGAGCACATGGGCCTGCCGTTTTCGCGCCTGGCCAACGGCAAGATCTACCAGCGCCCATTCGGCGGCCAGTCACAGAATTTCGGCGGCGATCAGGCCATCCGTACCTGCGCCGCGGCCGATCGCACCGGCCACGCCCTGCTGCACACCCTGTATCAGCGCAACATCGCGGCGCGGACCCAGTTCTTCGAGGAGTTTTACGCCGTCGATCTGGTGCGCGACGCGGACAACAACGTCCTCGGCGTGGTCGCGCTGGAGATCGAGACCGGCCAGCCCTGGCTGTTCGAGTCGCGCGTGACCCTGCTCGCCACTGGCGGCGGGGCGCGCATCTTCCGCCACTCGACCAACGCCCACATCAACAGCGGCGACGGCCTGGGCATGATCCTGCGTGCCGGTCTGCCGCTGGAGGACATGGAGTTCTGGCAGTTCCACCCGACCGGCATCCCGGAGGTCGGCAGCCTGATCACCGAAGGCGTGCGCGGCGAGGGCGGCTATCTGCTCAACAAGGACAACGAGCGCTTCATGCCGCGCTATGCGCCGCATGCGCTCGACCTTGCCTCGCGCGACGTGGTATCGCGCGCCATCGCCCAGGAGATCCTCGCCGGCCGTGGCTGCGGCCCGCATGGTGATTTCGTCTACCTCAAGATCGACCACATCGGCGCCGACAAGATCAAGGAACGCCTGCCCGGAATCCGCGAGCTGTCGATGCAGTTCGCCGGCGTCGATCCCTGCGAAGGGCCGATCCCCGTGACCCCCACCGCGCACTACATGATGGGCGGCATCCCGACCAACCTGCACGGCCAGGTCGTGGCGCCGGTGCGCTACGGCCCGGAGGAGGCGGTGCCCGGCCTCTATGCCGTGGGCGAGTGCGCCTGCGTCTCGGTACATGGCGCCAACCGGCTGGGCGGCAACTCGCTGCTCGATCTGGTGGTGTTCGGCCGCGCCGCCGGCAACCACGCCATCGAGTACCTGCGCGAGAACCCGATCCCCCACACCTTGCCGTCCGATGCCGCCGACCCGGCCCTGGCCCGCCTGGCGCGCTGGGATAAACCCTCGGGCAGCGAGCGGGTGCCGCAGTTGCGCGCCGAGATGCAGCGCATTCTGCAGGAACACTGCGGAGTCTACCGGCGCGAGGACCTGCTCAAGGCCGGCATCGAGAAACTGACCGAGGTCGAGCAGCGCCTGCCCGGCGCCGCGCTTGACGATCGCAGCAAGGTGTTCAACACCGCCCGTCTGGAGGCGCTGGAACTGGAGAATCTGCTGCCGATTGCCCGCGCCACCCTGGTTTCGGCCCTGGCCCGGACCGAGAGCCGCGGCGCCCATACCCGCGAGGATCATCCCCAGCGCGATGACGACCGCTGGCTGCGCCATACCCTTTATCACCGTGAGAACGACCAGCTCGACTACAAGCCGGTGCGTCTCAAGCCGTTGACGGTGGAGACCTTCCAGCCCAAGGCGAGGACGTACTGATTTTTTGTCGTTCCCGCTTGCACGGGAACGACGGATGAGGTGAATTGAATGCGCTTTAAAATCTATCGCTACGACCCCGAATCGGGTGCCAGGCCGCGCATGCAGGATTACGAGATCGATTTCGATCCGACCGGCAAGAAGGTGCTCGACGCCCTGATCGCGATCAAGGAAACCCAGGACGAGAGCCTGTCCTTCCGCCGTTCCTGCCGCGAGGGCGTGTGCGGCTCCGACGGCTTCAACGTCAATGGGGTCAATTGCCTGGCCTGCGTCACGGCGCTGGAGGGGCTGAAGCAGCCGATCGAGATCCGGCCGCTGCCGCGCCTGGCGGTGATCCGCGACCTGATCGTCGACATGAGCCAGTTCTATCAGCACTACAAGGCGGTCAAGCCCTATCTGATCAACCTCGATCCGGAACCGGAGAGCGAACGGCTGCAGGCGCCCGAGGATCGGGCCGAACTCGACGGCCTGTACGAATGCATCCTGTGCGGTTGCTGCACCACCTCCTGCCCGTCGTTCTGGTGGAATCCGGACAAGTTCCTCGGTCCGGCCGCGCTGCTGCAGGCCTACCGCTTCATCGCCGACTCGCGCGACCAGGCCACCGACGAGCGGCTCGATTATCTGGAAGACCCGTACCGCCTGTTCCGTTGCCACGGCATCATGAACTGCGTCGAGGTCTGTCCCAAGGGACTGAACCCGACCCAGGCCATCGGCAAGATCAAGACCCTGCTGGTCAAGCGCTCGCTTTGATCATGGAGATGAACCGCCTGCGCTGGCGCTGCCAGCGCGGCATGCTGGAACTGGACCACCTCCTGCGTGGCTTCCTCGAAACCGAATATCCCGCTGCCTCGCCAGAGACCCGGCAGGCCTTCGAAACGCTGTTGGCCATGGAAGACGCCGACATCCTCGACTTGGTCATGGCGCGGGCGACGCCTCCGTCGCAGCCGCTGGCCGATTTGCTGGCCAGGCTGCGGCGATGAAAGGTGCTGGAATTTAGGGAGTGCCCGGGCCGCGACCATCGTTTCGATTTAGAATCGTCGCGCTGTTGTCTAGATTGCTTAGGGCGGGAAATGACCGAAACCATGGAAGCTGTTGCACGCAAGGTACAGGACGAGGGCGCGCTTGTCCGCCAGATCATCTCGGCGCTGGAGACCGTCATCGTGGGCCAGAAACGGCTGGTAGAACGCATCCTCGTGGCCCTGCTGACCAACGGCCATATCCTCATCGAAGGGGTGCCCGGCCTGGCCAAGACCAAGGCGGTGAAAAGTCTGGCCGACCTGATCGACGCCCGCTTTCAGCGCATCCAGTTCACCCCCGACCTGCTCCCGGCGGACTTGATCGGCACCCTGATCTACAACCCCAGCGAAGGCGTCTTCAGCACCCGGAAAGGGCCGATCTTCGCCAATGTGGTGCTCGCCGACGAGATCAACCGGGCGCCGTCCAAGGTGCATAGCGCGCTGCTGGAAGCCATGGAGGAGCGGCAGGTGACGATCGGCGACGTCTCCTATCCCCTGGAAGATCCGTTCCTGGTCCTGGCCACGCAAAACCCGATCGAGCAGGAAGGCACTTACCCGCTGCCGGAAGCGCAGATGGACCGGTTCATGCTCAAGATCACCATCACCTATCCCACTCCCGAGGAGGAGCGGGAAATCATGCGCCGGTCCAGCCATACCGGCCGCCCGGCGCCACTCACGCCGCTGATCCATCCCGACGACATCGTCCGCATGCGCGGCCTGGTCGACGCCATCTACCTGGACGAGAAGATCGAGAAATATGTGCTCGACCTGGTGTTCGCCACCCGCGAGCCGGCGCGCTACGGATTCACCGACCTGGCGCGCTTCATCACCTACGGCGCCTCGCCCAGGGCCAGCATCTATCTGGCGCTGGCGGCCCGCGCGCTCGCCTTCCTCAATGGCCGCGCCTATGTCGTGCCGCAGGATATCAAGGACATTGCGCCCGACATCCTCCGCCACCGGATCCTGCTCAGCTACGAAGCCGACGTCGAAGGCATCACGGTCGATGGACTGATCGACCGTTTCCTGGCCGGGACCGAGGTGCCCTGACCGATGTCCGGTCGCGCACTGCTGCCGCAGGCAGCCACTTGGACCGAAGTGGATGTCCGCCGCCTGCAGATACTGGCCTCGCGCCTGGTGACCAGTATCTTTGCCGGCGAATATCGAAGCGTTTTTCGCGGCCGGGGCATCGAATTCGAGGATGTCCGGGAGTACCAGCCCGGCGACGACATCCGCAGCATCGACTGGAAGGTGACGGCCCGCGCCAACCGCCCGTTCGTCAAGCAGTACGTCGAAGAGCGCGAAATGAGCGTCATGCTCCTGCTCGACCAGTCACCTTCCTTGCACTGCCCTACGCCGCGGGGCACGAAGCGCCGCATGGCCGCCGAGATCTGCGCCCTCCTGGCCTTTGCGGCCATCCGCAGCAGCGATCGGGTCGGCCTCCTGAGCTTCAGCGACCGCATTGAACGCTACGTTCCACCGGCCAAGGGCGCCCGGCACGCGCAGCGCCTGGTTGCCGATCTGCTTCAGCCGCCCCAGGGCCACGGTACCGACCTGGCCGGCGCGCTCAAGTATCTCCAGCAGGTGCTGCGTCACGGCAGCATCGTGTTCATCCTCTCCGATTTTCTGTCGGATGATTTTCGCCTGCCGCTCGCTGCCCTGGCCAAGCGCCATGATGTCGTGGCCATCACCCTGACCGATCCGCTCGATTTCGAACTGCCCGCCGTGGGGCTGCTCCGGATGGCGGACGCGGAAAATGGGGCAGGGCGCCTGATCGACACGGATGATGCCCGGGTCCGCCAGGCTTACCGCAGCCATGCCGCCGGCAGGAAGGCCCGCTACGACAGCCTGTTTGCCGCCGCCGGCGTCGAACAGCTGGTGATCGCCAGCGACGCCTTGCCGGTGCAGGCGCTCACCCGATTCTTCCTGAACCGGCAGCGGAGATTGAAGCGATGAGCCCGATCCGGTGCGCCAGGCCCTGGCTGGTGCCGCTCGCGTTCGCCGCGTCATCTGCCCTTGCGGCAGCGAACGATATCCACGACATCCGCGGACCGCTGCCGATCGATGTGCTGCCCCCGTTTACCCTGACCGGCGGCCTGCTTCTATTGGTTGCCGGCCTGTTCTTCATCCTCCGCCACAGACGCCATCATCAGACCGGTGAGGCGCCGCCGGCCAGCGCACCAGTGGCCGATGCCGCTGACCGGCTGGCCCGCATCGGCGCAGAGTATCGACAAGGGATCGTGCCGGGCGAGCTGACCATCCTGCGCCTGGATGCCGTCGTGCGCGATGGCCTGGCCTTGGTCGCCGGGCTCCCGGCACAACGTCTGACCTCGGTCGAGCTGTTGTCGGATGCCCTGGCCGGTCTCGATGCCGGGCAGCAGGCCTTGCTTGGCGAACTGCTGCCGCTGTTCGACCGGGTCAAGTTTGCCGGTCATCTGCCGGCTGCTCAGGAAGTCGAACGCAGCCTGGAGGTGGCCGCCAGGCTGCTCGTGGCGGCAAGCCAGGGCCGGACCGATGCGCCTGCATGATCCGCAGTGGCTTCTGCTGCTACTGTTGCTGCTGCCCTGGCTGTGGCTGCAACGCGGTCGCCGGCAACGGCAGCCGGTCCTGGCCATGCCGGAGGGCGCACAGTTGGCCGCGCTGCCGGACACCTTGCGCGCGCGCTGCGGCCGCTATCTCCCGTATCTGCGTCCGTTGCTGCTGGCCCTGCTGATTCTGGCCCTCGCCCGGCCGCAACTGGTTGAGCGGGAAACCAGCGTGCACAGCGAAGGGGTCGACCTGATCGTGGCCATCGACCTGTCCACCAGCATGCTGGCCGAAGGCCTGCACAGCCGCCAACCAGCCAGGGACGAGGCCAGGCAGAACCGGCTGAGCATGGCCAAGGCGGTGCTGGCCGATTTCGTCCGCAGCCGTCCGGGCGACCGGATCGGACTGCTTGCCTTTGCGGCCCGGCCCTATCCGGCAGCGCCCCTGACGCTTGACCACGAATGGCTGCTGGAGGCGGTGGCGGGGCTGCAGACCGGCCTGATCGAGGACGGCACCGCCATCGGCGACGCCATCCTGTCGGCATTGAACCGCCTGCGCGGCCTCTCGGCGCAAGATCGGTCGCCTGGCAAGGCGCGGAGTCAGGCCATCATCCTGATCACCGATGGCCGCAGCAACGCGGGCACCACTTCGCCGCTGACTGCTGCGGCGGCGGCCAAGGCACTCGGGGTCCGGGTCCACACCATCGGCATCGGAACCCGCGGCCCCGCCGTCATTCCGATCGAGGACCCGCTCGGCGGCACCTTGTACCGCCCATTGCAGGCAGATCTGGACGAGACCGTTCTGCGCCAGATCGCGGCGACCACGGGGGGCAGTTACGCCCGCGCCGACGACCGGGACAGCCTGCAGCAGGTGGTCGGGCAAATCGACCGTCTGGAAAAACGCCGGATCGAGGAAAAGGTCTTCTTCAGTTATCGGGAGCTGTTTCCAGCCTTGCTCATGGCTGTGCTGGCGTTGGGCCTGCTGGAACTGCTCCTGCGTGCGACCCTGTTGCGGAGGCTGCCCTGACATGAACTGGGCGACCCCCGAATACGCCTGGCTGCTCCTCATCGGCATCCCGGCCGCGCTCCTGGCCCGCTGGGCCGCGTTGCGGCGCCGGCGCGATCTGGGTCAACTGCTTGAACAGGGCGCAACCCGGCCGCGACCGGCGCTCCTCCAACGCGGATTGACATGGTTGCTGCCCGCGACCGTGTTCCTGCTGATCGTCGCCGCGCTATGCCGTCCCCAGTGGGGGCAGGAGATGACAAGGCAATCAGGCAAGGGGCTGGACATCCTGGTCGCCCTCGACGTGTCGCGTAGCATGCTGGCCGACGACCTGCCGCCGACCCGCCTGGCGGCGGCGAAAGCGGCTCTTGCCGGCCTGCTGCCGCGATTGCAGGGCGACCGGATCGGCCTGATCGCCTTTGCCGGCAGCGCGTTTCAGGTCTGCCCGTTGACCAGCGACTACAACAGCTTCGGCGAGACCCTGGCGGAAACCGACACCAGCACCATCCCCCTGGGCGGGACCGCGCTCGCCAGCGCACTGATCGAGGCGCAACGGGCCTTCGGCCATGCGGCGGGGAGCGGCAAGGTGCTCATACTGATCAGCGACGGAGAAGACCAGGGCAGCGACGTGACCCAGGCCGCGGCGGCCCTGCACGGCGTCACCGTGTACAGCGTCGCCGTTGGCAGCGTAGCCGGTGGCTTGATCCCGCTCCCCGGCGGAAACTTTCTCAAGGACCGCCAGGGAGCCATCGTCCGCAGCCGGATGCAGGTTGACCCTTTGCGCAGTCTCGCCCTGGCCAGCGGCGGTCGCTCGTATGTCCTGGCCGAAGCACCCCAGGCCCTGGCACAGCTATATGCGGTGGCCCGGTCCAGTGTTGAACAGCGCCAGTTCACTACAACCCGGCCGCGTCTGATCGAGCGTTACCAGATTCCGCTGGCTCTGGCGCTGTTGCTGCTCCTGCTCGATCCATGGCTGCGGTGGCGCGGCAGACCATGAAGCCATTGACCAGCGCGCCGTTGATCGTGCTTCTTCTCGCGGGGCTGAGCCTCTTGCTGCGCCAGGATTTGCAGAATCTGGCCCTCTACCAGGGCAGCGCCAGGCTGCAGACAGGTGACGAGGCTGGTGCGGAGGCGGCATACCGCCGGGCGGCCGCACTCGGCGCTGCGAATGCGCCACTGACATACAATCTCGGCGTGAACCTGTACCGCAAGGGCGATTACCCACGGGCGGGCGAGCTGTTTGCCGCCGCATTGGCGACGGCCAGGCCTGATCTGACCGTCGCCGTCCGCTACAACCTCGGCAACAGCGAGTTCCGCCAGGCCGAGCGGCTCTCGGTCGATCACCCGGAGGCCGCTCGCCGCCTCATGCGCCAGGCCATAGCCGACTATGGCCTGGCGCTCGCCCAGACGCCCAACGCCAGCGATGTCGTGGCTAATCTGGGGCTGGCCCAGGCGCGCCTTGCCGCGCTGGGGGAGGGGACGGGCGGGGAGCGAGGGCAGGGCAAAAAAATGCCTGCTGCCAGGGCGAATCCGGCGGGGCAGCCGGCGGCCGGCGGGGGCGCCAGGACGAAAACCGGTCAGACTCGGCCGACCGCCGGATCATCGGCCAAGGCCGACGCGCACGAAGCGGCGCAGGCGGACAAAACCGCAAGCAGCGGCAAACCCCGCCCCGAACTGACCCCGAGCCAGGCTGAGCGGCTGCTGAATGAAGCGCGCGGCAGGGAGAAACCGACCGGCCTGCTCCATGCCGACACACAAAATGGAGCGTTGGCCAAACCGGACAAGGACTGGTGAATTCGATGAGGCAATGGGCGACCGGTTCTTTCCCTTGGGTGATGCGGGTCCTCCTGCTGGCGGCCGGACTGCTCCTGTCCGCGCAGAGTCATGCGGATGAGGCAGCCGGCTCTTCGTCGGGCGATGAACTCAGCCTCGAACTGAAACCGCAAAGGAATCGTCTCTATCAGCATGAGCGGATCCCTGTGACCGTGACCCTGCTCGCCGGCAGGGTGTCGGTGCGCAATATCCAGTACCCCATTCTGAACAGCGGTGCGCTCAGCATCGGCAAGTTCGACCCGCCCCGGCAAGGCAGCCTTACTCGAGACGGGCAGGCGTTCACCACCTACCAATTTTCCAGTACGCTCAGCGCAGAGAAGATCGGCAAGTTCGCACTGGGCCCGGCGCAGCTGCATTGTGAGCAATTGGCCCCCGCGAACGGCGCCGCCGCCTTTTTTGGCGGCAGCCAAGCGCGTTCCGTGACGGTCAGTTCACAACCGGTCCAGCTCACCATCCTGCCCTTGCCGGCACGGGGAAGGCCCGCCGATTACGGTGGCGCGGTTGGCCAGTTCAAGATTTCCAGACAGGTCACCCCGACTGCGTTCAGTAGCGGAGACCCCGTCACGGTCACGACGCGAATCGAGGGTGTCGGAAATCTTGACAATTTTCCCTGTCGTTCAATCGCGCTGGCGGGCGTGCGCAGTTATCCGCCCCAGTCCCGGCGCTCGGCATCGAGTCTGCTCTGTGAGCAAGTACTCGTGCCGGAAAGCGGGGATGGCATCGAGATACCGGCCGAGCGCATCCGTTACTTTGATCCGCTTGCCGGACGCTATCGCACCGACATTAGTCCGACAGTCCATCTTGTGGCGATAGATCCTCCCTCGATCAATCCTCAAGCGGCGGTACATACTTCTGCGGCGAAGGCGCTCCCTGAATTGGCGTCAGCCTCACCAGCCCGTTGGTCCCTCTGGGTTGCTGTCAGTGGCTTGTTCCTATCGGCTGGAATGGCCTTGCTTGTGGTCCGGAACAAACGCGCTGCGCCTGAAAACTTGCCAGCCTCCAGCATCATGGACCAAAGACTCCTGGCAGAGGCCAAGGCTGCCTTGGCTGCCGACGCACCGCATCGCTTTTATGACGCCGTTTTCAGGCTTGCACAGGCGGTCGCCGCGGCTCAATGCGGCCTGCCGCGGTCAGGCTTGACTGTTGGCACACTCAGACAGATCAAGTTCAATGGGGCTGATCCGGGTGTTTTGGTTGAGTTGTTTCAGGAGTGCGACGAAGTTCGCTATGGCCAGGCTGTTCGCAACCAAACGCAGATGGCGCGGACCTTGCAGCAACTTCAGACAACCCTTGCCACCCTTGGTTGATTCAGAGCGGTCCGCTTTGATGCACAGACTAGCCGCTGCTGGGATGCTGAGGCATTGTTGTAAAACAACAACATTCAAGCCGTTAATTGGTTAATGGTGTGTCGGGATTGTTTACAAATACCAGTATACCAATCTGCGGATTTTATAAAAACACATAAATAACAATTGGTTATAAGGCCGGCACGAATGATGCTAGTTCAATTGTACAAAGGTCATTCTTGCGTGTTGCTCATTGTCTTTTTAAGGGGGCTGATATGAAACATTTGAAAAGTGCGTTATCCGTAGCTGTAGGAGTGTTGTTTCTTGCGGCCTCGGCTCAGGCGGCAGTCATCAACTTTAGTTCGGTTTCTAAGGGTGCTACTGATCCGACGATCGGGCCTGTAAGTTTCTCGGCGGGTGCTCCTGCTGCATTCAATGATACTTATGTCGACGATTCGAGTAATCCGGGTAACAACTACCTGTTGAGCGGATATGCGGATGGCACCGGAATCAGCCCGAACACCGGGGATGCATTTATCGGGGTCACTCGAACTGACGCAACCAATTTTGGTTCAGTGCAGTTCAATATTGGGCTCATAAATTTCTTGCCCCCTGGATCTACGCTTAATTTGGCGGCGTACAACGGTTCTACATTCATCAGTAGCACTTCGTTGTTGGCTACTGACTACATCAGCAACGGCAGTTGGTACACCCTCACGCTTGATCTGAGCGGTACAGCAAGTGGCGCGGACAAGCTCTTCATTTTCGACAGCACTGATACAGGCGATATTTTTGCAATCGACAATTTCAGCTACACAAATTATGTACAGCAATGTACCGGTCCCAACTGTGGCGGCAATGTCCCTGAACCATCCGCGTTGTTGCTGCTGGGGCTTGGTTTGATGGGCATGGTGTTCGCGAGTCGGCGGAAGTCTGTTTGACAGAGGCTTACAGCGTTTCCTGGCCCTGCTGGTATTGCACAGTGCGGGCTGGGCCTAAAGGGTTTTCTTTTCAGTATTGATTCGGGAGACACAACATGGATGCGAACAGAATTCAATTCTCGCCATGGTCACGTTGGTTGTTGTTCGTGACCTTCATGCTGACCGCGCTGGCGAGCAGTGCCTGGGCGGCACCGGTGCAGGTCTGGGTACAACCCAGCGGTGATACCTTTGCCAATGCCTATACGTTGGTGAACGAGGCGCGCACCTTCTTCGGCCGGGCCGAAGGCGGCAGCGGGGCTTACAACTACAGTTGGGCGTTCGATGACGGCGTGGGCGACACAGCCTCGGCTGCAGTTTCCACCCCCAGTTACATTAAAGTCGACGGCAAGGCCTTCACTACGGCCGGTACGCACTGGGCCCGGTTGACGGTGACCGACGCGAATGATGCTACCAACACAGCCACAGCACAGATTGATCTGCAAGTGGTTGCTACCGACGACCTCGGCCGGCAGAAGAACTCGGCCATCGACCGCGGTCTGCGCAACATCTACCTCAACCAGCACGACAACGGAAGTCACAGCTACTGGAACGGAAACTATCAGCTCGCCGCGACCGGCATGGCGCTGGTTGCCTTCGAGAACCAGGGCCACAATCTCCAGTCGGCAGATAGCGACATCTACAAGAAGTCTGTGCAGCGGGGGATTCAATTCCTCCTCGACAATGCCGCGTTGGTGGATGTCAGCGACCAGCGTTGCATCGGCAATCCTGAAACTGCCAGCAGTGGCGACACCCTGATCGACGGCAAGGGTGTGCTTTTTGGTAGCGACGGCAGCGATTCGGGATACAACGACCCGATCTCCCTCCTGGCTATCGTAAACAGCGCCGACAAGGCCTTTGCCCAGAGCACGATGGCGGCCACATCCAACAGCGTGAACGGCCTCTCGCTTTACCAGATCGCCATCCAGGCCAAGGACTGGCTGGCTTGGGCGCAGGGCGATGGCAGTAGTGGTGGAAGTGGTACCTATATATCTTGCACTACTTCTGGCGGATACCCGTTTTACCTGTACTACCTAGGCTCAAATATTACAAGCGCTGCCGGCTACTTCTACACCGCCGACATTGGTTCTTTCGGTGGCTGTGCTGGCAATTTCAATATCAACTGGGGTGATGGTTCCACTACATCCTACCCGGCCAACAATCAGTACTGTGGTTACTACGGCGCCAATACGGCATATGAAGGTCTCAACTACTGGACCACACAAACAGTTACACATCCTTATGCCGCAAGCGGAAATTACAACATAGCCTTCAGCTACACGGGCGGTGTCGATTCGACCATCACCACAGCGATGTGCACGATCAACAACGTGCCAATCACCGTGTCAGGTGGTGGCAGTGCCTGTGGTGCTTCCGATGCCGCGAACGGCGCAGGTGGCTGGCGTTACACCAGCAACTACAGTTCCAGCGACAACTCGGTCACGCAATGGCCAGCCTTGGCCTTGAACGAAGCCAAGAACCGCTGGGGCATCGACTCCAGCCAGGCGGTCAAGGACATGCTGGGTTATTGGTTGGGCTTCAGCCAGTGTACGAATGGTGGCTTTGGCTATACAAGCGGTGACTCATCTGGTTGGTGCAACTTCCCGAAATCCGCGGGCGCCATGATCAGTCTGAATTACGCCGGCAAGCCGTTGAGCGATACGGCTGTACAGAACGATCTGACTTACTTGAGCAACACCTGGAACACATCGGGCTATGACTATAACTTCAACAACCTCTACTCCATGTATGCCTTGTACAAGGGCATGAAGGTCTGGGGTATCACTGATCTGGGTTCTACCACTGCAACTGGGCAAGCTTGGGTGCAGCAGTACGATCAGAACCTGGTCAGCAACCAACAAGCCGATGGTCACTGGAACGACTCGGGTAGCTGGATGGATCAATACATCTCCACGTATGCGGCTGTTTCCATCCTGGCACCTGAAGTGGCCTCGTTGCCGCCGGTCGCCAATGCCGGCGCCCCGTATCCGACCATTGCTCCTAACCAGGTCCTGCAGTTGGATGGCACCAAGTCCTACCACAAGGATTCGACCAAGCAGATCGTCCTGTATCAATGGGACTTCAATTCGGCCGATGGTCTCTGGTGGGCTACCAAGGCAGCACCTGCAGCGGGTGAAGGTGCGGTCGGTTCGCAGCCGAGCGTCTCCTATCCCGATGTCGGACATCCCCAGGCCTATACGGTTACGCTCCGCGTGACCGACAACACCACGCCGACTCCCTTGACCGCCACCGATACAGCAGTTATCAACGTATCGAGCGGTGAGGTGCCTCCGGTGGCGAAAACCAATGGCCCATGGTCCGGTTTGCCCAATACACCAATCACGTTCGACGGGTCGGCATCCTTTGATCCCAATGCGTGTACGACTGCGGGCAATCCTTCCTGTCTCGGCGATTCCATCGTCAAGTACGAGTGGGACCTGAACGGTGATGGCATCTTCAACAACCCGGATGGCAGCGATGGTTATTGCTTCGGAACGAGCAATGTCAGCACCGGTAGTTGCGCCAAGGTGACGAAGTCCTTCCCGAGCCCGATCTCGCTCCCGGCTAC
>JBBIJC010000070.1:0-12962 GCA_037446165.1 Hydrogenophilales bacterium | reverse complement strand
ATTCTTTAACGGGCCGCATAAAGCAGGATCAGCCGTGATTCGCCAGTCGGCTGAATTCCTCGACGCTCAGGGTTTCACCCCGGCGTTGCGGGTCGATTCCGAGTGCCGCAAAGACCTCGGGTTCGACCAGGCCCTTCAGGGTGTTGCGCAGGGTCTTGCGGCGCTGACCGAAGGCGCGGGCGACCAGTTCGCCGAAGCGTTGGGCGTCACGGTAGGGAATGGCCTCGATCGGCAGAGGGGCAAGCCGGACCACGGCGGAATCGACCTTGGGTGGGGGGGTGAAGGCGCCGGGTGGGACATTGAACAGCTTCATGACCCGGAACCGGGCCTGGAGCATGACCGAGAGCCGGCCGTAGTCGGAGGTGTCCGGCGCGGCGGCCATGCGGTCGACCACCTCTTTTTGCAGCATGAAGTGCATGTCCCTGACCTGTTCGGCATAGTCTGCGAGGTGAAAGAGCAGGGGGGACGAGATGTTGTAGGGCAGGTTGCCGACCACGCGCAGCTCTGTTCCCAGGCTGCCAAAGTCGAACTTGAGGGCATCGGCCTGATGGATGGTCAGGCGCTCTGCCGGAAAGACCTGGCTCAGGTGCGCGACCAGATCGCGGTCGATCTCGACCACCTGCAGATGGTTCAACTTTTCGAGCAGAGGCCGGGTGAGCGCGCCTTGCCCAGGGCCGATCTCGACCACGAGATCGTCGGGCTCCGGGCGGATGGCGGCGACGATGCGGGCAAGGTAGTTGCCGTCGTGCAAAAAATGTTGGCCGAGGGCCTTCTTGTGCCGGTAGGCGGTCATGCCTGGTGCCGGTTGAGCACCATGGCCCAGGCCAGATCGATTGCGGCGTGCAGGCTGCCATCGCTGATCTTGCCGGTGCCGGCCAGGTCCAGGGCGGTGCCGTGATCGACCGAGGTGCGGATGATGGGCAGGCCCAGGGTGACGTTGACGCCCCGGCCGAAGCAGGCGTGTTTGAGCACGGGCAGGCCCTGGTCGTGGTACATGGCCAGCACGGCGTCGGCCTGGTCCAGGTATTTGGGCTGGAACAGGGTGTCGGCGGGCAGGGGGCCGATCAGGTTCATGCCTTCGGCGCGGAGTGCGGTCAATGCCGGTTCGATGATCTCGATCTCTTCCCGGCCCAGGTGGCCGCCTTCGCCGGCATGCGGATTGAGTCCCGCAACCAGAATGCGCGGGTTCTCAGTGTCGAAATCGCGGCGTAACGCATCGTGCAGGATGCGCAGGGTTGCAGTCAGCTCTGCTTCGGTGATGGCAGCCGCGACTTCGCGCAACGGCAGGTGCGTGGTGGCGAGGGCGACGCGCAATGGGGTGCCGCTGGCCATGTCGCCGACCAGCATCATCACCACGCGCGGTGTCAGGGTGAGTTCGGCCAGAAATTCGGTGTGACCAGTGAACGGAATGCCAGCCTCGTTGATGATGCCCTTGTGGACCGGGGCGGTGACCAGACCGGAAAATTCGCCGGACAGGCAGCCGGCAATGGCACGACGCAGGGTGGCGAGCACATAGTCGGCGTTGCGGGCGTCCAGGTTCCCGGCCTGGGCTGGCGTGGACAGGGGTGTGTGCAGCAGGGAGAACGGGATGGGGTGGCCAGCCGTGTACTCCGGCGGGTCAAAGGCCAGACCCAGCTGCCCGGCGCGGCTGGCCAGCAGAGCGCGATCGGCCAGGACGACGATGGGGCAGGGGGGCTGGCTCCGGGCCAGCAGGATACACAGATCGGGCCCGATGCCGGCGGGCTCGCCGGCGGTCAGGACGAGAGGCGATGTTTCCCCTTCATGCCTCACGCCTCACTCGCTCAGCCGATATTCCACATAAGCCCGGTCCCGCGACTGGCGTACCCAGTCATCGAAGGCCTCTTCGCCCTTGCGCTCGCGGATGGCCTGGCGGGCGAGCATACGCTGGCGCTCCGGACCGACATCGTGCTCGCGCCGTTCGAGGACCTGGATGATGTGCCAGCCAAAAGCCGATTTGATCGGCTTGGAGATTTCGCCGACCGCGGTGGCGTCCATGGTGCGTTCGAATTCGGGCACGGTGTCGCCGGGATTCAGCCAGCCCAGATCGCCGCCCTGGGCTGCGGACAGATCATTCGAATATTGCTTGGCCAGTTTGGCAAAGTCGGCGCCGCCGTTGATGAGGCGGTCGCGCAATTCCATGAGCCGGACATAGGCGTCCTGGTCGCTAACGACCTCGTTGGTCTTGATCAGGATGTGCCGGGCGTGGGTCTGACTGACGATCTGCTTGGTGTCGACGCCGCGTTTGTCGATCAGCTTGAGAATGTGGAAGCCGTTTGCGCTCTGCAGGACCGGGCTGATGTCGCCGATCTTGAGGTCCTTGACCGCATCGACGAACAGGCTGGGCAGTTTTGCTTCGCTGCGCCAGCCCATGCTGCCGCCTTGCAGGGCGTTCTGGGCGTCGGAATAACTGGCGGAAACCTGGGCAAAATCGCTGCCGCTTTTGAGCTCGGCCAGCGCCTTTTCCGCTTTGGCCTTCAGTTTCTGCAACGCATCGGGACTGGCGCCCTCGGGGGCCAGGAACAGGATATGACCCAAGTTGTATTCGGTCTGATGGTCGGGATCCTGCTTCTGGTTGGCCAGGAAATTGTCGATTTCGGCGTCGGTCACCACGATGCGGTTGTCGACTTCGCGTTCGCGCAGGCGGGTGATGATCAGCTGCTGGCGAATCTGTTTCCGGAAGGCTTCGTAGTTGATCCCGTCCTTTTCCAGGGCGGCTCGGAAGGTGGGCAGGTCCATCTTGTTCTGCTCGGCAATCCGTGTCACGGCCCGATCCAGGGCATCTCCGTCAATCTTGATATTGGTTTCGTCGGCCATTTGCAGCAGCACTTTTTCAGTGATCATGCGCTCCAGGATGCGTTTTTCCAGTACATCGCGCGCCGGCGGCGGGGTCTTGCGCAAGGCCATCTGGCGCAGCGTCTGGTCGGTCTGCTGGTCGAGTTCACTTTGCGTGATCACCGCGCTGTTGACCACGGCGACGATGCGGTCGAGGAGGACCGGGGCCGATTGGGCTGGAAGCGGGGCAAGGAATGCGGCCAGGAGGAAGGTCAGTGCGGCAACCAGGTTCCTGGTCAGGCGGCTGGGCAGCTTAGTTTCGTTCGATTTCATCGCTCTTCGTGTATCCAGGGATGCTGTTTTTAAGAACGTCCAGAGGGCTCGGCCCCAGACGCGTTAGCCCGCGCAATTCCAATTGCAGGAAGAAGGTGGTGGTGGAGGTCTGCGAAGTGGTGACCAGCTTCTGCATCACACCGCGTACGGTCCAGCAGCCAGCGTTGTATTCGATCCCGGCCAGACCTTCCACCAGCTGGTGGCCGTATACAGAATAGTTCAATCGCCCCATGCTGTACCACCTGGATTTGATCGGCCACTGCCAGGATAGATCGATCTGTTTGAGTTCGGTTCCATAGAGTGGATTGGTATAGCGCAGGTCCGCATTCAGCAGCTTGCCGGGACCGGCCCGGTAGGTGCCGCCAATGCTGGCCTGCGCCAGCTGGCTTACCTGGGTGTCGTACTGAAAGCCTGAATTCAGACGCAGGCGGTCGGTGAGCTGACCGGAAACCAGGCCCAGCAGGTTGCTGGTGCTGCCGGTGGTGGTGCTTCCTGTGCTGCCGGTGTTGTCAGGGAGCGGTATGACGACTTGTTGTCCCTTGAAATAGTAGCGCTGCCCAAGCGTTACCTGCAGCCTTTCCAGGCCGGTACTCGACTCCATGAAACGGGTGGTGACGCCGAGTGTCATCTGATTGGCGTCGTTGATGCGGTCGATACCGATGAACTGGTTTTCGGAATACAGCTGGGGTTCAAGCGGATCGCCGGGACCGCTGTCGAAAATCGGGATGGCGTTTTGATCCTGGTAGGGTATCCGGACGTAATAAAGGCGCGGTTCCAGGGTCTGGATATAAGAATTGCCGTGCCAGTCCATTTCCCGGTCCATATATAACCCGCTGTCGAGCGAGACGACAGGCAGGCTGCGGGTGATGGACTGCGTGTCCGGATAGGCCGGGTTGCGGCTGAGGTCGTACTGGGTATAACTCAGGCCGATCTTGGGTCGGATGAAGCCATACGAACGTTCCAGATTCATTTCCATGCTGGGGTAGGCATAAAGCCGGGTGCCAACGGCCAGGCTGCTCAGCGCGTTATCGAAATGAACCGCCTCGCTGGTGAGGTTGAGATGCAACAAGCCATTGAACAGGTCACTCCGGTCCGCGTTGAACAACACCTGAGGCAGCCGCCGATAGGGCGGGGTAATCGGTGCTGCCGGGTCCTGCAGGGTCTGGAAGCTTTGTACACGACCGGTGACATTCCACCAGTCGCCGTTGTAGCTCAGGGTGCCTTCGCGCGGCAGATTCTGTTGCGAGGTCTGGCTGACCAGACTGGACAGGTCGGTGAAGTAGGTATTGTCGGAGACGTTTTCCAGGTGCAGCGTTCCGCTCAGGCGGGGGCTGAACTGCTGCACATGGTTCAGATATTCGCGATAGCGCCCCGAGCCGTAGACGCGGTCATCCGGGAGGGCTTCCACCACGGCGGTGCCGTTGTAGCCGGGTTCCAGATAGCGGTATTCCGTGCCCAGTTGCAGGCCACGCTTGCTCATGTAGCGCGGGGTAATGGTGGCATCCTGATTGGGGGCGATGTTCCAGTACCAGGGTGCGATGACTTCCAGTCCGCGGGTGTTCGATGCCCCGACGGAAGGCGAAAGGAAGCCGGATTTGCGGTCATCGTCCAGGGCAAAGTCGAACGATGGCGCGTACATGATGGGGACACCCATGTATTCCAGGCGCACGTCCTTTGCGGTGCCGACGCTGTGGTCGTAATCCAGGTTCAGCATGCTGGTGCGCAGGTACCAGTCATCGTTGTTCGCTGGGCAACTGGTGAACCGGGCTGATTCCATGCGGTACTTGTTGGGGCCCTCAAAAAACAGGGTCGTGGCATCGCCTCGTCCAGGCAGGCCTTTTTTCGAGGTCAGGGAAAAGCGCGCCGGTGTTGCTTCCCCCAGTCGCTCGGTAATCTTGAGCTTGAGTTCGTTGCTTTCGATTCGATTGCCACCCTTCTGCATCACGACATGGCCCTTGGCATGGACCTCATCCAGCTTGGCGTCATAGTGCAACCAATCGGATTTGAAGTTTTCATCCAGTGTGCACGCGTTGACGTTGCCCTCGGCGATGAGATGGTCCTGCTGTACGCCATTCAGGGTATCGGCATCGAAAATTACCGGGCCCCGCTGAACCTGCATTTTGCCGGAAGTCGGGTTCAATGCTTGGATGGGCTGACTTGGGACGGGAGCGTCTTCTGCCCAACTGATACCGGAGACAGCAAGTGCGACTGTCAGTGGCAGGAGACGGAACGGAGCCATGGGCGGGTGATAGAATGAAAAATTGTTGATTGTGGCCGGATTATAACTTGGAACCATCGGAAAACCCTGATCGTTTGGCTCGTTTACGGCAATGGGCGGGGCATGTGCTGCCGGCGCAGCTGGCTACCCTGGAAGTCGCTTCCGCCGACGCCAGTTTCCGCCGTTATTTCCGGGCCCGGACCGCGGATGCGAGTTACATCGTCATGGACGCGCCGCCGGCCCACGAAGATTGCCGGCCGTTCCTGCATGTCGCCCGCCTGTTTCGTGCCGCCGGCGCCAATGCCCCGGAAATCCTGGCCGAGAACCTCGACGAAGGTTTCCTGTTGCTGACCGATTTTGGCAATACCACGTATCTTTCGGCGCTCAACGAGCAGACCGCAGACCGGCTTTACCGCGATGCCAATGCCGAACTGATGAAGATCCAGCTTGCCAGCCGTCCGGGCGAACTGCCCGATTATGACGAGGCATTGCTGCGGCGCGAACTGATGCTGTTCCCGGACTGGTATCTGGCCCGGCACCTGAAGGTCGAACTGACTGACGCCCAGCGCCGGGTCATGGATCAGGTCTTCGCCGCCATCCTGGCCAACAACCTGGCTCAGCCCAGGGTCTATGTCCACCGCGACTGGCATTCCCGCAACCTGATGGTGACCGGGCAGGACAATCCCGGCGTGCTCGATTTCCAGGATGCGGTCTACGGCCCGATCACCTACGACCTGGTCTCCATCTACAAGGACGCCTATATCCGCTGGGACGAGGACCGGGTCCTGGACTGGGTGGTGCGCTACTGGGAAGCGGCGCGCAAGGCCGGGCTGCCGGTGGCTGCCGACTTCGGCGAGTTCTACCGCGATTTCGAGTGGATGGGGGTGCAGCGCCACATCAAGGTGCTCGGCATCTTCGCCCGCCTCTATCACCGCGACGGCAAGTCCGGCTATCTCAAGGACATGCCGCTGGTCATGGATTACCTGCGCCGGGCGTGCGAACGCTATGTTGGTCTGCGCCCCTTCCTGTATCTGTTGGATGAACTGGAAGGCAAGACGGCCGAAGCGGGGTACACCTTCTGATGAAGGCGATGATCCTGGCCGCCGGCCTGGGCGAGCGCATGCGTCCGCTCACCGACCAGACTCCCAAGCCGCTCTTGATCGCGGGCGGCAAGCCGCTGATCGGCTGGCAGATCGAACGGCTGAAGGCGGCAGGATTTTGCGATCTGGTCATCAACCACGCCCATCTCGGCCAGCAGATCGAAACTGCGTTGGGTGACGGTACGGGCTACGGAGTCCACATTGGCTGGTCCGACGAAGGCACACCGCTGGAGACCGCCGGCGGCATCGCCAAGGCGTTGCACTTGCTGGGCGACCAGCCGTTCATGGTCACCAATGGCGATGTCTACACCGAATTCGATTACGCACGTTTGCGACCGGTACTGGCGGACATGGCTGTGAACCCGGAGCGGGTCGCCCATCTGGTCCTGGTCGATAACCCGCCCCATCATCCCCAGGGCGATTTTGTCCTGGAAGCGGGTAAGGTTAAGCCACCGCCCACCCATGCCGTTGGCCGCCATACCTTTTCCGGCATCGGCTGCTACCGGCCCGAACTGTTCGCGGGCGTCACTCCCGGTGACAAGGCCAAGCTGGCGCCGCTGCTGATTGCGGCCATGAATGCGGGCAAGGTCACCGGCGAATATTTCCCCGGCCGTTGGGAGGACATTGGCACCCCGGCCCGCTTGCAAGCACTGGACGAAGAACTGAATGAACGCACCACAGCCTGAACTATTCCGCCGGCGTCGGCACCGGGTCATGCAAGCCATGACCGAGGGCGTCATGATCATCGCCACCGCGCCCGAAGTGGTGCGCAATCGCGATGCCCATTACCCGTTCCGGCCCGACAGCTATTTCTGGTGGCTGACCGGCTTTCCGGAGCCGGAGTCGGTCGTGGTGCTGGTGGCCGGAAAACGGCCCAGGCAATACCTGTTCTGCCGGGAAAAGGATCTCGAGAAGGAGATCTGGGACGGTTTTCGCTGGGGCCCGAAAGACGCCAAAGCCGCCTTCGGCTTCGACGCCGCCTGGCCGATCGAACAACTGGACAAACGCTTGCCCGGGTTGCTGGAAAACCAGCCGGTATTGTCCTACGTGATCGGCCACGACACGGCCTGGGACAACCGGATCACCGGCTGGCTGAACGCGGTACGCGCCAAGGCGCGAACCGGCGTCCAGGCGCCTGCCAATCTGACCGACGCGCGCGGTCTGCTGGACGAATTCCGCCTGTTCAAGGACGACCATGAGCTGACCATGATGCGTAAAGCTGCCGCGATTTCGGCCGATGCCCATATCCGTGCCATGCGTGCCTGCAAGCCGGGCGTGAATGAACACGAGATCGAGGCCGAACTGCTCTACGCCTTCCGCCGCGGCGGCGCTGAGGCGCCGGCCTACACCTCGATCGTGGCCGGCGGCGCCAATGCCTGCATCCTGCATTACGTGTTCAACAACCGGCCGCTGAATGACGGCGACCTGCTGCTGATCGACGCCGGGGCAGAGTACGCCGGCTATGCGGCGGACATCACCCGCACCTTCCCGGTCAATGGCCGGTTCAGTCCGGCCCAGAAGGACGCCTATGAAATCGTCCTGGCGGCCCAGGCGGCGGCCATCGACGAGGTCAGGCCGGGCAACACCTGGAATGCTCCCCACGATGCGGCCGTGCGCGTGCTGGTCCAGGGCATGAAAGACCTGAAACTGCTCAAGGGTCGGGTCGATGACCTGATTGAATCTGGCGCCTACCGGGCGTTCTATATGCACCGCACCGGCCACTGGCTGGGTCTGGATGTGCATGATGCTGGCGAATACAAGGTCGATGGCGAATGGCGCAAGCTCGAACCGGGCATGGTCCTGACTGTGGAGCCGGGCCTGTACATCCGGCCGGGCGAAGGCGTGCCGAGACGGCTGAACAATATCGGCATCCGCATCGAGGATGATGTGCTGGTGACGGAATCCGGCTGCGAAGTGCTCACCGCGAGCACACCCAAGACCGTGGCGGAGATCGAGCGCCTCATGGCGCGCAGGCTTCGCCGCTAGACGAGTACTTTGAACATGGTCATAATGATTACATTAGATAGACATGATCGAGGTGCGCCATGACCTGGAACATCGCTCAAGCCAAGCAGCGTTTTTCGGAAGTCATCCGGCTTACGGCCCAGGAACCGCAGGCCATCTACAATCGCGGCGAACGGGTCGCCGTGCTGGTCGACGCCAAGGAATACGAGGCCTTTGAGGCCTGGCGCAAGCAGGCCGCGCCGGTCACGCTGGGCGCCGAGTTCGCTGAACTGCGCCGGATCGCGGCAGAAACCGACTACGAACTGGACCTGCCCCTGCGTCAGGATCGGGCCAATGTCTTTGCCGACATGCTGGAAGGCGAGGCTCATGCTGGTTGATACCAATGTCATCAGCGAGCTTGTCCGCCGCCAGCCCAATGCCGGTGTACTGGCCTGGGCCGATGTGCTGGCCGTTTTTTCGATTTCGGCCGTGACCGTGGATGAAATCGCCTATGGCCTGTCCTGGCGGCCCAATGCCCGCATCGACGCCTGGTTCGACAGCTTCCTGCATCGTCATCCGGTATTGCCCGTCACCGAGGCGATTGCCCGCCGCGCCGGAGAACTGCGTGGCGCCTTTGCCGCGCGGGGCATCATGCGCAGCCAGGCCGACATGATGATCGCCGCCACGGCGCAGGTTTATGCCCTGACCCTGGTGACCCGCAACGAGGATGACTTCCGCGGTTGCGGCATCCCGGTCCTGAATCCATTCAGCCTATGACGCCCGCCCACTCAGACATTGCCATCATCGGCGGCGGCCCGGTCGGCGCCGCGCTCGCCATTGCGCTCAAGGGCAGCGGCCTGTCCGTCGCCGTGCTTGAAGCGAAGGCCGAATTCGCCGCGCGCGACCCCCGCGCCCTGGCCCTGTCGCAAGGCACCCGCCTGATCCTGGAACGGCTGGATGCCTGGCAGCGGCTCGAATCCAAGGCCACACCGATCGAGACCATCCACGTATCCCAGTGCGGTGGTTTTGGCCGCGCTGTCCTGGAGGCGAAGGAACTGGCTGTACCGGCCCTCGGCTACACCACGGAATACGGCGACCTCTACGCGGCCCTGACCGCCGGCCTGCCGGATTCCGGGGCTGCACTCATTACCGGCGCCCGGGTCACGGCGGTGCGGCCGGCCTCCGGCTGTGGCCTGGTGGAATACGAACAGGCCGGCACGGCGCGGACGTTGACGGCCCGCCTGCTGGTTCTGGCCGATGGCGGCAAGAGCCTGCCGGGCGAGGTCAAGGTCAAGGACTACGGACAGAGCGCGATCATCTGCACGGTGCGGACCGAGATGCCGCATGGCCAACGCGCCTACGAACGCTTCACGGCACGCGGTCCCATGGCATTGCTGCCGTTGGGCGACGAATACGCCCTGGTCTGGACCACGGAGGCGGACCAGGTCGATGCCCGCATGCAATGGGATGACGCCACATTCCTGACTGAACTGCAGGCGGCCTTTGGCGACCGTCAGGGACGATTCCTGACGGCCGGCCCGCGCTCGGTCTTCCCGCTTCGACTGGTGACCAGTGCGGCCGGCGATCAGCCCGGTCTGGTCCGCATCGGCAATGCCGCCCAGACCCTGCACCCGGTCGCGGGACAAGGCTTCAACCTGGGCCTGCGCGATGCCTGGTGGCTGGCCGAGACCATATTGGACGCAGCGCGTGATGAATTGGGTGACGCCGCTTTCCTGACCAGATACCGCAAGCATCGGCGCTGGGACGTGGGCGGCGGCATCGCCATGACCGATATTCTGGTCGACGTGTTTGCCAACGACCTCCCTGGGCTATCCCAGATCCGCGGGCTGGCGCTGACCGCCATGGATGCCGTGCCGCCGCTGAAAAACCTGTTCGCGCGCAAGATGATGTTTGGAGCGCAGGCGTAATGGAACGATTCGATATCATTGTCATTGGCGGCGGCCTGACTGGCACGGCGCTGGCGCTGGCCCTGAAAAATTCCCCTTACCGCATCGCTCTGGTCGAACCGAGGCCTCCGCAGACTCCCAAGGAAGACTGGGATGCGCGCATCTATGCCTACAGCCCTGGCAACGTGAACTGGCTGAAGTCGCTGGGCGGTTGGTCCGATCCGGTCCGGGCGCAGGCGGTCCACGCCATGCGCATCGCTGGCGACGACGGCGGCCAACTGAATTTCGATGCACTGGAAACCGGTCTGCCGGAACTGGCCTGGATCGCCGAAAACGGGCGTCTGCAATATGCCCTGTGGCAGGCAGCGAGCCCGGCACACAACCTGGAAATGATCGCGGTTGAACCGGTGGCGGTGACCTGGGGCTCAGTGCGCCATACCTTGCATCTGGCCGATGGCCGGCAACTGGAAACGAATCTGCTGATCGGTGCCGATGGAGCCAGTTCCTGGCTGCGCGCACAGGCCGGCATCGACATCACCCTGAACGATCAGCATCAGGCTGGCGTGGTAGCGAACTTCGAGATCGAGAGGCCGCATCGTGGCATCGCCTGGCAATGGTTCCGGCAGGACAGCATCCTGGCCTATCTGCCCTTGCCGGGAAATCGTATCTCCATCGTCTGGTCCACCCATGAAGACGTGGTGCCGGCACGCATGGCGCAATCGACCGAGGACTTTGCGGCCGACGTGACCGAGGCCGGACACCGCGTTCTGGGTCGGTTGCGTCAAATCACGCCCCAGGCCGCCTTTCCACTCAAGATCCGCCGGGCCAGGGAATGGGTGCGGCCGGGTCTGGTACTGATCGGTGATGCCGCCCATACCGTGCATCCGCTGGCCGGGCAGGGCGTCAATCTGGGCTTCCGGGATTGCCGTCTGCTGACCGAGCTGCTGGCGTCCGGCGGGAACCCGGGCGACATCGGCCGGCTCCAAGCCTATGCGGTGCGCCGGATGGAAGATGTCGCCTCCATGCAGTTCACTACGGGCGGTTTGAAAAAACTGTTCACCACCCCCGACCCGGCCCTGCGCGGACTGCGCAATGCCGGACTGGGTCTGACCAACAGCCAGGATTGGCTGAAACAGGCGCTCATGCGCCATGCCGTGCAATAACCTGATAGAGAGACCTCATGCGCATCATTATTTCCCTGCTGCTCACCCTGTTCCTGACTTCCGCGTGCGATGCGGGGCAAGGCGAGATCAAGAAAAACCTGGAATCCAGGTTCCCCGGAATCAAGATCGATAGCATCAACAAGAGCCTGATCTCGGGCCTGTACGAGGTGGTGGTGGATGGCGACCACATCATCTACGCGGACAAGGACGGCAAGTATGTCATCGACGGCATCATGGTCGAGACCGCAACCAAGCGTAACCTGACCCAGGAAAAGATCGACAAGCTGACCGTCGTCGGTTTCGACAGCCTGCCCCTGCAGCAGGCGATCAAGATCGTGAAGGGCGACGGCAAGCGGCGCATGGCGGTGTTCTCCGATCCGGATTGCCCGTTCTGCAAGAAGCTGGAGCCGGAACTGGCCAAGCTGACCAACGTCACCATCTACATCTTCGAATATCCGTTGCCCATGCATACCGATTCCGCACGCAAGAGCCGCCTGGTGTGGTGCAGCCCCGACCCGGTCAAGGCCTGGGATGACCTGATGCTCAATGGCAAGGTGCCGGAAGGCAAGGATGATTGCGCGAACCCGATTCAGGACAACCTGGCGCTGGGCGAGAAGCTGCATGTGCAAGGCACGCCCAATATCATCCTCTCCAATGGCAAGCGCATTCCAGGGCTGACGACCGCCGATCGACTGGCGCAGATGCTCGATGAGGCCGGCGGGAAATAATAACGGGTGAAGGCCGTCACGAGACGGCCCGCTGTGATGGACGGGATGCCGGCATTCCACTACCAGGCTGCCTGGCAGCACATCCGACAGCAGCCCCTGGCCCGCATGCTGCTGCTGTCTCTGAGCCTGCATGTGGCTGTGGTCATGCTGGTTCAGCCGCGCAGCTTTCCCGTGCCGCACGCGGCGATGGTCATCAATGCCCGACTGGTGTCGCCCAATCCGGTGGCGGCGCCAGTCCCTCCGCCTCAGCAAGTCCAGCCATCCGATCAGTCGGCGCCGGCTTTGATGCCGCAGCCGTTAGCCTTGGCCCTCGCCCAGCAACTGGCGGTGCCGTCAGTCCCCGCTCCGATCGAAAGCGCCAAGCCTGCGCCAGCCCCGGATGCCAAGCCGCAAGCAACCACCACGAGCACCACCCCGGATTCGGTCGTCAGGCCGTCTATCAGCACATCGGCCGATCTGCCCAGCGTCCCGGTCATGGTCGACACCAACTGGTACGAGGCACGACAGCTCGACGTCCAGCCCAGGGCCAGCCAGGCGATCAACCCCATCTATCCGCCGGACGCGGCCCGCCGTGGCCAGCAGGGCACAGTCAAGCTGAAGCTCAAGGTGGACGAGTTCGGCGTGGTTCAGGCGGTCGAGGTGGAAGAGGGTAATCCGCCTGGCGTGTTCGACGAATCGGCGCTCGTTGCGTTCAAAAAGGCCCATTTCGAGCCGGCTCAGAAGAATGGCCAACCGGTCAGGGCGCTGATTCACATCCGGGTGCGCTACGAGTTGAA